>DATLDN010000180.1:0-15265 GCA_035525855.1 Gemmatimonadaceae bacterium
TACCCTCGCTGTTCCGTGCCCTAATCTCCATATATAGAACTTCCACTTACCACTCTAATGAAAGCACGCCTAGTTCTTTGCACACTTTTCATCGCCACTGGTGCTCTCGCGCAAAAGCCTGCGCCCGCTGCAAAGACTCCTCCTAAAACCGCTTTCAATGCCGCGACATATGACTCAGCCATGTTGGGAGAATTTGCATGGAGGCCAATTGGTCCAGCGATCACGAGCGGACGAGTCGTAGACCTTGCTGTCGCCGAAGGCCCAGAAGGCCGAATTGGCAATCGCCTCGGAAAATTGATGTACGCTGCCTCTGCATCCGGTGGCGTCTGGAAAACTGAAAACGCCGGCACGACATGGGTGCCGGTGTTCGATCACCAGGGCACATCGTCCATCGGTGACATCGCGCTCGCTCCGTCGAATCCTGAAATCGTGTGGGTTGGAACAGGCGAGGCGAACAACCAGCGCAGCTCGTCGTGGGGCGATGGCGTTTACAAATCCGAGAATGGCGGAAAGACGTGGACGAACATGGGACTCAAAACGTCGCAGCACGTCGGCCGAGTCATCGTGCATCCAACAAATCCCAACATCGTGTTCGTTGCCGCCGTCGGTCCACTTTGGGCAGATGGCGGTGAGCGCGGATTATTCAAGACCACCGACGGCGGTAAAACATGGACGAACGTTCTCAAGATCAGTGAACATACCGGTGTCACTGATGTCATCATGGATCCTACAGATCCGAACACCATGTACGCCACCACATTTCAACGTCAACGAAAGGCGTACAGCTTTGTTGGTGGAGGGCCCGAGAGCGGCATTTACAAATCGATCGATGCCGGGTTGACATGGACGAAGCTCACGGAGGGATTGCCGAAGAGCGACATCGGACGCATCGGACTCGATGTAAGCAGATCTCAGCCGCGCACTATTTACGCAACGCTCGAGACAAAAACTCCGGAGGTGTATCGCTCCGATGATTACGGCGCGAGCTGGAGGAAAACGGGCACGTATCTCGAGTTCCCATGGTACATGAGTCAGATACGCGTCGATCCGAAGAACCCGGACCGTGTCTACCTGCTCGGCGTTCCCATTTTCGTTTCTGAAGACGGCGGCGCAACGTCGACGCCGATCGCGAGAAGCGCGCACGTCGACTATCACGCGATGTGGATCGATCCCACGGATCCCGATCATTTCGTCGTCGGCAACGACGGTGGCGTGTACATCTCACACGACCGCGGGCAAACTGTCGATTTCGTTTCCAATCTTCCGATCGCCCAGTATTACGCGATCGACGTCGACAATCGTCTGCCGTACTACTACGTGTATGGCGGCTTACAGGACAACAGCAGCTGGGCGGGTCCGAGTCAGACGAGAAATCGCCAGGGCATTACGAACAGTGATTGGTATGTAACCGTTGGCGGCGACGGATTTTATTCTGCGGTCGATCCAACCGATCCGAACGTCGTTTACGCGGAATCGCAGAACGGTGGCGTCATCCGGTACGACGTGAAGACGGGCGAACAGAAGAGCATCCAGCCGCAGCCGAAATATGGTACCGAGAATCTGCGCTGGAACTGGAGCGCGCCGATCATGGTTTCCCGCTATGATCACAACACGGTTTACATGGGAGCGAACTATCTCTTTCGCTCACCAAATCGGGGTGACAGCTGGCAACAGCTGGGTGGTGATCTCACTCGCCGGATGGATCGCGACAAGCTTCCGCTGATGGGGAAGATGTGGACGAAGGATGCAGTTGCGCGTCATGCTGGAACCGCTGACTTCGGAAACATCAGCACTGTCGACGAGTCACCCGTGCGAAAAGGTCTGCTGTATGTCGGGACTGACGACGGATTGATTCAGGTTTCGCGCGATGACGGTGCGACGTGGGCGAAGATCGACAAATTCCCCGGTGTGCCGGAGATGACTTACGTGAGTCGTGTTACTGCGTCGAGCCAAAGTGAAGGCACTGTATACGCGACGTTCGACGGACATCGCAGCAATGATTTCAAACCATATGTGTTGAAGAGCACCGATTACGGTAAGACCTGGACTTTGATCTCTTCGAATCTTCCAGTGTCGTCTGTGCAGGTAATTCGCGAACACCCGCGAAATCCCGCACTGCTGTTTGTTGGAAACGAGATCGGTGCGTACTACTCGGGGAATGGCGGTAGAAGCTGGTCGAGGCTTCAGTACAATCTGCCGACCGTTCCGGTTCATGACATTCGAATTCATCCGCGCGAAAACGATCTCGTGATCGGAACGCACGGTCGTGGTATTTACATCATCGATGACATCACACCACTCGAGCGGCTCGCGGAAGCAGAGCGTGCGAAACACGTCTATCTCTTTCCTGCAAAGGCGACAACGCTATTCAACTACAACGGATCGATTCCTGGTGGAGCGCGGGGTGCGGGTGCAGTTGGTGAGCGATCGTTCAGTGCGCCCAACCCTCCATTCGGAACGACTCTCACTTATTACGTGAAAGACAGTTTGCCGAAGGGACGTGCGCTAACGTTGGCAATTATGGATTCAACCGGTCGTCGCATTCGCGATCTGACTGTGAACAACAAACCAGGAATTCATCGCGTCACGTGGGATCTGCGGCTTGCTCCACCGTATCTAAATGCGCCAAGGGCGGGTCAGCAGCAGGGCGGGCGAAATAATCAGCAGCCGACGGGCGCGTTTGTTCTTCCTGGCCGATACACTGCACGATTGTCGCTTGGTGGGAACGACACTCTCATGACTGAAGTTTCGGAGACACAGCTGACTGTTAATCCGGATCCGCTCATTCCGTTGAGCGCTGCAGAATATCGAGCGTTGTGGGAAATGCGGGTGAACACGGGTACGCAGCAGGCGAAGGTACAAGCCGTTGTCAGAACTGCTGAGCAGCTGAAGGATCAGATGACGGAAGTGAAGGCGGCGCTCAAAGCCGGCTCCGCTCCGGATAGTCTGACTCGACAAGCAAATGCGATCGATCGCGAAGTCGATGACATTCTTGCGAATGTGCGTGGGCGACAGAACGCAGAGGCAAATGATGTCGACGACAAGAAATTCCACCCGTCGATTCAGGAGCGCGTGAACGAAGTCGGGAACGAGATCGGGGACGTGACATCGCCGCCGACGCAGATTCAGCGCGAGACACTGGAGCTTGCCATGGCCGACCTTGCGCGTGAAGTGCAACGCTTGAATGCATTGCTCACGGTTCGGGTACCCGCGTTGAATCGTGGATTGGATGCCGCGGGTGTGCCGTGGACGCCTGGTCGAGTGGTGAGGTAGAAGTATGAATCTCGACCAGCTCCAGACGCCTTGTTTGGTGCTGGATTACGCGATTCTTGCCGGAAATCTGAAACGGATGAGCGACAAAATGCGAAAGCATGGCGTCGCTCTCCGTCCGCATATGAAAACCGCGAAGTCAGCAGATGTTGCGCGCCTTGCGACGAATGGAGAGGCGGGCGGTATCACCGTCTCGACAATTGCCGAGGCGAATTACTTCGCGTCGCGTGGGTTCAATGACATAACGCTCGCTGTAGGGATTACGCCGGAAAAGCTGAATCGACTGAGCGTGCAAATTAGTAGCAACATATTACTAAATGTTATAACGGATGACGTTGGAATGGCGCGTGTGATCGCAAAGACTCGCGATGGCATCAAGGCGTTCATCGAAATCGATTCCGGCGAATCACGTGGTGGTGTTGATCCGCGTGGCGATGCTCTCCTGGAAATCGGACGCGCGCTTGGCAACAAGCTCGCCGGCGTCCTGACGCATGCGGGACATTCATACGACTGTCACGCGGTTGAGGAGATAAAACAGGTTGCAGAGAGCGAGCGTGCCGCCGTCACGACTGCCGCACATCGTCTGCGAGCGGAGGGAATGCGATGCGATGTGGTTTCCGTTGGCTCGACTCCATCGATGTCGCACGTCGAGAACATGGAGTTTGTGACAGTAGCTCGTCCCGGAGTGTACATGTTTCAGGATCTGTTTCAGGCGGCGATCGAGTCGTGTACTCGGGATGACATTGCAGTAACAGTTCTCGCATCCGTGATCAACTGTCGCCCGTCAAAGAATCAGATAGTGATCGATGCGGGATCTCTCGCTCTGTCGAAGGACCGAAGCACCGCAGCGACGAATCGGGATGCTGGTTTTGGTCTCGTTCTCGACATCGATGGCCGGCCTTCGTTTGGCGAATGCATCATCCAGCATGCGTACCAGGAACACGGTGTGGCGACGAGCTCACAGCCACTGCCGTTTGAAAGGTTGAAGATCGGAACGAAGGTGCGTGTCGCACCGAATCATTCTTGCCTCACCGCTGCGGCGCACGACAGATACCATGTCGTGCATGGCGGGCGAGAGATCCTGCATGAGTGGGATCGAGTGAACGGCTGGTAAGTACAGCTAGCGCTGCCTCACGCTCTCGCGCAAAGAGTCGAGCTCGGCCCGATCGAAGAATCGCCCGCCCTTTGAAACTCCAAAAATTCTGGTTGTATTACGAATATTCGCTAACGGGTCGGCATCGAGCAGCACAAAATCCGCGATCTTGCCGGATGCAATCTTGCCGAGGTCTTTCTCCATCCCGAAGTAAATCGCGGGGCCGAGTGTGGCGGCCCACAACGCCTGGCGCGGAGTCAGCTTCGCATCTTCGACGAGCAGTCTCAACTCGTCGTGGAGACTGAAGCCCGGATAGACGAGAACACTTCCCGCATCGGTTCCGGCAAGGATGCGGACACCAGCGTCGGCGAGTCCGCGCACATCGGCGACTGAGCTCGCATACACTCCACGAAGTAAAGCGAACGCCGTGTCAGGCTGATTGATGCGTTCATCAACTTGCATTCGCCACCATCCCAGCAGCCACTCGGATGCGTACGGCCAAGCCGGATCATTTCGCTTTCCATCGTCACCCCAGATGAGACGATTCGCAGAATCTGCATGCATCATCACTTCGCGTGAGACGACAAGTGTCGGCGTGTACCAGGTACCATTCTTTGCGATGCGCGCATAAAGTGCCTTACGCGCGGCATCTGACATCGTCGATGTGACGGGCAGAAAAGCGTGCTCGAGACTTTTTTGACCGGCATCAGACGCTTCGCCGACGTCAACGACTCCAGGCAAATGCCCGGCGACAGTAAGGCCTGCCCGTTTCGCCGCGGCGAGAATTTCAAAGTATGCGGACTTGGATGCTACAGTTCGAAACTTCACAAAGTCCACGTGGAGGGATTTCAATGAGTCGATTGCGCGGTCCGCTGCAACGGAATCGGCCACCCCGATGCGGTATGGAAGAATGCGTGAAGCGAGCCGGCCACCACCGAGTGCCGAGTCGCGGACACGAACATTCGCGAGATACCGTGGATTTTCGAGCACAGGGCCCGGCGTTTTGAATCTCGGTCCGATCATTGTCCCCGCCGTCATTCGTGCCTGCCACGCACGCGTGCTATCGATGTATCCACCCATTTCGCGGACGCTCGTTACTCCATTCACGATATAGAGTGGCAGCGCTGATGGACCGGTGTTCATGAAGTGGACGTGCATGTCCCAGAGTCCCGGGATTGCAAACTTTCCACGGCCGTCGATGAGTAGAGTGCCGACGGGTAGTTGAAAGCTGTTCGGGCCGACAGCGGTTATTCGCCCGCCCGCGATAAGAATGTTCTGATCTTTCCTCTCGCTACCATCTGATGGGTCTATTATCGTAACGCCCGCGATCAGCGTAACCGGTTGGCGCGCGGATTCCTGGTATATCGGCGCGCACGCTGTAAGACCCACGAGCGTGGCAATTCCAAACTTGTTGAGACGACTTTTGTACGCGACTGTCAACGGAACACTCTCGAAATAGAGTTTGAGTAGCCTCAGTATGCAGAGTCATTCCTCAATGCTCAAGAAAACGGTATGGGTCATACTCCTGAGCTACTTCGCGATCACCGTTGGTGCCTATGCGCAGTCGCCGACTCAGCTGCGGGTCCGCATACTGGCCACGAGCGGAGCTCCCATCGAAGGCGCACTCGTCGCCTTGGTCGATCAAAAGAATTCAGTCATCGCCGAAGGGCTTACATCGGTAAGTGGTAATCGAGCACTTACTGCTCCCTCCGGATCGTATCGAGTGCGCGTGAGAAGAATTGGTTTCGCACCCTTCTACTCGGACATTCTCACAATCCCGTATGAAGGCACTCTCACTCTTCGCGTTCGCAGCGATCAGGTTTCTTTGAAGACGGTTGTCGTGCGTGCAAGCAGTGCGTGCCGGCAACCGGCCGAGGACCGAAGCAGCGTCGCACTCGTCTGGGAAGAAATCACGAAGGCGCTGCGATCGAGTCAGCTCACACTCGGCGACTTCGTGGGTTTGGGGCAGGCCCGCACATATAACAAGCAAACAGGCCTTAAAGGGGAAGTCTTTGTAAATCAATCGCGCACTGTTGCGATTAAAGATCACAGACCGTTTGGCATCGACGACCCGGCAACCCTCGCGAAGAAAGGATATGTCCGGGGCAACGAATATCGCGGCTGGGAATTCTTCGGCCCTGACGAATCTGTCCTGCTGTCTCAGGATTTTGCGAGTACCCACTGCTTCACCGTTGTTCGTGATTCAACGAGGCAGGGACAAATCGGCGTCGGCTTCCGGCCCACGCCCAAACGAAAACTTTCAGACATCGCGGGCGTGCTCTGGGTGGACGAAGCGTCTTCGCAGCTTCGTGAAATGAATTTTCGCTACGTGAACGTACGGCTACCCGAAGGAATGTCCGGCGGTGGCTTTACTAAGTTTCTGAGAACTCCATCTGGCGGATGGCTCGTCGATGAATGGAAGCTCACGATGCCGCTCATAGAGATGCGCCGCGCCGCGTCAAATCCCTACAGAAGAGAATTCGTTCAAGTGGGTACTGCCGAAACCGGCGGATCGATTATTCCCCCAGAAGCGGTTTCCGCAGAAGCAGTTTCCGCCAACACTGTCTCGACAGTGGTGCGCGGGATTGTCTTCGACAGCTTGAACCAACGACCCCTCCGTAAAGCAGCGGTGACGCTCGGAAACGTAACGGTGCGGTCCGGCAAAGATGGAAGGTTTACGTTCCGGGACGTCGAGCCTGGTCAGCACACGATCTCCTTTACTCACGCGGCGCTTCAATCACTCGGCCTCACGGAGATTGAAAGTCAGTTTCAGCTTACAGGTTCCTCGGCTCAACTTTTTCTGTCGGTTCCTTCTCTGGGAGCGGTGTGGCCGAGGATATGTAGAGACACGGCGTCGACGGTAGTGGGAAACGACGCGCGCGGAGTATTACACGGAACGGTAAACAGTTTAGATGGGAAACCTGTTGTCGGTGCTCGCGTGCGAGTGACATACCGCGAGAGACCACCTGTGGGTCTAATGCTCGCTCGCGCGCCGACAGCTCTCTCCTTCGAGGTGATAACAGACAATTTCGGTCAGTTCTCCGCTTGCGGATTTACATCCGAGATGATTGGAGCTGCGGAAGTGATGTCAAAGAGGAAGTCAGTAGCGAGGACTACGCTCGACTTCACGAAGGCATCTGTGGTACAAACGCATCTGGTCGTGCCGCGCCCTCCTGCTTTAATTCCGGACACTGCGGGTAAGAAGATGCACTCCGATGTGTTGGACAGCGTGGGGTTTTATCGGCGACAATCGCGTGAGAAAGCCGGCACATTTTTTAAGGCTGACGAAATCGATCAACACGACGAGACGACTTCACTCGTCGAAATATTCAGGGACATTCCGGGAATCGCCGTGATTTCTCCCAGCGGAAAGTCAGGGTATGAGGATTATCCGCAGGAATCAACAACTGCATGTCCTCTGACGCTTGTCATCGACGGTGAACCGACGGCGTACTACACTGGAGAAACAGAAGATTCCACCGCCGTGACCGCGGACGATAAGTTTGGAATGCTGCTTCCGCCTGACCTGATCGAGGGAATCGAAGTATATCCCGCAGCATCGACAATTCCCGCCGAGCTCGAGCATTACTCGAAAGGTTGTGGGTTGATTGTTGTTTGGTTAATGCCAATGTCGCACCGTTAAAAGAGGTGACATCGAATGCGAATCATCGGTAAGCTCCGCGCGCTGATTATTGCAACACCGTTTGCCACAGGCGTTGCGCAAGCACCCGCAACACCCCTGTCCCCTCCAATCGCGCGCATCACACCACGTGTTGACACCACACTCGGCGATGTTCGCACGGATAACTACTTCTGGATTCGCGATGACGCACGCAAGAATCCCGACGTGCTCGCGTATCTCGACGCGGAGAACCGATACACCGAGTCGGTGATGAAACCGCTCGAGCCGCTCATGGAGAAACTGTACCAGGAAATGAAAGGCCGGCTCAAGGAAACCGACCTGTCAGTGCCAGAGCGGGTCGGCAGCTATTACTACTACTCGCGCACCGAAGCAGGGAAGCAGTATCCAATCCTCGCGCGGAGAAAGGGAAGCCTCAACGCTCCGGAAGAAATAATGCTCGACGAAAACGCAGAAGCCGGAAGTCGAAAGTTTTTCCGGGTTGGAACGTCAACCGTGAGCCCGAACGATCGCTTACTCGCGTTCACCATCGATACTACCGGCGACGAGCGGTATACGTTGATGGTAAAAGATCTTTCGACCGGGAAAATTCTCCCGGACCGCGCACACCTGGTGAATTACTCACTCGAGTGGGCCGGCGACAACAAGACGCTCTTCTATGGTATGCGCGATTCGGCCAATCGCTCCTACCGCATTCTCCGCCACGTACTCGGGGGCACGACGCCCGATGTTGTGATGGCCGAAGAGCTGGACGACTTGTTCGGCGTGAGTCTCGAAAAAACCAAGGACCGGAAGTTCATCCTAATCAACGATGGCAGCTTCAGCTCAACAGAGTACAAGTATCTTCGCGCGGATGATCCTCTTGGAACGTTCAAGGTCATTCAGCCAAGAACAAAAGATCTCGAGTATACCGTAGATCATCATGGCAACAAGTTTCTCATAGTCACGAATGACAACGCGGTCAACTTCAAGCTCGTGGAAGCACCCGACGACAATCCAGGTCGGGCGAACTGGAAGACCATAGTTCCAATGCGGGATTCAGTTCTGCTTACGGGAATAGATGTCTTCAAGGATTATCTGGTTCTCTATGAGAGGCAGAAAGCACTGAGAACCATGCGCGTGATGAATTTCGCGAACACTCAGACGTATTCTGTGGATTTTCCCGAGCCCGTCTACACTTTCAGGAGTGCTCTCAATCCCGAATACAATTCGAATTTGGTGCGCTTCACATACACATCGTTGACGACCCCGGCGACTGTGTACGATTTCAACATGACCAATAAGTCGCGAACATTGCTCAAAGCGACAGAAGTGCTCGGCGGATATGATCCGAAGCTTTATGCGACCGAGCGAACCTGGGCACGGGCGGGTGATGGGACAATGATTCCAATTTCACTCATCTATAAGAAGCCGTTCGTGAAGGACGGATCGCGTCCGCTGCTTTTGTACGCATACGGTTCCTATGGAAGCAGCACTGATCCGGCTTTCAACTCGAATAATCTGAGTCTCCTCGACCGTGGGTTCGTTTACGCGATCGCGCATATTCGCGGCGGCTCAGAGATGGGGCGGTACTGGTACGATCAGGGCAAGCTGCTCAACAAGAAGAACACGTTCACGGATTTCATCGCGTCTGCCGAGCATCTCGTGCGCGACCGGTACACGTCCAAGGAAAAGCTCGCGATCCGCGGGGGAAGTGCGGGCGGGTTGTTGATGGGGGCCGTCGTGAATATGCGACCGGATCTGTTCAAGGCGGTTGTTGCCGATGTTCCGTTTGTCGATGTAATCAACACGATGATGGATGCGTCGATTCCATTGACGACTGGCGAATGGATTCAATGGGGCGATCCGCACAAAGCCGAGTTCTATTCATACATGAAGTCTTATTCGCCATATGACAACGTGGAAAAGAAAGCTTATCCGACAATGCTCGTTACAACGGGGTTGAATGATCGACGTGTTGCGTATTGGGAGCCGGCGAAGTGGGTGGCAAAGCTTCGGGCCTACAAGACCGATAACAATCTGTTGCTCCTGCGCACAAACATGGGAGCCGGGCACGCTGGTTCGTCCGGTCGCTACGATGCGTTGAGAGATCAGGCAGTGAGGTTCGCGTTCATACTCAATGCGTTGGGGATGGCGGGGAATTAGGATCGGTTGCACGCGTCCGGTTCTGTGTGAGTGAAGGATCTGATTGTTGGCTCACCGGCCAACAATCAGATCCTTCACTTAATACGAACTCCACACGAGCGCACGCCTATTCGGTTTTTCTCTCCTGCACGCCGGCTGAGATCTTTACGCTTTTGATATTCACGAACTCTCTAATCCCGAAGACGCTCAGCTCTCGCCCGTAACCGGAGCTCTTCACTCCACCAAATGGCAGCGCCGGCTCAGATGCTACCATTCCGTTGATGAACACGAGGCCAGCCTCGATCTCGCGAACGAATTGCTCGCGTTCGCCTGCGTCTTCAGTCCAGGCACTCGCACCGAGTCCGAACGAAGTACCGTTTGCGCGCTCGATTGCTTCGTCGATTGAGCCAACCTTCCACACCGACGCAACGGGCCCGAACAGCTCTTCGGATTCGGCGGCTGCGCCTGCAGGGATCTCAGATAAGATGGTCGGCTGAAAAAAGAATCCGCGGCCGTCGACTCGCTTACCACCAACATCTACGCGCGCGCCCGCCGCAACAGTCGCATTAACCTGCTTCTCGAGATCGTCGCGGATTTGCGCTGTCGCTAATGGACCAACCTGCGTCTTCTTGTCCATCGGATCTCCAACATGCAGCGCCCTGACTCCACTGACGAAGCGCTCCATGAACCGCTCGTAGATCTGCTCGTGCACGATGAATCGCTTTGCAGCAATGCACGACTGGCCGTTGTTGATCATTCGCGCAGTCACTGCCGTCTTCGCTGCAGCGTCGACATCGGCACTCGGCATTACAATGAAAGGATCACTTCCGCCGAGCTCGATCACCGTCTTCTTGAGATGTTTTCCAGCCGTGCCCGCGACAGAGCGACCAGCGCCTTCGCTACCTGTGAGCGTTACCGCGGCAATTCGAGGATCAGCAATAAGATCTGCAACTGCTGAGGATTCGACGAGCAGCGTCTGGAAAACTCCATCTTCGAATCCGGCACGCTTGAACACATCGGCAATCGCTAAAGCGCACTGAGGAACGTTCGACGCGTGCTTGAGAATTCCAACATTGCCGGCCATCAGCGCAGGAGCCGCAAATCGAAATACCTGCCAGAACGGAAAATTCCAGGGCATGATGGCGAGCACCGGACCAATGGGCTGAAATGCAATCCACGCTCGACCATCCTTTACGACAACATTCTCGTCAGCAAGGAATGTCTCGGCGTGCTCGACGTAATACCGGCACGCAGACGCACACTTCTCAGCCTCTGCAATTGCCGCATCGATGGGCTTTCCCATCTCGAGCGTCATCAGCCTACCGAGATCGTTCTTTTCTTCCTCGAGAATTTCTGCGGCGCGCGTCATCAGAGCGCAACGCTCCGCAAACAAAGAGCGGCGGTGCGCTTTGAACGCACTCGCCGCTCTCTCCAAAACCTGTTCTACATCGCGCTCTGATGCAGGCTCAAAAGTCTTGACCGTCTCGCCAGTTGCCGGATTAATGGTGGCGATCGTCATGAGCTCACTGGTATTGGATGTATAGCGGAGCCGGAGTCAGACGAAGAACTTCGCCAGGTGTGAGCAACGGCTCGCCTTTTTTGGTGTCGTTGTGATAGAACAGCTTGAATCCGGTGAACTCCACCGGCTCTGCTTCAACGTAATCCCGATACGAATCGAACTTGAGCCACGGATTTCCCCAACCATCCATGTTCATCACGATCTGAACGCGCGGGTCGAGACGAATATTCTTCGCACCCTGTACCATGTTGCGAGTGAACCGATGAACGATGAGAATCTTCGGCGGCAAATGATTGGCCGTCACGAGGTTCGCGAGATAATTCGCCGTGAAATTGACGTCCTCGGACGTCATCGTTCCGATCTTCGTTCCGGGCTTCTCGCCGTGCTTCATCGAAAACTCCGGATCGATGCCGAGATGCACGTTCGGGCGCTTCAGAAATTGCTCGAGTCGTGGAATTTCTTCCTGAACTGTGCTTAGGCCAACCTGCACATCGAGAAACAGGATTGCGTTCTTCTGCGCGGCCCACGACGAGACTTTCTCGACGAGCTCATCTGCCATGCGGAGACGGTATTTGCCGTCCTTCCCGGGAGCTCCCTGTGCGACCACTACTATAAGATGTAGCGCCGGCTGAACCGGATGAGTTGGGTCAGCCTTGTTCCACGCGGCCACTTCCTTGTCGAGCTTAGCTAGCATCGTAGGCGGGTCATATTCGCCGAGGACTCCCATCCTTTTCGAGAGGGGGTTGCCGTAGTACGCGACGATTCGCTTCGCGGGCAGAATCGACCCTGGTAAAGGAGCGGCAGTCTTCACGGGCCAGCGTGTGTCTTTCATTCCTGCCCGAATCGCGGAAACGAGAGCGATACTGTCTTTCTTGCTGCGTCCAGTCACCGAGGGAACGGTGATCGAGACTTTTGCGGGCGCTGTGTCACCAGGAGCCGTAACGGCCGAGTCCTTAGCGGCACCAAGGGCCTGGCCGGCGGTTACGGCGACGGGATCGAGCTTCGGCACTTCGGCCTGCTCGACGGGCGGATTCGATTTGGCTTCGTTGACGGCGCACGCGGCAATCAACGCGACAGCGCCGAGAGTCGGCAAATAAAGTTTGAAACGCATCATCTGATATTAGGTAAACGGGCGGGTGGTCGAAAACTAATCGAGCGCCCTATGTAGGGCATTCCCCTGGAAGCCTGTGCTCGATGGAACATACATTCCGGCAACAAGGTGACAGAGCCGGTTTCTTTGAATCGTGCTACGCGTGCGTTACGGGGATGCAACGGTCGAGCCAGCATCGTCAGCGGTTTACAGATAATCGCGGGAGTTAGATGTCGCCTCCTGTAGCGCTGTCGTGCATCCAGCGCCTATAATCGAACGCATGATCCGATCGCGCGCGGTCGTTCTCGCGCTCACGTGCACGGGCATACACCTACTGACATCAAGTGTCGGCGCGCAACAGTACGTGACGGACGATGCCGCGCTTACTGATTATCGCGCGTGTCAGATTCAATTGTGGCACGGACAGCGATCGTCGCAGATTCTGCCCGCGTGCACGCCGGTTCACAATCTCGAGTTGTCCGTTGGCTTAATCGCCGTGTGGAAGGACGGAGCTGATGGCCACTTCGAGTACACGGCTCAGGCGAAAACATTGTTCAAGCCAATGACTACTGACTCGTGGGGAGCTGGCCTCGCCATTGGAGTAGGAAGGGACCCGGCATTTTCCGGCACGGCCAGAGGCGCGAACACGGTGTACGCGTACGTACCACTGAGCCTTCCTCTAGCTCAAAGCCGCATCGTACTTCACGAGAATCTCGGCTGGCTGTACCGGTCAGCCCATGGAATTGGTGCGAACGCTATTACCTACGCTGTTCGCGGCGATGCGTGGGCCTGGCCGCGTCTCGCGTTCATCGGCGAGGTGTACGGCGCGGTCGCACCCGGGCCCAAGAGTGCCGAAACACCGGCAGAGTTTCAGCTTGGCGTTCGATCGAGTGCGCGATCCGCGCAGTTTGATTTGAGCTACGGTGCGGAGGTACGCACACGACGACGCGGCCCGGGCTGGACGATCGGCCTGAGCTTCACGACGCCACCTTTCCTGTAATGGCGAAGAGTAAAACCCAGACCTGCTAATTAGTATCTAAATGATACGAAGTACGATCGCCCGGCTAATTCTTTCGCTTAGCGCTCGACGATCGGCTTCGTTGCGTCAGCTCGTCGTTCGAGTCATGTCCGTGACGATCACGATCTTTCGCCAGCCGCGTTTTCTCGCTGTTCTTCTCTGCCTCGTCGTGCTGCTGGCGATCCTCGAACAAACGGTCGCGTCCAACATCGTCGTGTGCGCGAATCTTGTCCGGATCGAACGTCGGTCCGCCCGCTTCACGCGATCCGGTGTTTGCTATCTCGGCCTGACGCGCCCGAGTCTTTTCGCCCTGTTGACCCGGCTCGTGATGGATCGCACCTTGTTGTCGCCCATCATTGCTCTTGTTCTTTCCCACGCTGGCTCCCGTCAAAGTCTGTGCGACTAGAGGGCAACGCGCGTGCCGTCAGGCTGGCGGTGTGAGAGCGAGTCCAGGCATGCTGTCGGGAACGCCAATATCTGCAGGTGGTTTCAATTTTCGCGTACGAGACCATTGTTGCCGCGAAGCGTTGATTCTGTCTGCACGATTGATCCACAGCTGCGTTGCGATATCGTATCGCGCGAGAACATTGTGCAGCCAATAGGGACGATTCTCGCGCAGCCACGCCTTCTCATACTCATCACGCACTAGTGAGTAAGCATCGCGCAAATCCTGCAATCGTCCATTGATTCCCGTAATGTCGGCAAGATCGCGACTGGCATTCTTGTTCGTCGTATCCTGCGCACGGGAGTACATCTGCACCACTTCATCCGCGAACTGAAACTTCATTCCGATTAAATCCATTCTGCGAGCGCCGAGCGCCATAGCATCGATTGCATCATGCTCCTGCAACCCAGGCCGATCAGCTTCGGCAATGAGAACCATCGCTGACTCAGCGATCATTCGAAGATCATGTGTGAGCGGCCGTATGCGCTGCGCCATCAACTTTCCTTCGTCGCTCCACGGATCGATCCAGAACAGGTAATCACTCGCATCACCGACGCCGCCTTTGCTGAGCAACGCATGCGCAGCGGACAGTTTTCGCTGCGCGTTATCGAGAAGTCCGGTCGTATCGCCGTGAAAAACTTCACTGTAGCTCGATGTGAAATCTTCGATGTTGCTCTCACCGCTCTGCCACGACGCCGCCGCACCGAACAAAGTTCCGTACCACCCCTGATTGAACAATGCTTCACCATCGTCATCCCACGATGTGTTGAGTACTCCAGTTGCGCCAAGCTTCTGACCGTCACGTATGAATCGCTGAATGTTGACGAGTGCGACAGCATTATTTGGATAAACACGATTCCAGCTGCTTACTCCAGGAGCAACCCACGTTTCCATTCCCGCATCGCGAAACGGTTTGATGAATCGAACGAATGACGTATCTGCTCCATAACTCCACGCGACGGGAACGAGCGACTTCGGCAGCGTCTTCACGAGATCAGGATGATTCATTGCGACATCACCCCAAAAAAGAAAGCGCTTCCCTGTTGGGCGAAGCGCTTGTTCAATC
>DATLDN010000193.1:0-13831 GCA_035525855.1 Gemmatimonadaceae bacterium
CCACCACGATGGCGAAGTATCGCCGCGACCGCGCTGTCCGTAGCACCGATACTTCCTGCGGGCACGATTTCGGGCGCAACTCCAATCTGTGAAGCGAGCGGCTGCGCGGTTTCCTGCGTGCGCTTGAATTGAGTCGCGATGATCGTTGTCACCCCCGAAGCTCCGAGGCGCGACGCCAGCGCCTTCGCCCGATCGCGACCAATGCTCGAGATGTCGGGATCAGCGTCATTCGGATTTGAAATTTCCTTCTCAGCATGCCGAACCAGATAAACGGTGGTCGATCCCTCAACCGGCACTGGTTCCGGCTCTGGTTTCGGTCCCGCAGTACAAGCGGCGACGAGCACCAGTGCAGTAATGGCGCGTCTGGAATAGAATTCTCTGAGTGATTTCATGCGGATGTGAATAACCTCAGCTCACCGAACTTTGCAAGGATCAAAAGTGTTCTCGAAATTCAGTCCCCGCCGCATTGTGGCTTTTTTTAGTCTTGTAGTTTTTTTCAGCGCGTGCGGCGACGATGCTTCGAAGGGGCGCGAGCGCGACGATACCGCCGCGGATTCAGCGTTGGCGGCAGATCTGGCACTCGCGAATCGCGATACACTGATCATCGATTCGGTGGGCAATATGCCTCCGCCCGATAGTCAGCCCGCCGATTCGGTTCTGGCGGGCTCTCTCGAGGGAAAATCGAGAGCTGTCCCAGCGCCGGCTCCGGCTCCCGCGCCGGCCCCTGCACCCCCAGCACCGACCGTTGTTGTGCCTGCACCGGTACCTCCAGCAGCGCGACCAGCGCCAGCGCCAGCGCCAGCACCCGCACCTGCGGCTCCGCCACGTCGAGCCGGGAATCCCTGCAATTCGCCCGCACAAGCGGACCAGGCAGCGTGTGTCCGCACTACGCTCGCGGTCGCGGACATGCGAATGAATCGCATCTATCGCTCATTGATTGTGGAGATGCGAAGACAGGAAGGGGTCGCGCCCGGAAGACCTGACCCGGCGTCAGTTCAGCGCCTGCGCGTCGCGCAGCGCGCGTGGCTCGTGTACCGCGACACGGAATGTCGCCGCCGCGGTAAGGGAAAAGAGGGCCGCCTCTGGGCGCCACCGCGAGTTGCGTGTCTTGGAGAATTCTCAGGGCAACGCGCGAACGAGCTCGCCGATAATTTCAGCCGGCTGACAGCGCAATAAAGCAGCTATCAGCCATCAGCTAGAACCAGCGTCGTACGCGCTGCTTATAGCTCAAATACGTGTCGCCGAATTTGCGTGTGAGGTACGCCTCCTCCCGGAGAATTACACCGCGCTGAATCACTAGGAGAACGAGCGGAAGTAAAAAGATCGGCCACCAGGTATTGAAGATCAGCGAAATCCCGATGTACATGATTGCCATCGAGAGATAAATCGGATTCCTGCTGAACGAGTACGGCCACACCTCGATGATTGCCGTCGTCGGCCGATACGGCACCACCTCTGTACCGGCTTTCTTGAATTGCTGGACGGCCGCCACAAACAAAAACAAGCCGGCAACGATGATTGCGATCCCAAGAAACATTGCGACCGGACCCGTCGCGAACGGAATCGCGTGCGACGTGTTCTCGTAAACTGCAGCCGCCAGCGGCACTGCGAAGATGACCGGCGGTGGAGCGACGACACCTGCAGCGTCCTTCTCCTCCGCCATTATTGCTCCCTTACGGTGTAATGGTCGCCGTCTTCTGCGGCTCGATCATGATGTGCGCCCACGGCTTCCCGGGATACATGATCCAAGGGCCCCCATCGACTGGATTTGCAGTAATGCCAGTCGATGCCGGAGTTGCATACGGGAGATATACCACATAGAGGTAACTCGCACCCTTCACGACACCGGAAGTTGCACTCACGCTGTCACGCGGGGCGAAATACTGATACAGCGCAGCCGGTTTTGCAGGCATCGAATACCGGCCGCTCTTGATGTCGGCAAGCCGAACGCTGTCGATCGCCTCGCGAGACAATTTGCGAGCGTGCAGCTCGCGGCCGCGTGCCATGAACGGCTCCAGCGATTTATGGTAGCAGGCAACATGAAACATCTTCTGCGTCGGATCATCAGCGAGACAAATCATATCGTTCGACCCTTTGCGCAGAGTCATGAACTTTCCGCTCGGGTTGTAACCCAACACCGTCGCATTTGCACGAAGCGGCAACGGCAACGTGCTGATCGCTGCAGCAATCTGTCGCTGCGGAGAAGCGTAAGAAGCGCTTTGAGCGAGTGCATTAGTCGACGCAATCACGACCAGCGCAACACAGCCGGAAACGATTTTCATTGTTTATCCCACCGCCTGTTTCGATTCCTTGTTGTCGGCAATCACACGCTGTGCTGCATCGGCTGGCATGGGCTCATATCCCTTGAATCGTTGCACGAAGTTACCATGCCCATGAGTTTTTGAAAACAAATCTGTCGCGTACAAATGCAGCTCGGCCTGCGGAACAACGGCTCGAACGCGAGAGCGACCGCCAGGTAATGAATCAGTTCCAAGAATATGTCCGCGCCGCGAAGACAGATCACCAAGTACGTCGCCAAGGAATTGATCCGGAGTTGTCACTTCGATTTCGTCGAGTGGCTCGAGCAAAACTGGCTTGCACTTCGATGCGACCGCGTTGAATGCCTGAATGCCCGCCATCTTGAACGCCTGCTCCGATGAATCCACTGAATGATATGAGCCGTCGTACAGCTCAACCTGAAAATCCACCATCGGATATCCAGCAAGAACGCCGTGAGCGGAAGCTTCCTGAATTCCTTTATCTACGGCGGGAATAAACTTGGATGGAATCGATCCTCCAACAATCGAATTCACGAACTGATATCCTACGCCGCGCTTCGTGGGTGCCATGCGAACCCAGCAGTCACCGAATTGTCCGCGACCGCCGCTTTGCTTCTTGTGTCGTCCCTGTCCCTGTGCTTTTGCAGACAACGTTTCGCGATACGCAATTTCCGGCTTCTTGAGCTCTGCCTGAACGCCATACTGTCTCTTGAGATGAGACATCACGACATCGAGATGACGCTCGCCAAGTCCCGCCACGATCGTTTCGTGGGTCTCGGGATTGTAGTGGGTCTGAAAGCTCACATCCTCATCATGCAGTCGATGCAGTCCCTGCTGAAGTTTTTCTTCATCGCCGCGTGCTGTCGCATGCACAGCGTAGATCACGCGCGGCTCCGGGAATTCAATCGCCGGAAGTCGCACCGGATGCTCACGCGTCGACAGTGTGTCATTCGTATGAGTGTTCTTGAGCTTTGCGACGCAGCCGATATCGCCGGGATGTAGCGTCGGAACATCGACACGGTCTTTTCCCTGAGGAATCGCGATGTGCGCCATCTTCTCCGAGATTCCACGTGTGGCGTTGTAAACTTCCTGGCCGTTGTGAAGCGTTCCCGAAAAAGTGCGGAAGTACGAAACGTCGCCAACGTGCGGCTCCGCATGCGTCTTGAAAACGAGGGCTGAGAACGACGCGTCGTCTTTCGCATGAATCTCGACTGTATGATCTCCCTCGGCGCCGACGAACGCGTGAAGCTCTTCCATTTCGTACGCGGTGGGCATGAGCTCGACGATCTTCGTCAGCAGCGCCTGCGTTCCGTAAGTGAGCTCCGATGAAACCGTGAACAGCGGGAAGAGCTCCTGCTTCTTCATCGCTTCCTTCATCGCGTTAAGAGCATCGTCGCGTGCGATTTCCTCGCCGCCCAGATAGCGCTCGAGGAGAACGTCGTCGGTTGCAGCGATCGTTTCGATCAGCTGCTCGTAATACTTGTCGAATTGCTGGCGATGCTCGTCGGGTACGTCTATCTCGTCGTATTCCCCCGCCTTCGTTCCCTTCCTGAACATGTGCGCTTTCTTGTCGAACAAGTTCAGGATTCCATGAAATTCGAAACCTTCGCCTATCGGGACTTCGACTGGAATCACACGATTGGTGAGCTTCGTTTTGATTTGCTCGAATACGGAATCGAATGACGCGTGCTCTTTGTCGATCATCGACACGACGAAAAGAATTGGATCGCTACGATCCATTGCTTCGTTGAACATTCGAGTCGTTCCGACTTCGACGCCTGCTGTCGCGCTGACGACTACGAGTGCGCCATCCGCGGCGGTCAGTCCCGCGATCGCGTCTCCCTGAAAATCGGAATATCCCGGAGTGTCGAGAAGATTGATCTTCGAGTCCATCCACTCTGCGTAGGCGCACGCGAGGCTGATAGAAAAACCGCGCTCCGTTTCTTCTTTTGTGAAGTCGGTGAGCGCGGTTCCATCCTTTATCGATCCGTGACGCTTCGATGATCCGGACACAAATGCGAGGGCGTCTACCAGTGTCGTCTTGCCGCTCGCGCCGTGTCCGACGACGGCAATGTTGCGAATGTCTTCGCTCTTGTACTCGCGCATGGTTTTTTGCTCTGCTCGGCGAGGGTGAAACGGGGGATTTCTTCTCTAAACTGGACAGAGAGACAGCCGCATGGCAAGTCCACGGGGCTCCGGAGCGAAACAGGCGACAAAACCCATAGTCACAGCTATTATTTGCGCCAACTAATGCGCCCCCAAATTGCAGCGATCCTCATTGTTGTGACCGCCTGCGTGGGCGGCGACACCAACGCGCCGGATAACACCGCGGCTGGCGATCGCGTGGTCATAGTGTCCGGTAACGATCAATTGGGCGCAGTCCGGGCAAACCTCGAGTTGCCCCTCGTCGCCAAGGTGATCGGCGCAGATGGGGAGCCGAGGAGCGATGTGCCGGTTTCATGGGCGGTCGCCGACGGTGGAACACTCACCACATCTTCGCGAAGATCGGACGCGAACGGTCTCGTGAGTGCAACATGGAATCTGGGCGGGAAAGATGAGCACGAAGGATCCGTGCGACTCACAAACGGATCCGCGGCAGCGTTCGGGGCGGAGGAAGCATCCGGTCGTCAAATCGAGCTTCTGGAAGCGTCGCTGCTGAGGCCGCAGACGTACGATGGATCCAGACAAACAGTTCACCCGGATTTTGCGCGAACTCCAACGGATTGGGGCGCGTACGAGCTGCATCTTGCTCTGACGCCGTACCCGAATGGCGCGACTGCGCTCGAGAATCCTTCCGTATTTGTATCACGCCTGGGGTATCGCTGGTTTCCCGAATCAGGGGTTACAAATCCCATCATCGCGCCAAACACTGGATATCTATCCGATCCCGATCTGCTCTATGTGCCCAGCACTCGCGAGCTGTGGATGTATTACCGCAACGTCGATTCGAAGAATCGCATCTACCTTGTGCGCTCGCGCGACGGAATAAAGTGGGGCTCGTCCACGCACGTCGTAGAAGGAGCGAATCAGACAGTTATTTCGCCGTCAGTCGTGCGACGCAGTGAGAATGACTGGCTGATGTGGACGATCAACGGCGGATCGCACGGATGTTCGGACAACGTCGCGAGCGTGGAGCTTCGCCGGTCGAGAGATGGAGTTACCTGGGGCAGCGCTGTGCCGGTTTCTCTTCGAAATGGCGACCTGATGCCATGGCACATCGATGTTCAATGGATCCCGGAAATGTCGCAGTACTGGGCTTTGTATCCAGCGAAGTCATCGGGAAACTGCGCAACGAGAGCCGTCTTTCTCGCGACGAGTTCCGATGGTGTTCAGTGGACGACGTATCCCACACCGGTGATCGAAAGCGGTGAGTTGTCCGAGCTCAGAGATATCGTTTATCGGTCTACGTTCACTTACGTCGCGGCTGATGATGAGATCCGCTTCTGGTTCTCAGGTGCAAATGTGGTGGACGATGATTCCTACAACTGGCGAACTGTATTTCAGCGGCGTCGTCGAGGAGATGTTTTTGCGCGCATCGCAACCGCGCGCATTCCGGGAATCCGTCCAGAGCTGAATCCTTTGCCGGCGATGGTCGATCCGCCGTAGGGTTGGGTTTTACAAAGCCCAAACCCTTACAACAGTTGTCGTTGTCCAAGCATGCATGCACTATCCACCATGATGCACGCAGCACCCGTTGTTGACTCGATTGGATGACTGAGCTCCGCGAAGAGCTACAGTCTTATTTAAGCGGCGCTTATGAGCTCGGACGCGAGCTCACCGGCGGCGGGATGTCTCGTGTTTTCGTTGCACAGGATGCGGTCCTTGGGCGACGCGTCGTTGTGAAAGTTCTGCCTCCCGATCTTGCCGCAGGAATCAACGTAGATCGCTTTCGAAGAGAGATCACACTCGCGGCACATCTGCAGCATGCGCACATAGTTCCTGTTCTAACGGCGGGGACTGCGGGAACTCTGCCGTATTTCGTAATGCCGTTCGTCGACGGTGAATCGCTTCGCGCACGCTTGCTCGGCGAGCAGGGAATTCCGGTTGTCGAAGCGGTTTGGATTCTTCGCGACGTCGCCCGCGCACTGGGATTCGCGCACTCGCACGGAGTGGTTCATCGGGATATAAAGCCCGACAACGTTCTTCTCGCCGGCGGTTCGGCAGTCGTTACCGATTTTGGAATTGCAAAAGCGATTTCATCTGCACGCGTCGAAGCACCGGGCGGAACCCTGACGCAGGCGGGAACGTCGCTCGGAACTCCGGCCTACATGTCACCGGAGCAGGCAGCCGGTGATCCAAATGCTGATGCGCGCTCCGATTTTTATTCGTTCGGCGTGATGGCGTACGAGATGTTGACCGGCAAGCCGCCATTTCATGATCGACCGACACACTCGCTGGTGATGGCTCACATCGCCGAGCCTCCCGAGCCGATCGAGCGACAACTTCCGTCGATACCGGCGCCGCTTGCCGCGCTCGTGATGCAATGTCTCGCAAAGAATCCGAGTGATAGACCTCAGACCGCCCGGGAAATATTAGACGCGCTCGATGATCTCGATCTTTCGGCTGAGCGTGGGAAGGCGCGAGCTGAAGCGGAAGCGCTCGGTCTCCCGTATAGAGGAGTCACCACGCCAAACTCCGGACCGCAGGGGACAATAATTAGTCCGCCGCGCGATCCTGTAGCGATTCGGTCCGGTGACACTGGCCCGCGCGCGTATGCGGATGGAACTGTTCTAATCACGCCCGAACAGACTGGTGCGAAGAAAACATGGGGAATCGGGCGCATTGCGCTCCTTATTGGCGCCGCGGCAGCGCTCGTTGCTGTTGGAATCTTGGGTGGACGATTTCTCAAGAATCGCGCTGCGAGCGGGGCACTCGATGACAGCTCACTCGCAGTCGTCCCATTTCGTGTGGCGTCGGCGGATCCGTCACTTCACTATTTACGCGAAGGAATGGTCGACCTCATAGCCGCGAAACTTTCCGGCGAAGAGATGCGAGCTGTCGAGCCGCGCACAATGCTCGATGCATGGCAAAGTGCAGGCGGAAGTGACACGAATGATCTCGCGCGCGAAGCGAATCTCCAGGTTGCCCGACAGCTCGGTGCTTCTCGCGCGCTGCTCGGCGATGTTGTTGGAACGCCGAACAGGCTTGTACTGAACGTGTCGCTCGTCGATGTGAACAGCGGCAGTCAGGTGTCGCGCATCAGTGTCGACGGTCCGCCGGATAGTCTCGCCTCACTTGTGGATCGTATTGCGACGCAGATCCTCACCGAAACTTCGAAGGAAGGAGCAACGCGTATTTCCGCGCTGACAGGCGTGCCTTTGCCCGCGCTCCGCGCTTATCTCGATGGCCAGTCGCGACTGAGAAAGGGAGAAGCTATTGCGGCGGCAAAAGATTTTACGCGCGCACTGGATGAGGATTCGACCTTCGCCCTGGCGGGACTCGGTGTCTGGCTGGCCGCAGGGTGGTATGGTGACCCGCAGCTCAGCAGTCGCGGAATCAAAGTCGCATGGAGTAACAAAACGAAGTTGAGCCCGCGCGACCAAACCATGCTCCTCGCGCTCGCAGGTCCCAACTATCCGAATTCATCAACTGCAACAGAGATTCTTAAAGCGCGAGAAGCGTACGCATCCGCGGCGCAAGACAATGCGGAGGCTGCGTATCTATTGGCCGATCACATTTTCCATTTCGGAAGTGTGCTCGGGTTGGTCGATTGGGAAAAGCGTGCGCTCGACGGATTCCGCCGGGCGATGGAGCTCGATTCCACATATTTGCCGGGATACATCCATGCAATTCCGCTCGCGCCGTACATGGGTGATTCCGCATTTACGCAAAAGGCGACCCGTCTTCTGCTCACAGCCGATACGTCGCAGCTGCGGCAGTTCGAGGTCAAATGGTATTCAGCTGCGCGTCGCGGCGATAATGCCACCGCCGACGCACTATGGAAAACAGTACCGTCGCAGAACGGCGAGGCCTTCCTCAGCGCGGCGATTCGGCATTTTCTGTTCGACGGCACAGGGCCGGAGTATGCGAAGCGCGCCATTGAACAGTTTTATACGATTGCGCACACAGATCTCGAGCGGCATCAGCGCGCACGATACGCGCATGAAGTATTCACGATGCTCGGCCGGCCGACGGATGCGCTCCGGTATTTGGAGCTGTCGGCTGACAGCGCCACTGATTTGAACGTTCCAATCCTGAAGCTTCGCGATGCGACGATGGGCGAAGTGCCGCGATCGATTGGTGACGGCGCTGCAAAACAAATTCATCAGTTCGAGCTCGGTGAACCGACCGACACAACTGCAAAGCTCAATCAGCGCGCTGTAATTCGTGTGATGGAGCCGTGGCGTCTCATGCACGGGGACACGTCGCAGACCGCGCGCTCACTGGCGCGCTTGCGTGCGATAGGACCTTCACCTTCCAGTCGCGACAGCACCGCATGGAAGATCGAGATCGGATTGATCGAAGCGATGCACGCGGACGTTACTCATTCGGCGGCCTTAAAACAGATTTTGCAGCGAGTCGATTCTGTTATGATGCAGCTCGAGTATGGTGGTGCCCACCCGGGCCGCCTTGCACAAACGGCAGTTACGCTTGCGCGATTGTGGGAGAAAGTCGGTGATGAAAACCGTGCGCTTGCGATGGTCATGCGGCACCCGGAATGGAATTCCGAAGCCGTTCCCTACATCGCTGCGCAGCTTCGGGAAGAGGCACGCATCGCGGCCCGTGCTGGTCAGCGGTCCCGGGCACAGCGATCAGCCGGGCGATACCTCGGATTGCGCACGATTGCGGAGCCGGCCCGTCGCCCCCCGACGGATTCTGTGAGGAGAGAAGCAGGTCTCCGTTAGCTCAACGCCGCGAAAAAACCATCGCGTAGATAGCCACATTCAACAGCAGCGCAAACGTACCGAGCAACGCATGACTCACCCTCGAGTGCCTGTCGCGAATGAGATTGCGGAGTACGTGATGTTGAAGAAATCCTTCGGGATACGGCTCGACTCCGCCTCTCTTCCATGAAGATTTTTCCCAGGGAGTAAGCGGACACCCGAGATCGAATGCAAGCGTCGCGAATCCCCACACGACGGCTGCGAGATAAACGAACAACAGTCGCGGCCATCGCAGAACCAGCAAGCTGCCGAAGACGACGAACGCGACGTATGCAGCGTGCACAAAAACAATAAACCGAGCGAGCAGGCGGTAGATCATTAGTCGTTCACCGGCTCGACACTGGTTTTCGCTGTCAATGTCTCCGATGATTCAAGCAATTCAATTCCGGGAATAGGATTGTGAATGTGAACCTGATCTTCGTCGGCGTGGGACTGCTCGCAGGCACGCTCTCCGGTTTATTCGGCATTGGCGGCGGTGTGATCATTGTCCCGTCTCTGATTCTTATCGCCGGCCTCGCTCCACTTACCGCCACCGGCACATCCCTCGGCGCATTGCTGCTGCCGGTCGGGCTCCTTGGAGCATGGGAGTACTACCGAAAAGGTCATCTCAATATTCCTGCGTCCCTTTTCATAGCGCTCGGTCTTTTTATCGGTGTGTGGTTCGGGGCCAAGCTTGCGCAGCAATTGACTCCAACGCAGCTAAAGCGCGCGTTCGCGATTTTTCTCGTCCTTATTGCCGGTCGGATGTGGTTCTCGTGAGTCATCTGTCCGAGACCGCCGGCTGACCCGCACTTCTCAAAGTTGAGTTGATTCTCGGAAGATCCGCTTTCAAAACCTGATCGAGCAGCGCGAGCTGACGATCTAGATCTGCTGAAAGCTCTTTGAAAACGATGTAGGAAGCAGCGGTTGGCCGAGCGTCGCCGGTTTCGACGCTGCGTTGGAGGGCGGCCAGCCGATTGTTCAGTCGAATTGGAAAGTTGAGTGGGTCCTGGCCCGAACGATTTCGAACCTGATAGAGATTGTCCTCGATCTGATTGAGCTGTCGAAGTAACAGCGAGACATCCTGTGCGAGGGTTGGACTCGGCGCCGCACCAATGCGTTTTTGAAGTTGATCGCGGACGACACGAATTCGAATCACTGCGTCATTCGCTTCACCGACGCGCTTGTTGATGTCCTGCGCGAGCGCAAACTGCGATCGCAGATCGGCATCGGTGACTCCGACCAGGCGCGGGTCGCGTCGCACAACGAATGGTTGCGTTTGTGTTTCGCCATTCGCAGTCAACCGAATTTTGTATTGCCCTGGAAGTGCTATTGGACCGTTCGCGGTGCCGCCCCAGAGAATCATGCAATCAAAGGTGGTTGCTCCTTTGTACCGGAGATTCCAAGCGAAGCGGTTGAGGCCTCGATTCGTTTTCGGATTCTGTGTCTGCTGCTGTTGCGTATCGCAACCGGTGGGTGCACCAATAGCTTCTCGCCGCGTTACAGAATCGGCGCGAGCGATTTTCGCGCTGTCGCGTCGCGTCGAATCGGCACGAGCGCGGGCACTGTCAGATTTAGTACCGATGAATGAGCGAACGATCGATCCCTTTGCGTCGAGTATTTCGACCTTCACTGTGTCTGCTGGTTTTCGGAGGTAGTAATAGAAGGCCGCGTCAGTCACGCGCCTCACGGGACTTGTCGGCGAGTATAGGTACGTCGTGTTGCCCGCCGCGGCTCGTCCGGCATCACGGACTGCAGTTAGATCATCGATGACGTAAAGTGAGCGGCCGTGGGTTGCGATCACGGCTGAACTTCCTGTAAGCGCGATGTCGGATACCTGTACATCCGGAAGATTTAGTGACAGCGACTGCCAGCTGGATCCATTGTTGTAGGAGACGTAAATCCCGTGCTCTGTTCCCGCGTACAGCAATTCGGGGTGAGCGAGATCTTCGCGAATTGCATGAGCGTAATCGTCGGCGCGAATTCCGTTCGTGATTTTTGTCCAGCTCGCGCCGTAGTCATCAGTTCTATAGATGTATGGCGTGCGATCGTCGAGCTGATATCGCTTTGCTGCGAGATAAGCAGTTCCACGTTTGTGCGGTGATGCGTCGATCAGGCTGATTCTGCTGAAAGGCGGAAGATTCGGTGGTGTGACATTTTTCCAGCTCTTCCCGCCGTCGCGCGTGATGTATGTCAGTCCATCGTCGGACCCGGTCCAGATCACCATGCTGTCGAGCGGCGACGGAGCGATCGTAAAAATCGTTCCGTAAATCTCCGGACCATTCATGTCATGCGTGATTGGACCGCCGGACTCGCCGAGTGTTTTCGGCTCCGCGCGGGTGAGATCAGGACTTATTCGCTTCCACGTCTGGCCCTCGTCGCCTGTTTTCCATAAATGCTGCGACGACGTGTATATGACTTTCGAGTTCTGCGGCGAGAAGATTATCGGGTAGGTCCACTGCCATCGCTCTGGAAGCGCCGATGCGGGCTCACCGGAAAAAAACCGCGGATAAACCTGAACGTCGCGGATCTGACCGTTTCGTCTGTTATAACGAGTCAGCAGCGCGCCCTGGCTTCCGGCGTAAATAATGTCAGGATTGGCTGGATTGACTGCGATGTAGCCACTCTCCCCACCGCCGACGTCGTAAAACCAGTCTCCCTGACCATCATTCGCACCGGCGAGATTCCGCCAGTCATTGCTGGGGACGCAGAAGGTACTGTTGTCCTGCTGCGCACCGCATGCGTGGAACGGAAAATCTGTTGTAACCGTTACGTGATAAACCTGGGCCGTCGGATATTCCTGGCCGGTCCAGGTGGTACCACCGTTAATCGAAACGTTGGCACCCCCATCGTTCGCGTTGATCATTCGCTGCGGATCATTCGGTGCAATCCACAGATCATGCTGATCGCCGTGCGGAGGATTGAGTGTCGTGAACTTCGTACCGCCGTCGTCCGATTTATAAAATCCGGTGTTCAGCACATAAACACGATCGCGATTTGCAGGGTCCGCGTAGATGCGCGAGTAATAAAACGCGCGCTGCCGGAGTCGTCGCTCATCATTCACCTTCTTCCACGATGCCCCGCCGTCGTCTGAGCGGAACACACCGCCTGAATCCGCTTCGATAATTGCGTAAACACGTTTTGAATCCGATCCTGAAACTGCGACACCGATTTTCCCGATTATTCCACGCGGCATTCCGGGATTGCGCGTGAGCTCCGCCCAGCTGTCACCGCCGTCCGTCGATCGAAACAGTCCGCTCCCTCTGCCACCGCTCGACATTCCCCAGGGAGTTCTACTCGCCTGCCAAAGTGCAGCGTAAATGATTTTCGAATTGTTCGGATCGATCACGATGTCTACCGCGCCCGTCGAATCATTCCGATAGAGAATTCGCTGCCAGCTTTTTCCTCCATTCAACGTCCGAAAAACTCCACGCTCCGTATTCGGGCCATATGGATGGCCGAGTGCAGCGACGTAAACAACGTCTGGATTCTTTCGATCGACTCTTACGCGCGCGATTGCCTGCGTTCCCGAAAGGCCGATGTTTGTCCATGTTTTTCCTGCGTCGACAGAGCGATACACACCATCGCCCTGCATGATGTTGCCCCGGAATTCTGTTTCGCCCATTCCGATGTAGACGATATCAGGATTCGATTCTGCCACAGCGACTGCGCCAACCGACGAGCTTCGAATTTTTCCGTCGGTTACCGGCTTCCACGTTGTGCCGGCGTCTGTCGTCTTCCACAATCCACCGCCCGTTGCGCCGAAGTAATACTCGTTCGCTCGAGTTGGACTTCCGGCGGCTCCAATGGAACGTCCGCCTCGATTCGGTCCGATGTTGCGCCATTCGATGCCGGCGAAGTACGTGGAGTCGTATGTCGCATTCGTCTGCGCGCTGATTACGGGCGCCGCGCCCACCAACGTGGCAACGGCTGCGATGCTGACCGGCAATTTCATTTTTTTATCTCAGACGCCGAACTGTTTGAAGTGATGATCGACGTGTTTGTAGCCGAGTGCGCCCCATGCGTTTCGCGAGAGGGTGCCGAATGCGGGATGTCGAGGAAACTTTCTGTGGGCCGGTCGCTTCGCGAGAATCTCGATCATCTCACGGAAACGAGTGCATTCAGCGTCCCAATCGTCTGCCTGCCGTGCGATGAGCTCCGGCGCAGTTGGCGAGCTCTTGGGAAATGGCGGACCGTAGATAATCAGTTGCTTGAGCGGAGTGAATCTGATGGGAAGTTTTTTCTCTTGCGGTATGATGTCACCGTTTGCCATCAACAATGCATCCACTAGATGTGCGAGCATTTGTCGCGCGGTCATTCGTCCCCACAGCGGGGAAGCATCGGGTGAGAGCATATCGAGCCGCTCGGATAGCTCCTGCCGCGCACTTGGTTCCCAAATCGTTTTCACTTTCCTCTCCTCCAACCCTTGGGATTGGAGATGAAACTAGAGTGGAGAGGCAGGGCAAGCAAAAGCTTTGTCGTAGAGATACAGAGGTAACCCCATTCGGTTTTGGGTCAATAGTTCTCGGCGTTCGGCCGAGAGTAATGAGTCGTCGGTAACCCAACACTCAAAACGCGCTAGCTGACTGCCGAGAACTATGGACCCAAAACCGAATGGGGTTACCTCTGTATCTCTACGACAAAGCTTTTGCTTGCCCTGCCTCTCCACTCTAGTTTCATCTCCAATCC
>DATLDN010000199.1:0-5476 GCA_035525855.1 Gemmatimonadaceae bacterium
TCCCGTCCTTTACAGCGAGGATTATTCGCAGAGCACCCTCGAGGCCTACGCCCATCACTATTACGAGATCGACGTAGGCCGCATTCGTCGCGATGAGCTCGGGCTCGAGGTGTGGAATCGCTGGAGACTCCATGGATCGAATTTGAGACAGTTCTGGTCGAGCGAGATTCACCAGGATTTTCTCGCGCCGAATAAAATTTTTGATTCGATGGGACTAACGATTCCAATACGCGGCGCTGCAAAACCGGCCACACTTTTCTTTCACGCCGAGCGGCCAGGTACTCCGCAGTTCGGAGAGCGGGGAGTTTCGCTGCTGGGTCTTCTTCTGCCCGCCTTCAAAGCCGGCGTTCGTGATTTGCTTCGCTACTCGCATCAGCGTGACAGCCTTGGCAATCACCTCGATTCGCTGACGGAAGGAATTCGCATTTGCGATTTGAAGGGTGAAGTCGTCCACCAGAATCCGGCCTTCACGACGGTGATCATGGCCGAGCAATATCCGGAAATGATCGAGCGCGTGATCTTCGAGATCGTGCACACACTGGTTGCATTCTCGCGAGAGCAAAGTCTTGCCGTCGATGCCGTCGCCGGAAAGCGTCTCGTTCACGAGTATCACGGACCTAAGGGAAGCTACGAGATTCGCGGCAGCTTTCTTGGTCGTGAGCTTTTGGGGAGCGAGCTACGCGTCGTGATTTCGATGCATAGAATCGTCCCGCATACAACGCTTTCAGATGTTGTGCTGCAGGAGCGCTTCGGATTGACCGTTCGCGAGCTCGAGGTTGCGCGCCGTCTCGCGCAGGGTGAGTCCACAAAAGAAGTCGCGCAGTCATGCGGCATAAGCCTGCATACTGCGCGACGTCACACTGAAAAAGTTTTTGCGAAGCTCGGCGTAAGAAATCGCTCCCAGGTTGGCCCTAAGCTGAGAGCGAATTAAGCCCGCTTACAATCCGGTGCAGTTCGTTTCGGTCTTGTCGACGAAGACGGTCGGAACGCCGTTCGCATTGACTGTCGTCTTGAACACCACGACCGTGTAGTAGTCGTCAGCGGTTCCCGGACCATCGACCTTCAGCACGCCACGTTGGCGAATGACGAATCCATCGGTGAGATCGGGAGTCTGCTCGACGTACTTGAAGTGCTCGCTGATTTTGTACTGCTTGGTCAGGCTCTGGCCGAGGCCCTTTGCGATAACGTTAGCGGAGTAGTGATACCCACCGTTGTTATCGAAGCCCGTCTGAATGATCCAGTGAGACGCCCCGCTGATATCGACCTGGTCACCGTTACATGGATTGGTCTCGGAGCTGGCCCACGGAACGTCGCGCTCGTTCGTCATGTAGTTGATTGCAGCGCCGTTGATCGATGTTGGGAGAACCATCTGCTTCGCGGCGGTAGAATCCGACACGTTGCAGGCCGACATAAGTAGTAGCGCAGCTATTGGGTATGCGACTACGTTGGGCTTCATTAGGGCCTTTCCTTGCGGGAAATGGGTTTTGCAACTGCGTTACCCTATGCGAACAGAATCGTCCGCGAGGATCAGTGGGTAAGGCTAGCCCTTGGTATGCAATAAACAAATAGGGCAAACATCCTAATGCAGCCGTCGGCTATCAGCTATCAGCCGTCGGCTAACTGCTAACTGAGGACCATTGTGGTCCTGTAGTTAGCTGACGGCTGACGGCTGTAGTTATCCGACGCAGCGCTCAGTGGGCTTCTCGAATACCACGGTCGGGACGCCGTTCGCGTTCTGTGTGTACTTGAACACGAAGTGCATGATATAGTTGTCAACCTGCCGTGGGCCCATCACCATGAGGTCGCGCTCGTCCCGCCAGGTGAACTGACTACCGTTAGTCTGCTGCGAGTCGGTGAACCAATCCTTAACGGCATAGGTGTAGCCGCTCGGAAATCCAAGGCCAGTGCCGCGTGAGTCGACATCGGAGCTGATGTGGCCGCCGCCGGAATTGTCGAGAACAGCGTGGAAGATAATGTGACTGTTCCCCGTTATCGTAACCAGATCGCCGGTACAGGGGTTTTGATGAACGTCGGACCAGGGAACGTCCCTCTCATTTGTCTGCGAGACGACAGCCTCTGCCGCGGGTTCACGACCGGTTAGTCCCGGGTCGGATATCGTGGTCGCTTGATCACACGCAACCAGAAAAAGGGCCATCCCCACTCCAGCTACCGACGCTGCGCATTTCATTGTCGTCTCCTCAAATGGAAGCGCCGGCGGCTGCTTCCGGGTCTGTATGGTCTTTCCCTTAAGTAGCCTTACTCAACTACCCGAAAACATCTGATCGCAAACGGCGTGCTAGCGACCCTTACCCGGCGAACTGGGGATTTGGCCGCTCACGCCGTCGTTCGGGGAGCTTGTGCCTGGGAGTTCGATCGGATCCAGAGGGCTACCGCGAGGAGGCAGACGACGCTGATCAGCAACGCGAGCCTTCCGAGGTCACCTATGAGGCCGGCAGCGATAACAGCCGCGCCCATTAGGGCAGTCGCCTTTCGCACCACCGGGAGTGCCTTCTGGCCCCGGCGAGCAAGCTGAAACCCTGCCCACGTGAACGTGATGGAGGCAGCCAGGACGAAAAATCCAACCCAGTACTGATGTGCATCGGGACCGAAGTAGCGGAATTCATCGGCTGCGCCGACGGCGAGCATAGCGCCGAGTACTACCATTGTAAGTGCGATTGCGCGCATCATTTCGCCTCGCTTTGAAATTGTTCGAGCGCCCATGACGCTGCTTCTCTCACCATCGGATCGGCGTCGTTTGCTGCGAGTCTCTCGAGAACCGGAGTGTCGGACGCGTTGCGGCGATTGCCCATCGCGATAGCAATGTTGCGCGCGATGCCGGTGCGCTTCGCGCGTTTCATTGGAGATTTTTTGAAGCGTTTGCGAAAATTCTCATCTGTGTCGTCGAGCATCATCGCGATGTCCGTTGACATTAGACCTTCTCTAGGTGCCAGCTCGGGAGTAGAAAGCTCGCGCGAGAAGCTGATGTTCCACGGGCAAACCTCCTGGCAGATGTCGCAGCCGTAGATCAGCTCGCCCACGCCAGCGCGTAATTCTGTGGGCATCGGGCTGCGCGATTCGATGGTGAGATACGAAATACACTTCGTTGCATCGAGTACGCGCGGCTCGACGAACGCCTGTGTGGGGCAAGCGTCGAGACACCGTGTGCACGTTCCGCATCGATCTGCTTCGAACGGTGTGTCGGGCTCGAGATCGAGATCGATGAGCAGCGATCCAATGAAGAAGTACGAGCCGATCTTTGGATTGACGAGATTCGTATTCTTTCCGATCCAGCCGAGTCCGGCTTTGCGTGCGAGGTCGCGCTCGAGGATCGGGCCGGTGTCGACATACGATTTCCCTCGTACTTTGTGACCAAGCTCTTGTTCGATCCATGCGTGGAGGGAATCGAGCTTTGCGATCATTATCTCGTGATAATCGTCGCCGCGAGCGTACCGTGCGATTGGCCCGCTTGGCTGCGTGCCTCCGTAGTTGAGCCCGACTACGATTGCGGACTTTGTGCCTTCCAATGGTAGTGTCGTGTTGCGACGCTTTTCGGCTCCGCGGGCGAGGTACTGCATCTGACCGTGAAAGTTTTTTGAGAGCCAGTTCTCGAAATGGTCGTGTGATTCGACCTCGCCGAGCTTCGTGATGCCGGCGAGATCGAACCCGAGGCCTAGGGCCTGAGCTTTTATCAGGGTGGGAGAGATCACACAATCAATTTAAGAGACTGCGTACACGACTAACCCATTGGGTTTTGAGTCAATGGTTCTCGGCCTTCGGCTTTCGAGTAATGGGTTGTCGGTAACCCAAAACCCAGAACCCGCTAGCTCATGGCCGAGAACCATTGACCCAAAACCCAATGGGTTAGTTCTCTGTTCGCAGTCTAATGATTTGTATTGGCCCAGCGGGCGTACCGCGCGACCTCATCAGCCGAGGGGACAAAATCGAAGTCTCCGAAGGCGGTATACATTCGCCATCGAAGGTACGTCTGATCCGGGAGCGGCAGGAACGGAGGGTGCCTGAACCAGTCGCGCGAACGGAAGCGCCAGGCAACCGTGGCAAGATCGACGGCGAGCGGTGGATTTACCAGCGCCCGCGCCGCGAGAGCGAGTGAAAGGCGCGTCCAGGTCATCGACTGTAATATAGAGCGCATGAGCACGTCACCCGATCGGCATAAAATCGGACTTATATCCGATACACACGGGATAGTGCGCGCCGGTGTGCATCACGCGCTTGCGGGTGTTGAGATGATTCTTCACGCCGGAGACGTCGGCGGGCACGACATACTCGACGAGCTCAAGATGATCGCACCAGTGAAAGCGGTGCATGGAAACGTGGACCCTGATGATGATGCGCTGCTTCCACCGGCGGTGACGCTCGAGATCGGTGGCCTCATGATTCACATGAGTCACGGCAACGAGCTGGGCTCTCCTACTCCGCAGAAATTATTTGCAGTGTACGCCGCTGACGTAATCATCTACGGGCATACGCATCGTGCACTTGTTCAGCGGCTCGGCACGCGGATGACAGTCAATCCCGGTGGCGCCGGACCTTTGCGATTCGGATTGCCTCCTTCTGTTGCTGTGCTCACGATCTTGGAAGGAGAGGCGGAAGTGGAGATCATTCCGATCGATTAAAGCCAAACCCATCCGGTTTTGAGTCAATGGTTCTCGGCAATCAGCTGGCGGGTTTCGAGTTTTGGGTTTCTACCGACACCTCATTACTCGAGAACTGAAGGCCGAAAACCATTGACCCAAAACTCAACGGGTTACCATCAGTGCTATTCTGCCTTTCTCACCGAACCGAGCTGTACAATCTGCCAATCGGCCCCTAAGGCAGCAACACACGCAATGTATTCGGAGCCATAATCAATCACGCGATACATATAGTCCCGCATGATCTCTGCGAACAACTGATTCGCCGTATCGCGACGAGAGCTCTCCAAGACTTTCCATATCCCAACGCCGTACGCTTTTCCTGATCCCTCCCGCTTAACCCATAACGACAGGAAAGTACGATCGCGCTCCTCCGGCGGAGCATTTGCGACAAGTGCGTGCTCGTCGGGCGCCATGTACCGCTTCGCGAGCTCGAGCGCGCGAGGAATCGGCTTGATCCGCTCCATGTCCACACCAACCGGTCGCGAATAACCGATACCAAAAAGCACAAGATCACCCGAATGCGTGATGTTGAACTCGAATTCGCGCCCACTCGTTAGAAATGGCTTTCCTTCGCGCGTCATGCTGAAACGCAAATCGTGCGGAGCTTCGTTCGTGTACCGGCTCAGCAGCTCACGAAGCTTCGCGCGCGATGCAACGAATTGAATTCTTGCGCTGGTGTTTGTGAATCGAGCAGCGTATCGGCGCTCGTCGGGTGACAAAAGACTCTCGTCGTAGGCGAGCTCTTCGTCATCGACCACAAGCGAAGTATCCCAGACATGAACTTCATTGTGAGTGATCGCGATCATTTCCGATCGATCGCT
>DATLDN010000078.1:0-14397 GCA_035525855.1 Gemmatimonadaceae bacterium
TTTCGAGTAATGAGTGGTGGGTAAGACCCAGCACTCAAAACCCGCTAGCCGACCGCCGAGAACTATTGACCCAAAACCCGAGGGGGTAATCGTTTGTTATTGCTGAGTGTGGTGCTCCGCGATCTGAAACTCGATAAAAGAGTGAATCGCCTTCAACGCTTCCGGATCATCAGTCCGAATGTGCACGACGCCACCGTGTTCGGTATCCTCGACGGTGTAGCTGATTTTGCTCGCGCGCTCAGCCATTACATCCGTGCCCGGCACAGGTTTGTCGTGAACAAAACCCGGCGTCGTGAAATCTCCATTCGCGAATGAGCGCGAAATGAGAAGCAGGTGCGCGCGGATCTGATTTATTCCCAGATCCTGGTGAATCTGCCGCTCGAGAATGATGTCCCCGCCATCGGGTTGAGAAACGAACTGATGCTCGAGCGCCATCGGATCGCTGCCGACGGCCTCATCGTGCCGGGCATTCATCGCCTGAAATGCGGTATCGGCCTGCGCCGGCGTAACCGGCTCAGGAATACCGGCGGCGCCACGCTTGGGCGCATCGCACGCTGACGCAATCAGCACGAGAGCTCCCATTGCTACGAGTTGACGCATAACCCTCCTCGGTAACCCAAGCGAATATGAGTCAAGAAACGAGCCGCCAAGGGAAGTCCCAATAGCAGGTTGATATTTGCTGGTGCATGTTTTTCCACCGAGAAGTCCGGAAAACGCAATTGGAGGGACAACCGTTGACTGAATCGCTCAAATACGATCGTCGGGAGTTCGTAAACTACTTCGCGAGCATGGGCCTTGGCTCTACGCTCTTTCCCGGAATCTTGTGGGCTAAGCTCGATGCGGGCGCTGACATCACTGTCGCAACTATCGCGAGCGCAGAGGAAGTTGCCGGACTCAAGTTCGATGAGGCCGAGCGCGCGATGATGCTCGACGGTTTGAAGCAGCAGGAGCAGAGAATCGAAGCCCTGCACAAGCTCCCGATTCCAAACAGCCTCGCACCTGCGATCAGGTTCGACCCTGTTCCTCCATGGCGAACGCCACCGCGTGCTGCGAAGAAGCCGATGATTCGTGGTCCGGTGACAGCACGCGCTGTGACATCGAACCTCGAAGATCTCGCGTTCCTTCCGGTGACGGAGCTGTCGGATCTTGTTCGACGACGAAAGGTCACGTCATTGCAGCTGACGCAGATGTATCTCGCGCGACTCAAGAAGTACGATCCTGTTCTAAAAGCTGTCATCACGCTCACTGAGGATCGCGCGCTTGCGCAGGCGCGTGCCGCAGATGCCGAGATTTCGCGCGGAAAGTATCGTGGCCCATTGCATGGAATTCCGTGGGGCGCAAAAGATCTTCTCGCAGTGAAGGGCTATAAGACGACGTGGGGCGCGGGCCCGTATAAGGATCAGGTCATCAATGAAGACGCGACGGTTGTGCAGCGTCTCGATGCGGCGGGGGCAGTACTCGTCGCGAAGCTCACACTGGGTGAGCTTGCACAGGGCGATATCTGGTTTGGTGGAACTACAAAGAATCCGTGGAAGGTCGATCAGGGCTCGAGTGGATCATCTGCGGGCCCCGCGTCGGCGACGGCTGCAGGATTGATCGGATTTGGAATTGGAAGCGAAACTCTCGGATCGATTTCGTCTCCATCTACCCGTTGCGGAACTACAGGCCTAAGGCCGACTTACGGGCGCGTACCAAAAACGGGTGCGATGGCGCTGTCGTGGACCATGGACAAGCTCGGGCCGCTTTGCCGCAGCGTGGAGGATTGCGCATTGGTGCTGGACGCGATCTACGGTCCCGACGGAAAAGATGCGAGCTCAATCGATGCATCATTCCATTGGGATGCGTCGCTCAAGCCGAACAAGCTGCGCATCGGCTATTTCAAAGCTGCGTTCGATCTTCCCCTGACTGATCCAAAGGACGAGAAGCGCACGCTGCATCCAACAAAAAAATTCGACGATGCAGCGCTCGCAGTTCTGCGGGGAATGGGCGTGAATCTCATTCCTGTCGAGGTGCCGGATCTTCCATACGACGCGATGAGAATCATCCTCACCGCAGAAGCGGCGGCTGCATTTGACGAGATGACGCGAACGGATCGCGACAATCTCATGGTGCAGCAGGGAAAGTTCGATTGGCCGAATACTTTCCGGACTGCGCGGTTCATTCCGGCAGTCGATTACGTGAACGCGAACCGCGTTCGCACCGATGCAATTCGAGCGTGGGACGATCTGATGCAGAAGGTCGATGTCATTGTCACTCCTACTGGCGCGGCCGGGTTGTCGCAGCTCGTTGCAACGAATCTCACGGGGCATCCCGCGGTAATTCTTCCAAATGGGTTCCGCGAGGATGGTACGCCCGTGTCGCTGACATTTCTCGGCGGACTCTTCGAGGAAGCAAAGGTCCTTGCTGTTGCAAACGCGTATCAACGCGCGACCGGATTCCACCTCGTGCATCCGAAGATTCCACTTACTCCACCTCCGCCTCCCCCGCCTCCAGCTAAGTCATAAGGACGCATGATCGTCGAGCCTGTTGTACTCGAGGGAGATCGCGTGAGGCTCGAGCCAATGCGACGCGATCACCTCGAGGCGCTCGCCGAGGCGGGGAAATACGACGAGCTCTGGCGATGGACGCGAAGCAAAGCGACAACGCTGGAGACGATGTCGGAATACGTGGACGACGCGCTCACCGAACTCGCAAACGGTACTGCGCTTCCATTCGTCACGATCGATAGACCCTCCGAAACGATTGTTGGAAGCACCCGATTCGCGAACATCGATTCAAGGAATCGCCGAGCGGAAATCGGATGGACGTGGATTTCTCCAACGTTCCAGCGAACGTATATCAACTCCGAAGCGAAGTACCTGATGCTCCGTCATGCATTCGATGCGTGGGACTGTGTGAGAGTCGAGCTCAAGACGGACGTGCTGAACGAGCAGTCCCGCAATGCAATGCTTCGATTAGGCGCGATTGAAGAGGGTGTCCTGCGGCGCCACGTGGTAACGTACAATGGCAGGTTCAGAGATACGATTTACTACAGTATTCTGGATCACGAGTGGCCGGCAGTTCGCGCGAGGCTTGAAGCGAGGCTTCGGCGGAGTTAAGGCCACGCTTTAGAGGCCTGCGACGACGTGGGTTGCGAGCAGGGGAAACATGTGTATTTTAGAGAGCCGACTTTTCCGGAATCCCACGCAAAAGTCGTTGACCCCATCAGGAGGAAGGTCGATGTCCCGATTTGTAACGGCTTCGCTTGCTGCGATAGCCGCTGCCGCACTTGCTGCGTGCTCCGATGTACCCGTAACGCCGGACATGAACACTCATGTTCCCCAGGCGCTTTCACTCGGCGTTTCGCAGAACGATGATGCGGATGACGTTGTGGATGGCGAGGTTCTCGTAAAGTTCAAGGACAACGCCGACGCTGATAAAGTCGCAAAGGGCAGAGGTCTCGCACTTGGTCAGAGAGGCTTCAAGGACGAGTTCGTCGTGCTCAAGGGAAAGAAAGGTGACGAAGCATCGATCGCAGCTGATCTGAAGAACGATCCGCGAGTTGAATGGGCCGAGCCGAATTATCTCCGCCATCCGACAGTCGATGCAACGATCTACTCGAAACTGTGGGCGTTCTACAATCCGGGCGGCTTGAACATGAAGTTCAGCGACGGAAGCGGTACGATTCCTTCGAGCTACGCCTCAGTGCTCGACGCCGATGAAGACAACGTCGCTACGAACTACGCGACCGGTGGGGCGATCGTCACCATTGGCAGCATCGACACTGGTGTTCAGCTCGACCATGAACAGTTTGCCGCCGGCCAGCTGATCGCGGGCAGAGATTGGTATAGCAACGACGACAATCCGTTCGACGAAGATGGACACGGCACGCACACGACCGGCACGATGGCTGGAAAGGATGTTGGCGTTGCTGGAGTTTCGGGTGCAGGCACGAACGTACGTGTTTACGTCCAGCGTGTTTGCGGCCCGCCGGGATGCCCGACGTCAGCGATCATAAACGCAATCAACGCCGCTGCCAGCTACGTCGACGCGCAGGGTAATCATCTAGTCGCTGTCAACATGAGCCTGGGCGGTGGATCCGAATCCACCGGCGAAGCGAATGCGATCAAGGCAGCGACGGCGAACGGCGTCCTCGTCATTGCGTCTGCCGGCAACAGCGGATCGGGAAGAGTTGCATGTCCTGCATGTGACGCGAATGCGATTTCTGTCGCTGCGACAAACTGGAAGGACGAGAAGGCTGCGTACTCTCAGTATGGAAAGGGACTCGACATTGCCGCGCCGGGTGGATACTGCTACTCGAACACCACGCCTGAAGGCTGCATCTACAGCTCGTATCTTGGCGTCGGCGGCAAGACCTACGAATGGTTGCAGGGAACTTCGATGGCCGCACCACAGGTTACTGGTAGTGCCGGTGTCGTCGCTTCAGTCACGGGGCTACGTGGTTCGGCGCTTCGTTCGCAAATTTTGTCGACGGTCGACAAGCCTTCGACGCTGAGCCGATACAGCGTTGGTCGATTGAATACGTACCGCGCAGTGAAGGGGACATCGCTCGGCGCTGGTCAGTAATCGCATTATCGATTGATTGAAGAAAGGGCTCCCAAAAATTTGGGAGCCCTTTTTTTTTGGGGGACTGCGGACTACGGATTAACCCATTGGGTTTTGAGTCAATAGTTCTCGGCCATCGGCTTTCGAGTAATGAGTTTTCGGTAGACCCAAAACTGAAAACCCGCTAGCTGATCGCCGAGAACTATTGATCCAAAACCCAATGGGTTAGTCCGCAGTCCGCAATGTTCCCGTACTTTATCGTCAAAAGGAGCGACAATGAAATCACTCGGTGGTGGTGCGACGCTTCATAAGTGGGAAGACATGCCCAAGGAAGAGGTGAATCCGCTCCTGCATCGGCGACTCGTTACAGGTGAGCGGATGATGCTCGCTCATGTGTACCTCAAGAAAGGCTGCATTGTCCCGAAGCATTCTCATGACAACGAGCAGCTGACGTACATCCTTGAGGGAGCGCTGCACTTCAAGCTCGGCGAAGACCAGAGCGAAGAAGTAACGGTGAGCGCCGGAGAAGTGCTGCACATTCCATCGAATCTTCCACACGAAGCGGAAGCATTGTTCGATACCCTCGACGTGGACGTTTTCAGTCCACCGCGCCAGGACTGGCTCGATAAATCAGACAGCTACCTGCGAAAGTAGAATGGATCTCGCTCTTCGTGGGAAAATCGCGCTCGTCACTGCAGCGAGCAAAGGCCTCGGCCGCGCGATAGCCGCGGAGCTTGCAGTCGAAGGCGCGACGGTCGTGATGTGCGCGCGTGGTAAGGAAGAATTGTCGAGAGCGGCCGCGGGGATTCGTAACGCAACGTCCGCCGAAGTTCTCGATGTGCCAGCGGATGTGTCGCGTTCCGAGGACGTAGATCGGCTCGTAAGAACCACCGTTGAACAATACGGGCGAATCGACATTCTCGTGACGAACGCGGGCGGGCCCCCGTCGGGACCATTCGAATCACTGGATGCAGCCAAATGGGATGAAGCGATCAAGCTGACACTGCTTAGCACGGTGAATCTTTGTCGTGCAGTGATTCCAGGAATGAAAGAGCGGAGATGGGGACGAATCATCAACGTCACATCGATAGCGGTGAAGCAGCCAATCGATGGACTCATGCTCTCGAATAGTCTTCGTGCCGGCGTCACCGGGTTTGCGCGCACACTCGCAAATGAAGTTGCGCGTGATGGAATCACTGTGAACAACATTCTTCCGGGTTACACGCGTACCGAGCGTGTGGAGAGTCTTGCGCGCGCCGCGGCTGACCGTGACGGCACACCCGTCGACGAATCATTGAAGAGATGGGAAAGAGAGATCCCGATGGGACGATTGGGAGAGCCGCGCGAATTTGCGGCACTCGCAGCATTTCTCGCGTCGCAGCGCGCGAGCTACATCACTGGTACTTCGATTGCCGTAGACGGAGGCTGGACGCGCTCTATTCTATAATTGTCATACACGTCGTTTTCTTAGGAATTTCCCCGGGGTCATCCTAAATTGGGCCGGTGACGAAGCGAGAAATAACGGTACCCACCGAAGAGCTCCCGGAATCGAAGCGGACGAAGCCGCGACCGTCGACTCCGTATGACAATCTTCCTGATGAGTCATTCGACAGGGTTGCACGTCTTGTCGCGAGCGCGCTTCACGCGCCGATTGCAATCGTGTCTCTGCTCGACGCCGATCGTCACGTCGTAAAGAGCAGCATCGGACTTACCGGCCGCTCTCGCGTGTGGCGTAAAGTTCCACTTGCGCTTGCGTTTTCGCGTCAGGCGGCGACATCGGGCCGCACAGTCGCAGTCAGTGATTCGAGCAAAAGAGTTTCCGCAGAAAGTCAAACCGGCGAGAGCGATGCGTCGCCTGATGGTGTCGCGTACGCTGTTGCGCCGCTCATGAGCGGCGATGGAATTGTCATCGGCACCTTATGCGCAGTCGATCCTGCTCCACACGCCTGGAGCGAAGCAGAGCTGAGCGCCCTTGCGGATCTTGCAGAAGTTCTCGTCACCGAGATGGAGCTGACGAGCGATCTCTTTGTGAAGCGTGCAACTCAGGAGCATCTCCTCTATAGCACGCTTCACGATTCGCTCACTGGGCTGCCGAACAGATCGTTGTTCACCGAGCGTCTGCGCCATTCGATGCGCCGCTCTGCACGACATCCGGATGATGTATTTGCCGTGCTCTTCCTCGATCTCGACCGGTTCAAAGAAGTAAACGATAATCTGGGTCACTTCGCCGGTGACGAGCTTCTTCGTGCGGTCGCTCGACGATTGGAAGCGTGCCTTCGCCCTGAGGACACTGTCGCGCGTTTATCGGGAGACGAGTTTGCGATTCTGCTCGAGAGTATCACCGACGCCAGCGATGCAGGACGCGTAGCAGAAAGAATCGAGGAAGCGTTGTCGTTCCCGATAAATCTTGGCGGCGCGGAAGTCACGACGTCGGCGAGCATGGGAATCGTGACGAGCTCGATGTCGCAGGAGCAGCCGGAGCAATTGCTGCGCAGCGCAGACATGGCGATGTATCGCGCAAAGGCGGCCGGTCGCGCCCGGTACGAGATGTTCGATCGCGCGATGCATACCGATGCTCTCGCGCGATTGCAGCTCGAGACGGATTTGCGGCGCGCAGTAGAGCAGGGCGAGTTTCGACTTCATTATCAACCACTCGTTTCACTGCGCACGGGCCGCATCACGGGGGTCGAAGCGCTGCTCAGATGGGAGCATCCTCAGCGCGGTATCGTTCAGCCGAGCGAGTTTATTCCAATCGCGGAAGAGACTGGACTCATTTTGCGAGTCGGCCGCTGGGTTTTGAATGAAGCGTGCCGACAGCTTCGCGTTTGGCAAGAGAGTCATCCGCGTGAAGAGCCGCTCAGCATTGGCGTAAATCTTTCGGTTAAGCAATTCAGCCAGTCTGATCTTGTGGATCAGATCGCAAGTGCGTTGCGCACTTCGGGAATTGCGCCAGACTGTCTGCGGGTGGAGATAACCGAAGCGGCGCTCATCGACAAAGGTCTTGCCGCCGTAGCCGTGCTGACGCAACTCAAACAGCTCGGTGTGCAGATATATCTCGACGATTTCGGTACGGGATATTCGTCGCTCATCTATCTGCACAAGCTGCCAATCGATGCGATCAAGATCGATCGTGAGCTCGTCGGCACGATGGATACCGATGAAAAAAATCTCCGGCTGGTTCAAACGATTCTTACGTTTGCGCAGATCATCGGAGTGCGCGCCGAGGCGGAAGGAATCAGCACGGCGGAACAGCTGAGAGAGCTGCGCGCGCTCAAGTGCGAACACGGGCAAGGGTATCTCTTCTCTGCCCCAATACCTCAGGACGCTATCGGGGAAGTTCTCACCGCCGACCCTGTCTGGTAGATAGCCAAGCGGCATCGAAGGTGCGAAGTCTGGCCCTTCGATGACCCGTGAACCGTCAACCTGATGCACGAAACTCTTTACGATCTCGTCAGCTCGTACGGGTATCTCATTGTATTCCTGCTTGTTGGAATCGAGAGTCTGGGAATTCCCCTCCCGGGTGAGACTGCTCTCATTACAGCATCGGCATTCGCGGCACTGGGACGTCTCAACATTTTCGTTGTTGTATCAGCAGCAGCTGCGGGCGCAATCCTCGGTGACAATGCCGGCTATTGGATTGGGAAAAGAGGTGGCCTCGCACTCGTCCGCCGCTATGGCCGATACTTCCGGCTCAACGAAGCGAAGATCAACAAGATGCATGGCTTCTTCGAGCGGCACGGACCGAAGACAATTTTTCTAGGACGATTCATTTCCGTTCTGAGATGCTGGGCAGCTGCGCTCGCCGGCGTCGCCAACATGCCATACGGCATATTCATGTTCTGGAACGCGCTCGGCGGCGTAATCTGGGCGGCAATTTTCGGAACGCTCGGATATTTCTCCGGAAAGAATCTTCCACTTCTCGAGCGATATCTTGGCCAGGCAAGCATGGCCGTTGCTCTACTCGTTGCTCTTGTTGTTGGAGTCGCACTTGTTGCGCGATGGTTCAGCGCGCATCGCGCGGACGTTTCAGAGAATCTTTCGGAGCGTTGGCAGGGCGCTGCAGCCGATCCGCGACTTGCTGAGTTCAGATCACATCATCAACGACTGTGGAAGTACGTCGCTGCGCGGTTTGCACGCGGTGAATATCTGATCATTCATCTGACGATCGGACTTGCAATCAGTGCGGGGGTGATGTGGTTGTTTTCTACCATCACTGAAGATGTAGTTCACAATGATCCAATGACTCGATTCGACGTGGCGCTTGCCTCCTGGCTGCAGCGTCACGATACAGCGCAGATGGATCGCATGTTTCACTACGTAAGTCTCATTGGGTCACCGCTGATAATTGGTATTTTGGGGCTCGTAATCGCAGCGATTCTCATCGTAAAGCGTGAATGGCTCGTTGTCTCCGGATGGATTGCCGCGTTTTACGGAGGGTCGCTGCTTGGAAGGTTGCTTGGCGCGCTCGTTCATCGTCCACGCACGCACGAAGGGTCGTTGCTTGGGTCGAGCGACATCCTGGCGCTCCACACCGGCCATGCGTTTGGATCGCTGCTTGGATTCGGACTGCTCGCGTACCTGTTGGTAACCTTTGTCGTGAAGCGACGATCACATCAGGTCGCCATCGTTTCTGCGGCGCTCGCTCTCGTTGTTGCCATCAGCTTCAGCCGGCTATATCTCGGAGTGTTGTACCTCAGCGACGCTATTGGTGTGTATGCCGCTGGAGTCGTCTGGCTCGCAGCGTGTGTCAGCGGAATCGAGCTCGCTCGGCGTCAACATCGTCCGACCTTGTCGGAGGTTGGTCTTAGCCCCGCTTAAAAGAATGAGCTCTTCAGAAATTGTCGGATGTTTTGGTGGGAGCACACCACAGTTTGCGGGTTCGGAGATTTCAGCTTTTCAGTTCGGAGATTACAGTAGCATTGCCGTGACGACGCATCACGTTCTTCCTCGTTCTGCGCCCGGATATTTCGCCGCGGCGATGCTACTCGAAACGGCGAACTGAAAAACTGAAATCTCCGAACGCGCAAACTGACGCTGGTAAAGCGAATCGAGTGGACGGATCTCATCGTTCCGTCGAGATCCGGATGATGATGTTGCGACCTGGCTCGAGCGCGAACTCCTTGTAGCGGCTTAAAAAGTTTTTGTAGCGCACGTTGCCAACATTTCGCACGCCAACTTCGAGGCGAGTCGCGCGACCGAGGAAGTTTCGCTCGACCCCGACATCCATGTTCACAAGTGTGTACGAGCCGGTCACAAAATCTTCTGAGTTCGGACGAGTCTGTTTCGCCACGTACTCCACTTCACCGCCGACGAAGAAACTCGTCGCCCAGGAAGGGCTGGTTCTGAAGTCGATTCCTCCAGCTGTCCTCGCTGGAGGAATGAGAGGCAATGGCTCGTCTGTGTCCTCATTTGTGCCGCGCACAAAGTCGTGACGAGCGCGAATTGTAACCGGCTCGGCCACATGCGCTTCGGCGGAGATTTCACCGCCTGTCATGCGAGCGTCCGACTGCAGATAACGAAAGATTCGAAGATTCTGCGCAAGCTGCGATGTGGGTGTGAGATAAATAAAGTTGTCGATACGATTGCTGAATCCGGCGATTTCACCACGGAAACGCGGCGTTTCCCATCGCGCGCTCGCATCAAAGTTGAATCCGCGCTCCACGCGAAGGTCACGTGATCCTATGACAAATCGCTCTTCGGCAAGCAGTGGCCCGTTGCTGTAAAGCTCGAAGAGTGTCGGCGCCCTGAACGCGACTCCGAAATTTCCCGCAAGCGCAACCGTCGAGATTGGACGAAATACGGCGCCGAGATTTCCGCTTGTGGTCGACCAATCGCGATAGTCGTTCTCGATTAAACCAATCGCGGAATTCGGCTCAGCCTCGAGATGGCGCGAATCGAATCGAGCTCCGCCGAGGAATGACCATTGGCCTTTAGTGAAGTCCTCGAATAAAAACGCACCAATCGATTTTACGGTTGCATCCGGAACAAGAAAGATTGGACCATGCGAATCGTTCTTTTGATAAAGTCCCGACACACCGATCGTGCCTCGCACATATTCGCCGAGCGAGTGATGTCCAAGAACATCGAGCGTTCCTGTGTTCAAAAGCAGATCGAACGCAGGCTGCTCCTGCTCTGGTGCTGTTACGAGGCTTGCAGCAAGGCGGTTGTCGATGACGCCGCATGATGCCGGAGCAAACTTGCAAGCATCATCTGAGACTTCCTGAAGCGAGTGGCGCTGATATTGGGCCTTTGTCTCGAGACGGAAATTTCCGAACAAATAATCCGAGCTCAGCTGAAGCCGATCGTCAGCGAGCTTTCGTTCCGGCCCTTCCTCTTCTCCTTCAACAGTGCCAGGTGGAGGACCACCCGCTTCGAGCAACTTGAATTCTCCGCCGTAATGCGAGAAGCGAAGACTCGTGTTCGCGCGCGGACCACGAATCCCAACTGCCGCCTCTCCATTCGCTGCGAGGAACCCGGTGTTCTCGACTTCGCCATCAGGCGTGCTGTAGCTCTCCGCAAATCGTCCGACGCCAAACAATCTCCACCCGAGCCGTCCGCTCGCGCCGGTCAGCTTGAGCGCGGTGCCGAGCTCTTTGTTGTTCGTCGCACCATACACTTCGACCCCCAAACGATTGAACCCGCGGCCACCTTCCGCCGTCGGAAGATCTTCAGGAATCACGTTCACGACGCCGCCGAGTGCGTCGGATCCGTAGAGGACACTCGCGGGACCTCGAATTACCTCAACACGTTGGGCGAGCCGAGCATCGACAGATGGCGCGTCTTCGTCGCTCCACGAGTAATCCTCGAGACGGCTTCCGTTCTCCATTACGAGAACGCGTGAACCAAAAAGTCCGCGAATCATCGGCTTCCCGATTTGTTCGCCTGAGCTTACCGAGCGTACACCAGGCAGCTTCGACAATGATTTTGCGAGAGAGATGCTTTGCTCCCGTCGCAGCTGATCTTCACTGAGTGCGCTCGTCGGTAGCGGTGAGCGAAGTGTCGAAGTAGCACTGCGTGTCGCCGTTACAGTCACGGGCTCGACTTGAAATGGTGTTTCTCTAAGCTGGAGCGTCAGATCGGTCGCGCCGGTGACGAGAACGTCGCGCACCGCCGACGAGTAGCCAATTCGCCGAGCGACCACTGTGTATCTCCCCGCAGGGAGCGATGCAAAACTGAACGTGCCGTCGCTCGCGGTTGTCGTTCCAACCTTCAGCTCGGCGAGACTGACAACAGCTCCCGCAATTCCGTTCCCGAGCGAATCGACAACTCGTCCGCGCAGCATTTCCTGAGCTGCGGAGGCGGTGTAGGAAAGCGCCAACGCTGACCGCGTCGAAGTCGAAGCGAGCAGCAGAGCTGCCGACACTACGGATAGAAGGCGCACGCTCGAGTTCTTGCTCATGGTTCCATTGAAGGTTGAGGAGCTTGTCCCGGTCAAACTGCCCCGATACCCGCGCAAATTCAATTCCCCGGGTGCTACCGCTCGATTGTTTCGCGTTCGATATTCAGCTTACCTCTCATTACGCACACAAAACCACATGCGATCGATCACACTTTCTCTGCTTGCTACGCTGAGCGGCGTCACTTTGCTGCCCGCCGCTATCGAAACTCCCCGCGGCTTTACGACTGCATCCGGACAGGCCGAGCTCGATTGGGAGAAAAGATTTGCCGCGATTCCGGATCCGAATCGGATGCGCGAAGCTATGCGCAGGCTTTCCGCTCGACCTCATCATGTCGGCTCACCGTACGGCCGACAGAATGCGGAATGGATCCGCGATCAATTCCGCTCATATGGATGGGATGCACAGATAGAAAACTTCGACGTTTTGTTTCCAACGCCGAAAGAACGACTCGTGGAGATGGTTGCTCCAACCCGATATCGCGCGAGTCTTCAGGAAACCCGACTTGCAAACGATCCGACATCGGGTCAGCAGGCCGAGCAGCTTCCGCCGTACGTCGCTTATTCCGCAGATGGTGATGTCACGGGCCCGCTTGTGTTCGTCAATTATGGAATTCCGGCGGACTACGAGGAGCTCGAGCGACACGGCATATCGGTGAAGGGTGCGATTGTAATTGCGAAGTACGGCGGCTCATGGCGCGGCATCAAACCGAAAGTTGCAGCCGAACACGGTGCGATCGGTTGTTTGATCTACTCGGACCCCCGCGACGACGGATACGCGCTCGGTGATGTATTTCCAAATGGACCGATGCGGCCGGCGCAGGGAGTGCAGCGCGGATCCGTCGCGGACATGCCAACATATCCGGGTGATCCTCTGACGCCGGGTGTAGGTGCGACGAAGAATGCAAAGCGTCTCACCGTCGCACAGGCGAAGACAATTACAAAAATACCCACGCTCCCGATTTCATACGGAGATGCGCGGCCGCTGCTCGCAGCGCTTCGGGGTGCAGTTGTCCCAAGCGGTTGGCGCGGAGGACTGCCGATCACTTATCGGTTTGGTCCGGGACCGGCGAGAGTGCACATGCGAGTGAAGTCGGATTGGGCGATCAAAACTCTTCACGATGTGATCGCAAAGATGCCGGGAACCACCGAGGCAGATCAGTGGGTTATTCGCGGAAATCATCACGATGCTTGGGTGAACGGCGCTGAAGATCCAATATCGGGTCTCGTTGCGGAGCTCGAGGAAGCGCGGGCGCTTGGAATTCTGAAGTCGCAGGGCTGGCGTCCGAAACGCACAATCATCTATGCAGCTTGGGACGGCGAAGAGCCCGGCCTGCTCGGCTCTACTGAATGGGTTGAGACGCACGCGGACGAGCTTGCAAAGCATGCGGTCGCCTATCTCAACAGCGACACGAATGGGCGTGGATACCTGGGCGTATCGGGGTCGCATTCATTGGAGAAGTTCATCAACGGCGTCGGCCGCGACATCACGGATCCTGAAACGAAGCTGAGCGTCAGCCGCCGCGTTCAGCTGCAAAGGATCCGCAACGGGCCAAGCGAAACGAGAAAGGAAGCGAGAGAACGCGACGACCTTCGCATCAGCGCGCTTGGTTCCGGCTCCGATTATTCGTCATTCCTCGATCATCTCGGAATTCCGTCGATGAATCTCGGGTTCGGCGGCGAAGATGACGGCGGGATCTATCATTCGATCTATGACGACTTCTACTGGTTCATGCACTACAGCGATTCGTCGTTCGTTTATGGAAAGGCGTTGTCGCAAGCTGCGGGTACTGCGGTAATGCGGTTGGCGAACGCGGATATTCTTCCATTCGCGTTTTCAAATCTCGCCGAGACGAGCGGGAAATATTTGAAGGAGCTGAAGAAGCTTCGCGATTCGGTCGCAGATCAGATCACAGAGCGGAATACTGCAATCGCGGAAGGCGTTTACTTCGCGACGAGTGATCCGCGTGAACCGACGTTGGTGCCTGCGCCGGTTGCGGCAGCAGGGAAGGCGAACTTCGAGCCGCTGGATAAGGCATCTGAAGCACTTACGGAAGCCGCTTCACGCTACGATGCTGCGTACGCGAAAGCATTGTCGGGAATGTCAGGATCGGATGCATCGCGCGCTGCAAAGCTCCGATCTATCAACGAGCGATTGCTGCAAGCGGAGCGTGCGCTTACGTCGCCGGAAGGTTTACCTGGGAGGCCCTGGTACAGGCATTTGCTGTACGCGCCTGGTTTTTACACTGGCTACGGTGTGAAGACGATGCCTGGTCCACGTGAAGCGATCGAGCAGCACGAGTGGGGGAACGTGGATCGTGAGATTGCGCGTGTTGCAGCTGCTCTTACTCGTGAAGCGTCGCTCATATCGGATTTGACGAAAGATCTGAATGATCTACGGTAAAACCAAGACGACACCGAAGCACCGGAACGGCACTACTGACTGCTGACTACTT
>DATLDN010000233.1:0-21396 GCA_035525855.1 Gemmatimonadaceae bacterium
CTTGTGAACCGCGAGACCGACGCCGTGCATCATTCCCCACATCACGAACGTCCACGCAGCACCATGCCACAATCCGCCGAGCAGCAGGGTCAACATCAGGTTGATATAAGTGCGACGGCGTCCTTTACGATTTCCGCCGAGTGGGATGTAGAGATAATCGCGCAGCCATTGCGAGAGCGTGATGTGCCACCGCCTCCAGAACTCGGTGATCGATTTCGCCATGTACGGCATGTTGAAATTTTCCGGCAGATCGAACCCGACGATTCGAGATACTCCAATCGCAATATCGGAATACCCCGAGAAATCGCAGTAAATCTGGAGTGAATACGCAACGACAGCGGAAGCAACGGTGAATTGCGAGTACGCGTGCGGTGCTGCAAAAACCGGATTCACGAGCGTGGCGAGCCGGTCTGCGACAAACAGTTTTTTCGTGACGCCGAGAAGGATCAGCTGGATTCCAATGACGGCGCGCTCGCGTGATGGCTCGAGCTTTCTCGACATCTGCGGAAGGAAAACGGAAGCGCGCACGATTGGTCCGGCAACCAGCTCGGGGAAATACGACACGAACATCGCGTATCTCCACATACTGCGGCACGCGGGAATCTCACGACGGTAAACGTCTATCGTGTAACTCAGCGTTTTGAACGTGAAGAAGGAAATGCCGAGCGGGAGCGCGAGGCCTAGAGGAATCGTTGTTACGCCGATCAAAGCACCGATCGAATCCGCAAAGAAATCAGCGTACTTGAAATAGCCGAGCAGTCCGAGGTTCGTGACGAGGCTCAGTATCAACCAGCGCTTTCGCTTCTCCGCATCGTCGGAATCTTCAATCTGAATCGCACATGCAAAATCGATTAGACTTGGCGCGGCTAATATCAGCAAATGCCACGGCGTGTGTGATCCGTAGAAAATTCCACTCGCGATGAGAAGCAGTCCCTGCCGGGATGTTCGTGTCGGCATGAGGCGAAGGCCGAGCACTACGAGAAGTAAAAAGACGACGAACTGCCACGAGATGAAAAGCATTTCTGTTTACTGCTTCGCGAGCTTCGAGGAATAGCGCGCGTCCTGGCGGCTTAATTCGCTCCAGATTGTTCGCCCAACAAGCTCGTGACCTTTGGCATTCAAATGACCGACGCCCAATGTGGTCGTCGAGAATCCCCGTACGACAATTCCGTTGCGACGAGCAGCGAGCATCAGCGATCGCATGGAAATGCAGCGAACCTGCTGCGCTGCGCACGCGTCGAGGAGCCGTTCCTCCCCTGAATCTGTTTTCTCCCCGCCGGTTGCTCGAACGTCAGCCGTGTACACTATCAACAGTCGCGACCCAAATGCACGCGCCAGTGCTTTTACTTCTGCGCGCGGCACGACTGCAATTTCGGCGGCATCGGGTTGTGGTCCACGACGCTCGACACGTGCGTTCAGCCAGTATCGAACACTTTTCGGTGCACGCTCGACTACCTGCTGCCAGCGAATTCTGGCAAGTGTCGCGAGCGTCGAGTAATGGTCGGTGCCGGATGGTTTCGTGTGTTCCGGATCGGAGACGATTTCAACCGAGTCGTTCGGAAGAATTCGCATTCGCGGGAAGCGGCGGTTGAGTGGATCTGCGCCGAGGTCATCACCATCGAGCACGACGACGACTTGTGCGGGATTCCAGCGCGCGAGCACGTCGTTGGCGACGAGCAGATACTGCGGTGGCGATGCTCCGCGCCATCCATACTGGCGCACATTCACGAGGTGAAGATCTTTTCGTGCGAGTCTCTCGACCCAGGCTCCCATCGTTTCATCGTCGGATATTTCACGTGCGACTACGTGGGAATCACCGAGGATGACGATTGTTGCCGCGTCCGGAATCGCGGCGTTGCCGGTGAGCCGCGCGCCCGCGAGAGAGAAATGCGATGTCCCAATTCCCTCTTCGAGCTGACGCGTCTCAACTGCCAAGCTTCCGATGGAATCGGCGCGCGGCTCTGCTATCGGAGGAAGGTTCGGAGTAGAGAGCGGTCTTAGCGCGAGCTCGAGCACCGCCAGCGCGAAGGCCACGCCGCTCCCAGCACGGATGTAGGATCGCAGCATGTCATCCTAGGACTACCTTAGAGGCGCTAAGGCAACCGTGCGTGACGGAGAAATTGAGTGGGGAGTGATTGGTGAGCTAAACGACAGTTTGACACTCAGTCCCGTCATTCTGCTGCGTTAGCATCGGGGACCTTCGTGTCAAACTGCCATTACGCTCACCAGTAACTCCCCCCTCAATTTCCCCTGGTGTTTCGAAGATTTCACTGATCGCGCGCACAGACAGAACGTGCTGGCATTCGTGGAAGGAGCTCCGTTGTTTCGTTACACTCAACGCCCCCGACGCGATTGCGCGGAGCGAGGCAAACAAAAGCTGCGCACGCGTGAGGTGCGACGACTGCACGAGGGGATTGTGAGAGCGGAGTTATTAGTGAGCGTTATGGCAGTTTTGACACGAGCATCCCGATGCTCAGGCAGCAAAAAGAAAAAACTGAGTGTCAAACTGTCATTGAGCTCACGAATAACTCCGCCCTCACAATCCCCGCCACGCTGAGAGTTCTAGTTCTCAGCATGAGAATGCCGGGATTTTTCTTCGCTTAGAGCTGCAGTTTTCGGGCGGTTACGTCGACTGTGATCGTCTTGGCACCACTCGGCGTGCCCGCGACGGTGATCACGCCGGTCGCACTGTCATCCGTGCGGAACATGCGTCCGGGAAAATTAGATCCCTGGAATATGACTGTCGCGAAGTGGTCATCCGTAGCAGCAGGCGCTTCGAAGCGCGGCACGAACGATCCCACTTCAAACGGCTTGTTGAACGAATTCCCCGAGAACGAAATCGAAATCGACCCATCCGACCCATCGAGGTTTCCAACCCAGCACCCGACTTCATGGTAACCGAGGTTAGTCGCTCCAACGAACGCAGGCAGCGTGGCGCCGCGAACCTGACCAGTCGACTGATACGTCTTTCCCTCAACCTCTACGGTGCAGCGATTATCGGCCGTGATCGTCGCGCGCAGCTGAACGTTCTCGATCCCTGATCCGCCGGTGTCCGTCGGAAGAACTTTCACGCAAGCCGAAAGGCCAGCGAACAGTGCAACAGAAGCAACGATTTTTTTCATTTTTTCATCACCTGGAGGACAACAAAAAGACCGGCGACTGCACGTCTGCCTACGAAGGACGAGCCGCCGATCCAGGGGTCACCAATATTGCAGGTAATACTCGAAAAAGCACGCGCGGTTCCAGTAAGATTGACATTATGTGTTATAACACGTATATTGATTCATGACCACCCATCTCAAAGAAGAGATCAAGCAGAACCGCCCGTTCGTGAGCATCGAGCAGGAAGCAATGCTCAGCATTCAGCGAACCGATGCAATCCTTGGATACGCGATCATCGAAGCCCTCAAGCCGTTCGACATTACGCCGACGCAATACAACGTGCTCCGAATTCTTCGCGGAGCGGGACCTGATGGACTTTGCCGCGAAGACATTCGAGAACGCCTTATTGCACAAGTGCCTGATGTCACACGATTGATCGATCGCCTGGAACAGGTGGGATATGTAGACCGTGCGCGCGACACCAAGGACCGGAGGCTCGTGAATACGCGAATCACGGAATCGGGTCTGGAGCTTTTGGAGAAGCTCGACGCGCCGATGAACGCAGCGCACGAACAGCAGCTGGGCCACCTCACAAAAGCCGAGCTGAAGACGCTCATTGCATTACTCGCCAAGGCGAGAACAAAGGAGGTTGCAGATGACTAGCCCTGTGTATGGTATCGCTCCCGAAGGCTATCGCCTGCCGGCAGAAACGCAGCTCGGCGCAGTGCGACTGCAGATTTCCGATCTCGCACGCTCACTCGACTACTACACGCGCACACTTGGATTTCGCGTAATCAGCCAATCCGAAGGACGCGCGACACTCGGTGCCGAGGGAAGCGACGAAGTCATGATCGAATTGCGAGAGCTTCGCGGTGCGCGCGCGGTTCCGCGCAGAGGATTGCTCGGCTTGTACCATTTTGCAATTCTGCTTCCCGATCGCCCGGCACTCGGACGATTTCTCGCGCATCTCATCGGTCTTGGAATTACTCCCGGAATGTCGGACCATCTCGTGAGCGAAGCGTTGTATCTCAGCGATCCGGACGGACTCGGAATCGAAGTGTACGCAGACCGTGCGCGTGCAGACTGGAAGCATGCTGATAAGCAGCTGACAATGGCGACAAATCCACTCGATGCACGAAGCGTAATTGCGTCCGCGAACGGTGAGAGTTGGTCAGGAATGCCGCGTGGGACGAAGGTTGGTCACGTTCATCTTTACGTTGGCGACATTGGTGATGCTGAAGCGTTTTATCATCGCGGGCTTGGGCTCGACAAGATTGTGTGGAGCTATCCCGGTGCGTTGTTCCTGTCTGCGGGCGGATATCATCATCACCTTGGTACGAACACATGGGCGGCAGGTGCTCCTCCCGCGACGGATGATGATGCGCGATTACTCGAGTGGACAGTCGTTGTTCCGTCTCTCGAAGATGCGAAGGCTGCGGCGGCGAATATTCGCGCGCAGGGATACAACGTGACGGATTCCGATGGCACATGGACTGCCACAGATCCGTGGGGCACGACGCTGCGTTTAACCCCGTAAGAAACAATCGCTATGAAGTATCGCATTTTGATATTCGGAACCGCGCTGATGATCTCGACTGCTGCCAATGGCCAATCGACGGTTTGGCGGGCAGCAGTCGATAGTGCACTCGGACGCGCGGGCGCGATGCAATCCGATTCCGCGTATAAGTTCGGCTTTCCGCGCTCCGATCTTTCTGTATCCGTCGGTGATGTGAAGCTCCGGTCTGCGCTCGCACTCGGATCCTGGCTCGCATTCCGCGAGACCGGCTCGGGCAACGCGATGGCGATGGGCGATCTCGTCCTCACGGAAAATGAAATCGGTCCAGTGATGCGTGCTCTGCAAGCGGGCGGCGTCGAACAAACAGCATTGCACAATCATCTTCGAAACGAAACGCCTCACGTGATGTACATGCACGTGATGGTGCATGGCAATCCAGTCACGATTGCACGCACCATATCCAATGCATTACACGCTACTGGAACTCCCGGCACTGCAGCGCCAGCCGCCCCTCCCTCTCCGATCGATTTGGATACAGCGGCAGTTGCGCGCGGATTGGGACGCACGGGAAAAGTAAACGGCGGCGTTTATCAGGTGGCGATTCCGCGCGCGGAGACAATTCGCGTTCACGATATGACAGTGCCGCCATCGATGGGTGTCGCAACGGCCATCAACATCCAGCCCATCGGCAGCGGCCGAGCAGTTGCCACCGGGGACTTTGTGCTTATCGCGTCTGAAGTGAATCCCGTAATCCGAGCATTGCGCGATCACAACATCGAAGTGACTGCACTTCACAGTCACATGCTGGACGAGTCACCGAGGCTTTTGTTCATGCACTTCTGGGCGAACGGATCAGCTGCCGATGTTGCGGCGGGACTGAAGGCGGCTCTCGACTTCACCAATAGCAGGAAATAGCAGTTCACGAACTGTTTTGGGCGCTGAGTGTACAAAAACAATACACCGCGCCCATGCAGTCTGAGCACGGTCACTGCATATTCCGACCTGGCCCTCCACCCAAAAATCCACGATGCGCAAACTCCGTCAGCTAGTTGCTGCCGCACTCACATTTTCCGCGTCAGTAGCCGGCGCCCAGATTGCAGCGCCTCCACTAAGCACGCCACTTCCTGTCGATCCACATGTGAAGATCGGCACGCTGCCAAATGGTATTCGCTACTACATCAGACAAAACGCGAAACCGGAGAAGCGCGCCGAGCTCCGTCTTGTTGTCAACGCCGGCTCGATACTCGAGAACGCGAGCCAGCTCGGCGAAGCACACGTTGTGGAGCACACTGCGTTCAATGGTACGACGCACTTTGCGAAGAACGATCTCATCAAGTACCTCGAGTCGATTGGCGTACGATTTGGCGCGGATCTGAACGCTTACACCGGATTCGACGAGACCGTTTACATCCTTCCAATCCCCACTGATACTGCACGAATCGTGGAGCAGGCGTTCACGATTCTCGAAGACTGGGCGCACGGCCAGACATTCGATTCGGCCGAAGTAATGAATGAGCGCAACGTTGTGCGCGAAGAATGGCGCGGCAGCCGCGGCGCGGGCGAGAGAATGCTTCAGCAGTGGCTTCCCATCGCCTTCAAGGGATCACGCTACGCCGAGCGTCTGCCGATTGGGACCGAGCAGAGCATAATGGCGGTGACGCCGTCGAAGGTGCGCGCATTTTATAAATCGTGGTACCGGCCGGATCTCATGGCAGTCATTGCAGTCGGCGATTTCAATCCGGCAGACATGGAAGCGCAGATCAAGAAACATTTCAGTGGAATCAAGGCGGCAGGACCGGCCCCGCAGCGCACTATCTACGACGTGCCCGGCAACAAGGCTCCTCTCGTAGCGATCGCCAGCGACCCGGAAGCAACGAGCTCGAGTGTGAATCTGATCTTTAAGCGGCCGTCGAAGCCGATGAAGACTGTCGGTGATTATCGCGACGAGCTTGCGAAGCGGATCTATCTGCAAATGTTGAACAGCCGCTTCAGCGAAATCGTTCAAAAGCCCGACGCACCGTTCCTCGCTGCAGGAGCTTCGGAAGGAAGTTTCTTCGCGCGAACAACCGATGCCTTCACGCTTGCTGCGAACGTGAAGGACGGCGGAGCGGAAAGAGGGCTCGAAGCGCTGCTCACCGAAGCGAAACGCGTCGATCAATTCGGATTTCTGCAATCAGAGCTCGATCGCGCGCGCGCAAATCTCCTGAGGAGCTACGAGCGGGCTTATGCAGAGCGTGACAAGTCACAGTCTGCATCCCACGTTGAGGAATACATCGGCAATTTCCTCAAGCAGGAATCAATTCCGGGGATCGAGTACGAATACACACTCGTCCGCAATCTTCTGCCGACAATCACTCTCGCTGACGTGAACAAGCTGGCAAGCAGCTGGATCACGGACGAGAATCGCGTGATCATCGCGCAGGCTCCGAAGAAGCAAGGGGTCGCAATTCCAACTGAAAGCGGATTGCTCGCTGTATTCGATCGTGCGGCGAAAGCCCCGGTTGTTGCATGGACCGAGACTGTGTCGAACGAAGCATTGATTTCGACTCCGCCGGCAGCAGGAAAAATCGTCAGCGCGAAAGCGTTGCCTGCAATCAGCGGCGTCGAGTGGAAGCTGTCGAACGGCGCGCGGGTGATTGTCAAGCCGACGGACTTCAAGGATGACGAAGTGCTGTTTGGCGCGTACAGTCGCGGGGGTATGTCGCTAGTGCCGGATGCCGACATCATGTCGGGAGAGCTTGCCGCACAGGTTGTTGGCGTGAGCGGGATAGGAAGCTTCAACAGGATCGATCTTGCGAAGAAGCTCACCGGTAAAGCCGTTTCCGTAACCCCGACAATTGGTGAAACCACCGAGGGATTGCGCGGACAGAGCTCGCCGAAGGATATCGAGACGCTATTCCAGCTGGTTTACCTCGATTTCACAGCAGCGCACCTCGATACTGTTGCGTGGAATGCGTTCAAGGCTCAGGTAGGCCCCTTCCTCGCGAATCGCGGTGCCGATCCGAACTCAGTGTTTCAGGACACGATGCAAGTCACGTTGTCTCAGCACAGCGTTCGCGACCGACCTCTATCGCCTGCGGTATTTGCGGAAGTGAATCCGAATAAGTCGCTTGCGATTTATAAGGACCGATTCGCGGACGCGAGTGATTTCACATTCGTTTTTGTCGGCAACGTCGATACGACGGCGCTGAAACCGCTGGTTGAGCGTTACATCGCGAGCTTGCCCAGCCTTTCGCGAAAAGAAACGTGGCGTGATGCAGGTGGTGCGCCGCCAAAGGGCGTCGTCGAGCGAACGGTGCGCAAAGGAACGGAGCCTAAGGCCAACACGGTGTTGGTTTTCACCGGGTCGTGCGTCTACAAGCCGGAGAACAGACTGGTGTTGCGTGGACTCACTACTCTCGTGCAGATGCGTTTGAACGAAACTCTGCGCGAAAAGCTCGGCGGTACTTACAGTCCGAATGTTGCTGGTGGGTGCAGTAACGAGCCGCGGCAGGAGTATTCGATTCAGGTGAGGTTTGGATCGTCGCCTGAGAATGTCGAGCCGTTAGTAAAGGCAACTTTCTCGGTTATCGATTCTCTGCAAAGGAATCCGCCGTCGCAGGCTGATGTCGACAAAGTGAAGGAGCAGATTCTTCGCTCCCGCGAAGTCGAGTTGAAGCAGAATTCCTACTGGCTCAGCAACATCATCGGTCGCGATGAAGCCGGCGAAGATCTCGGTGGACTTGGCTCTGCGTACGACGACATGGTGAAGGCACTGACTGCAGCTCAGCTGCAAAACGCTGCCAAGCAGTACTTCAACCCGAAGAACTACGCGAGATTCGTCTTACTGCCGGAGGCTACAGGTAGTACCAAATAGTAGGCAAACGGATAGACCCATTGGGTTTTGGGTCAATGGTTCTCGGCCGTCAGCTAGCGGGTTTTGAGTGTTGGGTTCTACCGACTACTCATCACTCGCAAGCTGAAGGCCGAGAACTATTGACCCATAACCCAATGGGTCTATCCGTTTGCGAGATTCAGTTATTGCCCGCGTTTGCCTAAAGTCACACTGAGTTCGACGCGCTGAGTGCCGCGCATCACGACGACTTTGACAACATCCCCGGGTTTGTGAGCGTACAGCGCGTCCGTGTACGAGTACAAATCCTTTACGGACGTGCCACCAAACTCCACGATTACATCGCCGGTTTTTAATCCGCCTTTGTCGGCGGGACTATCGGGACGCACACCCATCAGTCGCATTCCAACAACATCGGTCGCCGACATGTCCGGCACGGATCCCAGGTAAGTCTGCGATCCCTCACGACTGCCCATTCGCGTCGAGGGCGCGGCCATTCGCACAAATGTCAGATGCGATGGGCGGTCAGCGACACTGCGAACCACTCGCATTGCCAGGTCCACGATGCGGGCCTCGCCTGCGGCGTTGATTTTTTCAACGTCATCGGTGGCTCGATGGTAATCCTCATGCTGGTCAGTAAAGAAATGCAGCACAGGAATGTCCTTCGCGTAGAACGAAGTTTGATCCGACGGACCGTACCCGTCGCCAACACCGCGCACAGTTAGTGATCCACCATCAAGCGATGTGTTCGCGCTATCGAGGAGCGACGCCAGCTCGGAAGCAGTGCCCGTTCCATAAACGATCAGCTTGTTGCTGGCCAGACGGCCAACCATATCGAAGTTGATCATCGCGACAATTCGTTGGATCGGAACAGGCGGATGCGAAACGAACCACTGCGATCCGAGCAAGCCGAGCTCTTCCCCGCTGAAGTTTGCGAAGACTATCGAGCGCCGCGTGGGATGTGCGCGAAACAATCGTGCAAGCTCGAGAACTGCAGCAGTCCCAGACGCGTTATCATCTGCCCCGTTGCGAATAGCATCCTTAGCTTCAGGATCCTGCGCGAACGTTGATGAGCGCCCGAGGTGATCGAAGTGAGCGCCGATTACAACGTACTCGCCCCTCAACGTGGGATCCGTTCCAGGCAAAACCGCAATCACGTTTTCAGTTTTTCGCGGCTCCGTTCGACCTGCATGTGCGTCTTCTGCAGAGACAGCTTCGAAGCGCTGCAGATAATCCGGAGTGAGCGGTTTGAGGCCGAGCGATTTGTAGCGCCGCGCGATGTACACAGCCGCAGAATCGTTTCCGGCCGTTCCCGTAAGACGACCTTCGAGCGCATCGCTTGCCAGATATGCGATGTCGCGACGAATCAGTGTGGAATCAGGATGCGATGGGCCAGCGGTGCCGCGCGCACCCGTCGCGCACGCTGCGAGTGACGCGAGGAGCAGGACCGAAGCAGCTTCGAATTGTTGTTTCACGCGCTGAAAGTCTTAGATAAGGCGGCGGAGAGCAATACTCACTCGTAGAGTTTTGTCGCCTCGGCGAATCGAGATGTCATGTGTCGTGCCGGGGTCGCGCAGTGCCGGAAGATTGAGGCTTCCTGTTGTTGGAACGGGTTGGTCGTCTACGCTGATCAGCTCGTCTCCGATAAGTATACCCGAATCCGCGGCAGGACTGCCCGCGATTACGTTGCGAACTCGGACAACAGAGCCTGCGCGCTCCAGCTGAAGTCCACTCACGTTCGTAAACTCGTACGGCGCGCTGTACTCGGAATTCTTCTCGAAGATAATTCGGGATCGGCGATAATCGAGAATCATTGTCGTGCGACGGAGCACGGGCATTCCCACGGTGCCATCAGCAATGGATGCGGGAATAGCAGCTCCCAATGCATCGGAAATATTTGCAATCGGACCAACGATTTCGAGACCGCCGAGCTTCACAGAGTCGACGCGTTGAAGGCGACCGACGCTGTTGCCATAAAGAGAGGTCACGCCAGCAATTTCGATGTACCGATCCGATGACCGCGTCAGCCCCGAACTGCGCGCGTATGCAGTCGTTAAGGCAATCTGAGAGCTGGAGCTTCCGAGATCGATGATTAGTCGAGCGGTCAACTTGCGCGCTCCCGCGAGAGACACGACTGCGTCGACTTGAGGAAGGTCGAGCTTGAACGTAACCGGGACAGAAATCCCCGGACCGTTATAGGTAAAGGTCGCCGGGTCATACAGCGTGACGACATGATCCGCAAAATCAATTCGTGTTACGAACTGTCGAAAGAACGCGGTTCCGATGACGCCAACTACAGGCGGCCTTCCACTCGCTGAATCATTTACGGCAGCGAATGAGCGGAGCCACACTTGCTGGTTTTTGAGAAGCAGCGACCCCGCGCGCAAAGAATCGATTTGTCCGATTCCGATTCCGTCAGATTTGATCGGCTGAACAACATTGATGCGAGCCGACGGGATCAGGGATGCATCGAGAATAATCCCCGGAGCGCCCGTATCCATCGCAATGCTGACGGCAACTCCGTTGACGGTCGCATCGACAAACGCCAGGCCGGATTCAATATGAAATGGAAATGTGGCTATCGGAGTCGATTGCGCTGCGGCCGTTACCGACCAGACAATCGAGAGAAGAGTTAAGCGCCGCATCGTGAATTAGACACGGATGCGGCGCGAAGGATTCATTTATTACGCTGAAGAATCCAATCCCCTTTCCGGGCGCCCGGTTGCAGCGACCAACCGGCCGCAACGCTCAGCTCCCAGCCATTTCCTTTAACCGGTGCCGAGTCTCCCGCCGGTGCGGGAACCACGACGGCAGTGATGAGCCCATTACTGCGTCTCATCAACACTGCACCGTTGCTCACGGCAAGTATCCCCCATTCGTCAGTGATTCGCGCTGTCTCGTAAACGCTGCCGATATCGAGTGGTGAGACCCCGTTCGGATCAAACGAATAATTGAAGTTGGAACCGACAGGAACGGTGACCGTCGGCCCGTCGACCAGCATGGTGCGCCATTTTGCTTCCTTCGCGAGTCGCTGAGTTTCCCTCGCGCGTTCTTCGACGATCATCCTCGTCGCCGCATAACGAACGGTTCGCGAATCAGCAGTTGTCGGATCGATTCCGCTAATTCCGTACATCTTCGCAGTAAGCACTGACAAGTTGCTCTTGTCGCTCAGATTCTTCCGCCATGACTTCCCGGTTGCATCGAGGAGAACTGCGTATGCGGGACCCGTCGCGTACGCAAAGCTGCGCGAGTACGAATCCTGTGCTTCCGCGTTCGAGAGCCGGGCTGCGATGCGGTCAGGCAATGCCGATACAGGCAAACCACTCAAGCGATATCCAGTGTACTCGGCCAGCCCTTCATTCATCTCGAGCATGTTCTCTTCTTGCGCCGCTGAGGGAAACAGCGATTGCCTGCGCGCGCGAAAGGTCAACGCATCGGTGAGAGCCTGCCTTCGCGCCGCACCATTTCGCAGCAATGCTTCGACAAGAGCGCGCTCTTCGAGCCTCGTCCAGATGCGACCTTCCGCGGCGGCGAGGTGGGCGTTCGAGGGATTACCGGTCGAAAAACGGAGCTGTGGCTGAATACGATGAAATGATTCGTGGATGAGAAGTCGTCCTCGCACGTATCGATCATCTGATACAGGCCACATCACCATCGACCACTTTCGACCTGCCCACTGGATTGCTGTATTTGCTGGACTCTGATCCTTTGATAGCTGCCCAATCCATACACCGTTTTGTTCTTTCCATTGTCCAGCGGAGTCGGGCATGTTTGCAACGAGCTCGAAACTTTGCGGATCGACGAAGAAGAGTGGACCATCCACGCGGGCTCCCCACAATTTGCCGCCATCCAGCTCGCCTAACTGGTGAAGCTCTTCGAAGTAGCGACGCGCTTCGGCGATATCGATACGACTCTGTGCTTTCGTTGAAATCGGAATCGTTATCAACGCAGCGAAAACAACATGCCGCATCACAGCGCGCATTCCACCGCCCTTCCGCGACAATCAACCGGCCTCGGCTGCCACTCGATTCGCGCGCGCTCGCGATAGTACGCGACGGCGAGAATGACATTACCACCCGGTCCCACCAGCTGTATGCTGTCCCCGATAGTGCGCACATCACTCGCGGGGAGAGGAACACGATCGATTGTCGCGGCGACGGGACTGCCATGACGGATTGCGATTGTGAATTCCCCAGCCGGATCCTGGGCGCGGAAATCAATGCTGTCGAGCGGAGTTGCCGCTGTTGGTGACGGAGCCCAGCTCAGCGAGCGAACAGTAAACGCGGCTGCGACGATGAAAGTCCCGACGACCCCGAGCATCGCGGGCTGCGCTCGCGCGAAGCGTACACCACTCAGACGAAAACGCAGTGCCGACTGCGCGACGTCGACAATCTCCGAAAACGTTTCCGCGATTGCAGCGGGGGTCGAGAGCTCGCTGACTCTCTCAGAGAACACCACGATCATCTCTTGCGAATGCAATTCCCGAAATTCCCTGGGATAGAGCACGAGCGTCGAGCGAAATGCGGTCGTTAACAGCTTCACACGGCGCTCCTGGGAATAAGCCGCTTTGCAGATGCAATTCTCACAAGCTGCGCGAGGCGCACAGCTTCGGAACGTGCCGCTTCCCTTCCCTCATCCGTAAGCTTGTAGTAGCGTCGTCGCGCGTCATCACTCTTCATCGGCGATTCTATAATCAGCCCGTCCTCGAGCAACCGATGAAGCGCCAGATACATGCTTCCAGTGTGCGGCTTCATCTGGCCGTCAGTGAGATCCTCGATTTCCCTGATTATCGCATAGCCGTGGCTCGCGCCGTCCGCGAGAGCGAACAGTATGGCTGCGGACAACGGTGTCAGCACTTCACGTGTGTCGGTCATAGTAGAGACAGTGGGAAACTATATATGCCGCATATATAGTGCTCAACAATACATCTATTTGTCAACCCGCACGGCACGAGCGATGCTATGACGGGCGACATGGACGAGATCCCTGACGACGACGCTCTGAGCAAAGTCCCCCGAGTCACACTCATTTTCTGGGTGGTAAAGATTCTTGCAACGACGCTCGGTGAAACCGGGGGCGATGCGCTCTCGATGACGCTCAACCTTGGCTACGCGGTCAGTAGCCTGATCTTCCTGACGTTTTTCGCGATCACGCTTCTGGCTCAGCTTCGCTCGAAACATTATCACCCGGTGTTTTACTGGCTCGTTGTTGTTGCAACAACCACGGTTGGCACGACGACTTCCGACTACATCGATCGAACACTCGGGCTTGGGTATATCGCGTCGTCCATAATCCTGTTCTCCCTCGTATTGGTCGTCCTCCTCGTGTGGCGTTTCACCACGGGCCACATCGCGGTCGATCACGTCACCGACCGGAAAGACGAGACCTTTTACTGGCTCACCATTCTCGTCTCGAACACTCTTGGAACAGCGTTGGGCGATTTCACTGCCGATGATCTCGGACTTGGATTTCAGGGTGGGTCGCTCGTGTTTGCGGCGCTGATAATTGTCGTCGGGATATTGTATTACGCGACGAAGATTCCACGCTCGGTGCTTTTCTGGGCAGCCTATGTCCTCACACGACCCCTCGGCGCGACACTCGGCGACACACTGACGAAACCACTCGCCCACGGCGGTCTCAATCTCGGCCGCTTCATGTCATCGTTTGTGATTGCGGTATTGATGATCGCGCTGATCGCAACGACGTCGCTTCGAAAGCGTGGCACGCTCTCTCCTGCACGGGCGCAGACTTCCGGATAATTCGAATGTGGCAGGACATCCAATTTTGCCGCATTCTATGGGATGGAAGTCTCCTACGAGCTGACGGCCGCAGATCTAACGGCATTCCAGTGGCGCGGAGTTAACAGGTCACCACTGGTGCGTCGCTCCCGACGCAACACGTACATCTATCTTTTCCTCGCGTTTTTCCTGATGTCACTCGTGCCGGCAATCGGGTCGCGCGGACACATCATTTACCTCCGCTCATTCAATTACCTCTTTCTTCTGACTGGATTTCCGCTGACGGCGGGGCTCTTCTGGATGTTCGAGCGCCGGATGACACGGCGGGCTATCGATACGCTGGTTGGTGAGGAGAGGCCGGACAAAGGTCGCATTGGAAGACACACGATCGTTCTCGACAACGAAGGCGTACTCGAACGAACGCTCGTTGGCGAAACGCGAAGTGCGTGGCCGGGAATCGAGAAGGTGGAGCAGGACGAGAACTACCTATACATCTACACTGCGCCCGGGGCCGCGCACATTATCCCGCGGCACGCGTTCCGAAATGCAGATGAAGCAAATGCTTTTTTCGAATACGCGCTGAAGAATGTTTCTTAGAGTGCGCCAGGATCACATTCGCGGGTCACCGCGACGTGTAAATCTCGCAAGCAGATTCTTTTTTACATCCGGCCATTCACCCGCGAGAATGCTGTAAACGACAGAGTCGCGAACTGATCCATCGCGTCGCGGATGATGGTGACGAATCACACCGTCCCTGTGAGCGCCAAGCGCGGCGATCGCTTTCTGCGAAGCGAAGTTGAAGTTGTCCGTGCGGAGGCCGACAACTTTACATCCAAGCGATTCGAACGCATGCGCGAGAAGCAACAATTTGCACGCGCTGTTCACGTGCGTACGTTGCCAGCTTTTGGAATACCATGTCCATCCGATCTCCACGCGGTGTGCGGCGGGAATGATGTCGTGGTATCTGGTCGAGCCAACGATTGAATTGCTGCCGAGCTCCCGGACCACCCACGGTAGCATGTGACCGGCACGATATCCTTCGTGCGCAGTATTGATGTAGTCTTCGACTTCTCCGGGCGCAGGTACCGAAGTATACCACAGCTCCCAAAGTTTTCCGTCGGATGCAGCGGCTAACAATTCCTCGGCGTGCGTGAGCTCGAGTGGCTCGAGCTTCACGCCGTAACCTTCAAGAGTGACGGGAGTCGGTACGATCACTCGTTGAACGTATCACCGTTGCCGATTCGTAGCACCCCCTTACTTACTGGCTCTGAACGAGGACTTCTCGTGTCAGCAGATTGGCGTCGTATGTCGCACCCTGAACTACGAACTTGCCGGCGGCGGCATCACTTACGACAACCGTGTGATCTTCCTCAACAATGTTGGCGGGGCAAAGTGTGTTTGGACCGCTCGAGTCGATCCCAATCGCTCGAACGTTCAGATGGGTGACGTCTTTCGATATTGCCAGCCTGTCAAATCGTGTGCATCCGCCGTACTGCACCGTAAAGGTCACGCTGAAGCTCTCACCCACTCGTGTCGTAGCGGGCGCTTTGATATTCGAGATGTTGAGCGTGACTTCCTTTGGGCCCGTCAATACGCTGCAGCTTGTCAGGGTGAAGGCGATGGCGAGCGCGGTACTTGTTCGAACAAAACCCTTAGTCATAATCCCTCCTGTGAGTCCGATATTCGAAACATAGGCAACGCAACGCACACGGACGAGTGACGAAATAAATGCGAATGTTGTTTTACAAAGAAAAGTATGGAGAGGCACAATGACCACACTTCTCGGGCGAATGAAATCTGTAAGTCTGTTGATTCTATTCGGTGCGTTTGCGACAGTAGTGGTGAATCACCCGCTCCGCGCGCAAACATCCACGAATCCTAAATGGGAGACCGATTGGTCGGCGGCGGTTGGTGCCGATCCGTTCTACATCGGCAAAGCAGGCGGAGACATCGTTGCGAATAACTTCTCCGCACTGCTCGCGCGTGAATGGTCTCAGCGCGGAAGTGGTCTAAGCTGGCGCGTCCAGCTGGGTATTTCTCGTCACCCGTTCGAGCCGGTATCACTCCTCAGAGAAGGGCAAGTAATTCCGCCTACTCTCTACAAGAAGCAATCACTTGCAGAGCTTGGCGTAAGCGCGCGCTACACGTTCCTGAAGAGTCATAACGTTCGTCCGTACCTGACAGCCGGGCCGAGTCTATTCGCCGAGCGAACCGCGTACTCTATCAATGGCGCAGTGTTCGGCGGCACGAATTCGGGTACGGAAGCGTCGAGCACAGTGTGGTCAGTCGGCGGAACAGCCGGAGTAGGACTGGCATTCCGGCTCTTCCGATTGGATATGTTCGTCGAGCAACGGTTCCTACTGCCGGAACTTTCTACACGCGGCACGAACATCGCGCATCCTTTTACATTGGGAGTTCGTTTCTAGCGCGAACACGGCCACGATTCATCCGTCCGCGGCTTTGCGAACCTCTTCCGGGGTCAGACGGGTCTCGTAATGCGCCGACCTCTCGTCGTAATGCGACAGTAGTTTACCCGCCACTGGGTGTATCACGGCGCGCGTGTAATCCTCACCGGCGAATGCTTTGACTGATTCCATCGTATCGAACTGCGTAATGGTAACGAACTCGACTTCGTCACCATCGTCGCGGCGCAACAGATAGGCGCCGAGGTAGCCGCGCACCCGACCAATTCCGGGAAGAACATCCGCCCGTAGTTGCGCTTCGTATTGGTCTGCATCAGCTGGCTTCGTCCAGCCGTGCCAGATTCGACTGATCATCCTCGCATCTCCGTCCCTGGGTCTTCGAAAGATATTCGGCGGTAGAGCCCAGGAACCAAGCGTAATACCGTGTGGGCATTCGGCGCTCGGAGTCCGTTTCTAAACTACCGCGCAATCAAAGGTGGATCACGCATGCCCCCCCAATCGCTGTGTCAATAACCCCGATGTAGATGCGCGACACCGTCGTGTTCCGTTTCGGTACAACCACCGAACGCAACGCAATTGAATCACCACCGGGAAGAGGTGATTGAGCACCGATCGCTTGCGACGAAACTGAAATTCCAACGAACACCACAAAACCGAAAAGCGACCTTACGTACGACGCCGCATGCATAAGTCACCATGCCGGATGTGGTTAATTCAAAGTAGTCACTAGAATTCGGCTGCAGCTCACCGCACAACTAAATGCCTCTGCCTCGGCAACCCGCTCGTCCCGGAAAGAAATTTCACGATTGTGGGCACGACTTCAGGCGAGGAGAGAAAAAGGTCATCACCATGTGAAGCGCCGTCGAGAATGAGGTGCATCGCATTCGGCAGATGACTCATGGCGTCTTCTGCATTGTGCACCGGCGTTCTTCCGTCGAGTGTGCCGCTGATCAACAATGCCGCGACGCGAGAGCTCACTGGTTGACGATAAGAATTATCGAGTGGTGAAACGCCCCATGCGGCACAGACCTCTGGAAAATCGAGAGTCGCATTGCCGAGTAGCGCAGTCTTTGCCTGCTCATAGGCTCGCGCTAGTCGAGGAGCCGGCGCTGAAGTCTGACAATCCATTAGCGCTTCGTAAGCGGACGTGATGCCCTGACGCGCGGCGGCGGCTTTCATCGAAGCGAGCGGTGAATAATTGCCACGTGCGGCAGCGCCTATCAATTGAGGAAGCAATGACATTTGCCGGCGGTCACCAAGTGTTGCCGCAACAAGCAGCTGTACGTCGAAGCGCCCAATTCCGATTGCCGTGGTATCTCCACGCCCAGTGACGATAGACACCTGACGTGGTCGCGCAGTTACCGAATCCAGCACGCGCGTGATTTGCGATACGAGCGTTTCACCTCCGGCTGACGACAGCTTCGCGCTAAGCGCCTGGACCACTGCGTCTTCTCCGGCGGGCATGTGATGATTTTGATCTGGAGCTTGAACACCCGCGAGTACAACGCGTTCGACGTTGCCCGGATGACGTCTCACATACTCGAGCACGATTTGCGTACCGGTGCTGATGCCAACAAGACTGATCCTTTTCACGCCAAGCGCTGCCCGCAGCTCATCGAGATCGGCAACAACCTCCCGGAGGTTGTGTCCCTCGAGGATTGCACCGGTTTTTCTAAGCGAATCCGCGCACGTTCGTGTTTGTCCCTGCAGCACACTAACGATCGCTGCGTAAGTCATCGGCGCGGACAGATCCGGAAATCCGAATCCACAGCTGACGCGCGGTTGTGATCGGCCCGCACCGCGAAGGTCGAGAGTGATTACGTCACCGACATCGCGCAGCGCCATGAAGAACGGAAATCGAGCTCCGCGCGCCGCAGCAATTCCCGACCCTGCACCCCCCGACACGTACACGATCGGCGCGGCCTTCACTTGGGACGTCGACCGGAATCGAACAATGGGAAGCGTGATTGTTGCGCGGTTCGCGCTGCGTCTGTCTGCGCGGACAACGAGTGTACCCGAATCCGCGTCGACCTGTGCCGTCTCCGTTCCTTTGAACGAAAACGGTGCGAAGTGAATGGCCGGCGCCTGCGCAAATGCAGCTGTGTATGTGAATGCAAGCGCTGCAATGGTGAGTAACGGATAAAGCTGTCGCTGCAGAGTGTCCATGAGGAGCTCCGGTAACGGCTCTCGCGAGCCTTGGTATGGTTTTGGTTTAGTGGCTTCTTCTGATCGCGATATTTCCCGCGACGGTACTTATCTCGAGTCCTCTACCGCCCTGCCCGATCCGCCCGTATGCATTACTGCCAAGGCTGCCGTGCAGCTTCAGGCGCTGAAACCAGGTCAGCCGTTTTCCTGCTAGCGGAAAATCGGATCGCACGCCTCCCAACTTCGATTCGGCATAAACCTCGGTGTTTGCTTCGTTTGGCAAATCAATCGTGATATTCCCACTGTTTGATGTGATACGCAGGGTATCTGTCCAATTGCTTGCGCCCATTCGAATTCGGACGTTGCCAGCAAGACTTCTCCCCGACGCGTAAGACGATGTTTTAATGTCGACATCACCCGCCGATGATTGTGCGACGACCGGCCCGCTCAACATTTCTGTCGTCACGTTGCCCGTCGCACTACGCGCAGCGAACCCAACGCCAGGTGGTACGCGCACGAGATAATCCACCTCGACATCATTTGCCTTTGTATTGAATTCACGACCCGCTGCGCCGGCGCTGCATTGATTCGGATCCACACCTGCTGGCGTTGGATACAATGTGCAGATCGTGACACCCGCATCGGTTTTTATCGTCGCGAACTGCACATCGGGATTCGTAGCGCGACCGTGACGCATTGCCGTGACTAAAACGTCTGGTCCTGCCCATGGCTCGGCCCGAATATCACCGAGGAGGCCTTTGATCTCGATGGATTGACCCGCTTCGATTCGACCCTGCCAACGAAACGCCGGAGTTCCCCACGCGCGATTCCCTCCCGCGCTGAAACCCGGAGCAACTAGCAGGACTGCAGCAGGCAATGCACACGCCAGTAACACACGACGGACACGTGACATGTTCTGAGGCCCCAGCTGTTGATCGTTGAGAAGCCGGCGCACTCGAACAGGCAGCGAAGATTTTCGCTCGACGAATGCTGGCGCGAGAACTTGCTCCGGACCGGACGACATCCACTCCGCAACACGTGCGAGGCATCGTGCCATTGTAACTCCCGTGCTTCCACTTTGAACGGCCATGTCGTCCGAAAGAAATTCGGCTTCTTCCTGAATCTTGAACCGTGCAAGCCGATTAAGTGGCTGGAAGAAAAGAATCGATTCGATTGTCACACTTGCCAGGAGCCACACGGGATCGCGACGGACTAGATGCGCTATCTCGTGCGCAAGCACACTCTCCTGCTCGTCGGGCTGGAGCTCGGTGATCAATCGCTCTGGAACACAGATCTCATCAGCGCCGAGCGCGACCGGACTCGTGCGTTCAGATGAAGCGGTCAAGCGCACTCGCGTTTTCAATGCGAATTTCTTCCTGACGCGATCGAAACGTTCGCATACATACGCGTCGATGATTTCTTTTCGCGGACCAAGAGCTATCCTCGCACGCTTCGTTGCAAACGCAACGCGAGTTAGAACAAGCGCACCGTACAACGCCCATAGGATTACGAGTACAACCGGAATAAATCGAATTCGTTCGGACGTCGAAACGATTCTCGCTTCGTAAACGTCGGCGGGTTGACCGTTCTCGAGACGGGCAGGCTCTGGCAAAGCCGCGCCCTTCCAGACCTCGCGCTCGACGATGCGGGACACATTGAACCGGACCTCGCTTGCTACTGGAACCGCTCCAGTGAGCTGAATGGTTGCGGTTACAATCCCGCCGAGCATCGCGGCTTTCCAGATCAGCTCGCGGTAAGCGGGGTTGGCGCGTATCACTCGCGTTACCGCGAACGCTGCAGCAAGCAGAAGCGTGCTGTGCACGGCGTATGTAAGAATCCACGCGATCAAGACAGCGGAAATTCTCACGAGTTGAAAGAGAAACGCTTCCACCGTCATCGCTTCCCCGGATCGCGCTTGTTCTTCTTTTTCAGCTCGAGCTCTTTCGCTGCCACGAGCGCTTTTACCTCTTCCAGATCTGCAGCACTGATATCGCGCCCCGATAAGAGCTGGTTGACGAGGGCAGGCACGTCTCCAGTAAAGAGAGAGTCTTTTATCTGCGCGAGCATCGAGCGTTTGACTTCATCTTCCTTGATGACAGCGCGGTAGATGAATTGCCGCCCTTCTACGCGATGCGCTGTAGCGCCGCGTTTCTCCAGCCGCGCGAGGAGCGTCGCAACTGTAGGATGCGCCAAGGGTCGATGCTTGCTTAGCTCCTGATGAACGTCAGCAACGGTCGCTTCGCCCAGTTTCCACAGAGCGCGCATGACGTCGATTTGAAGATCGGTAAGGCTGTGCGACTGGGGCATTGATTAACCTGGTGACAATTACAGGTGTAATATTACAACTGTAATCGTACCTGTCAATACTGACTGTGTAGATTCGTGAGATCGACTGAGGAAGAGGCATGTGACTGACATTCGATCCAAACGAATTACGCTTCAGGTCGCCGACGGCAACGAGATGAGCGCCTGCGTAAGCCGTCCATCAACAGCCGGCGAACACCCCGCCATTCTCATCTTCATGGAAGCGCTTGGCGTCAACTCCCAGATACGCGGCGTCGCCGACCGTTACGCACGTGAAGGATTTGTCGCGATTGCACCTGATCTGTTTCATCGCACGAACCCCGGATATGAAGCCGC
>DATLDN010000250.1:0-2085 GCA_035525855.1 Gemmatimonadaceae bacterium
CTGCCGGTCGAGATGACCGTGGGATGTTCCGGGCCAAACGGAGAGAGGCGCGCGAGGTCCCACCTGATGCCGTCAACGACCTCAATGAGGGTTGCCATGCGGTCAAACTGCCGTTGCTGCGCCCGCAAGCTCGGCGCCTTGTAAGCCTGATACTGATGCGGAATCGGCGTCTCGTACTTTGGCGCGGGCTCATCAGCGGATGACTTGGCGCTTGCCGTAGGGAACTGTCGTTCCAGCGACGGATCGGCTAATGAGGAAATCATGCTCGCGCAGCCGGTCATTCCGCTGAATGCGATCGCGGCAGCAATTGGGATTGTCCGCTGAAGTATGCAACTGACTGACGACATATCGATCTCCGCGCCAAATGGTGAGTGAATCACCTGTGTGGAGATTAGCGCGGGCGAGGCAAGGTCAAATACGTAGCGCTACGTAGTCGGCGCTGAGTCCCTCAAAACAGTGATAATTGCTCGCCCAGTCTCTCGGGATCCACGGGCGTCTGCCCGATGCGACGCTGCACTTCGCGCACGGTCGCCGGACTATGGCCGGTGAAAGTATTGGCGACGTAGCAAAAAACATCTTTCACACGACTCGACATCTCGAGCATAGTGTCAGTCCACAGCTCGATCTCGCGCGAGCGATCGATCTGCACGCGTGAATAATCCACAAGATCGCGGTGCCCACCCATCCATCGCATGTAGATGAAATCCGCAGTCGGCTTGCGCGCGAGAGCGAGCATTGTCTTTCGCGGAATCCAACGACCTTCAACGATCGCGAGACCGATGTTGCGATCGCGCAAAAGAGCTAACACGCCGTCGGTGATCCATCCTCTATGCCGGAACTCGATTGCGAAGCGAAGATCGCGGGGAACCTTTCCGATGAAATCCACCAATGCCGGTAATTCACCCGGCTCGAAATCCGGACCGAGCTGAATGAGAATCGGCCCGAGCTTTGATCCGAGCTCGCGCACGTTGTCGAAGAATTCCTTCGATACCCCCGATGAATCCCGCAGCCGCTGCTCATGAGTCACTTCCTGCGGCATCTTGAGCGAGAAAACAAAATCGTCAGGCGTTTTCGCGACCCACTGCTCGAGCGTTGTCGGTGCGGGAACTCCGTAGAATGTAGAATCGACCTCGACTGTCTCGAACGCGCGTGAATACACCGGAAGAAAATCAGCCGGTCGAGTGCCGAGTGGATAGAACGCGCCTATCCAGTCATCGTAATTCCAGCCCTGTGTTCCGACATGAATGTTCGCGCTCACATTCGTGAATCGGCGTGCCACAATGCGTGATGTCAAGTGCATAAAACTGGTCTCGAAATTGCCTTTTGGTGTTGTCTCGCGAGAGGTGCTCGCGAATGTGATTTCAAAGGGGGAAAACATGGACCGCAAAGACGATTTCCAGTCGCGTAACCGCGGCACGCTGCATCCGGACCAACCCGGTGAAGAGGTTGGTGAAGCAGTTGGTGGCGTTTCGGGAGTTGTGGCCGGCGCAGCCATCGGTTCGGCTGCAGGACCGATTGGAACTATCATCGGCGGAATTGCCGGTGCAGTTGGCGGATGGTGGGCCGGTAAAGCAGTCGCAGATGCGACGCACAAGTTCACCACCGAAGACGATTCCTTCTATCGCGAGCGCTTCGAGACTTCGTCGGGCCGTCTTGCCGACCGTAGCTACGACGATGTTCGTCCGGCGTATCAGCTCGGCCACATCGCGAGCATGAATCCGGATTACAACGGTCGAGGCTTCGACGACATCGAGCCGGAATTGCAAAAGGGATGGAGCAACGATCTTCGCGCGCGACACGGAGATTGGTCAGCGGTTCGCCCGTATGCCGAGCAAGCGTATAGCCGTAACACCTCGGTCGCCGAAAGAGAATCTCTCAATCGAATGGACGATACCACCGAGAATCTGCGCGACGATCTTGGTGATTCCACGCGCCGCGGCGCAAACCGCGTGGTCGATGCAGTCGACAATGTGAAGGATCGCATGGATGGAAACCCTGCTTCGAAGCCGGGGCCGGATCCCACCGATCGCCGGTTTTAATTGAGAGCGTGCGTGTGCTAGTCTTAACCCATTGAGTGTTGGGTCA
>DATLDN010000265.1:0-32296 GCA_035525855.1 Gemmatimonadaceae bacterium
CGACCGCTACAATCGCAGACATCGTCGGTTACCCCACACGCTTTCACGCACATCGGAGAATCGAGCAGGCTCTCGCAAAGCTCAAGACAAATCTGGCCAAGCGCGGTATCGACCACTCTGACAGATGAGATGTCGCGCACATAAAGCCCAAGTGTCCGTGATACAAGGCTAATGAGCATGAGCGCAACGTCGGCCCAGACACCACACGTATCGAGCGAAGTACTGGCAGGTTATCTCGCTCGAACACTTTCATCTGCAGACCGCGAGGAAGTCGAGCGTCACCTCGCTACGTGTGAAACTTGCCGCGGCGAGCTGATTGACGCGCAGAACGTACTCTCGAAAAGAAAACGTCCGCGACGCGCCGGTGCCGCAATCGCAATTCTAAGTGCAGGCGCTGCGATCGTTCTCCTCGTGCGTCTGCCGCAGTCGACGAACCGTGTTCCAGGCGAAACAGTATTGCGCGGAGGCGCGCAGTCTTCGGTGAACATCGTTGCCCCAACCGAAGGGTCGATCGTCGGCGACAGTGCAGTCGCATTCCAGTGGTCAGGCACCGGAGGTGACCGCCTCTACAGAATATCGCTGCTCGACAATCAGGCGAACCGCATCTGGGGAACGGAAACAAAAGACACAGTTGTGAATCTTCCAACGGCAATTCATCTGAAACCAAACACCGAATACGTGTGGTACGTCGAATCGATCGGACTCGGCGCGGATTCACTCAGCAGTGGGCCCGTAACATTCAAAGTTCGGTAATGCGCAGAGCAGTACTGCTGAGTTGCGCGTCGGTCATTTGCATCGGGTGTGCAAAAGCGGACCGGCTACCATCACCGCAAGTCGGTGCGTTGATGGACAAGGCAGATTCACTGCATCTCGCCGGAGAGTTCGACAGTGCCAGCGCACTCTGGACACGCGCGCTGCAACAAGGAAGACAAATACAGCTTTCCGTCGTTGAAGGCCGAGCACTCACCGGCCTTGGACTCGCCGCGTATCGGACCGGTGATTACACGGCCGCTGCAAAGCATCTTCACGATGCACTCGCCGTTCAGCACCGCGCTGGAATTCGCGAACAATACGCGCGCGCATACAATGCGCTCGGACTCGTTGCGTATCAGCAGGGACGACTCGTTCAATCAGCCGCGTTCTACGACAGCTCTCGAGCGGCTGCAGTTGCTGTCAGCGATACACCCGGAATTGCGAAGGCAATTGGAAATCTCGCACTCGTCCAATTCGAGCTCGGAGAATACGATCGCGCGCGCGAAGGATTTGAAGCAATGCGTTCGACGGGGCAGAAACTCTCCGACGCACGCATGGAAGGAAATGCACTCAACAACCTCGGCATGCTCGACGTGCGACTCGGCAATTCACACTCGGCTCTTACCGAGCTTACGGAAGCCCGCCGCCTGTATCGCTCGATCGATTACACAACCGGCGAGCAGAATAATCTGGGCCAGCTCGCAACTGCGCACGCCGCTGCTGGAGAATACGTTCGCGCGTTCGCACTTCTCGACACTGCACTTGCGATGTGTCGCAAGCTCAAGCTGCGCCAGGAAGAAGCAAACAATCTCGAGACACTCGCCACGCTCCATCTTCGTGCGGGAGATCCACAGCGGGCACTGCGGCTTTTCTCTCAGGCGCAGGCAATCAATCGCGAGCTCGAGCTTCTTGTCGAGAGCGGCGCGAACGCGCGAGATCGCGCGCTGATCAGCCGTGAGGTGGGGCGGCTCGACGCAGCAATCCCACTCGTGCGGGAAGCTCTCGCTGCCCATCGCCAAGCCGGAGCGCGCCTGGAAGAGTTGAATGACGTCCTTTTGCTCGCTGAGCTCGAGCAGGCGAGCGGCCGGTCAAAAGATGAAATCGAGAGCCGTCTCGCCGAAGCAGAGACTCTCGCGAAGTCGTTGTCGGCGCGCACCGCGAGAACCCGGCTTGCATTGGCGCGAGCGCGCATTGCAGACAAGGCAGGCGATGCATCGGCCGTCTTGAACGCGTTGACCGACGGCCCATCGAGCTGGGAGCTCGCCGGTTATACAGGTCTCGCTGAAGGATTCACGTTGCGCGCACGGGCCAACGCGCGACGCGGCGCACTCGATCAAGCGATAAGTGACGGTCGCAGCGCAGTCAACGCGGTCGATCGAATTCGATCGGGACTCGGCTCTGTCGAGCTGCGTACTCGTGTTGCTGCAACGTATGCGACGGCCGTTTCCGATTTGGTTGGCGCTCTCGTGCGCCGCGGCTCGATTGTCGACGCGTTCGAAGCTTCAGACGCATCGAAGGGTCGCACACTCGTCGAGCACATCGAGTCTGCACCGTCGACTGGCATATCGACTGATGCCTCGGCGCTCGTGAAACGGGAAAATCTTCTCCGTCAGATCACCGCACTGATGGTCTTGAGGTCTGAGCTCGACACAGTCGCCCGCAACGCCGACCGGTCCGCGTTGCTCAAGGTCGAGCGGCGACTCGCGGATCTCAGAACTGAATACGAATCACTGGTATCGCGCTCGGCGTCAGCGCCGGCAGTCATCGGGGGCCGGGCTGCCTCTGCTGCCGCTATTCAGTCCGCACTCGATGATGATGAAATTCTGCTTGAGTACCTCGTCGCTCGCGACCGGCTGCACATCTTCGTCGTGTCGCGTGGCGGAGTGCAACATGTCGACACGCCTGCGCCGATCGACGAGATCGTGCGCCGGGCGCGACTTGCTCACGATTTGCTGGCGCCGCGGGGAGCGGGATCGCGAGCGTCGCAGTTGCCCATGGCGGTGCTCCAGTCGCTTCACGAATCGCTGATAACACCTGTCGGGAAGTTGATTCCACGCGGTGCACGTGTGGTGATCGTATCACACGGTGCGCTTGGTCGCGTGCCCTTTGCTGCGTTGCGCGGTGAGAAGGGACATTGGCTCGTTGAAGATCACTCTCTGCTTCAGGTCCCATCGGGTGGAGCGCTCGTGGCTCTGCGCACGCGCCGTACGAATTCGTCCGCGCGCGGAGAGCGAGCGGCATTTGCGCCGCTTCCAACCGAGCTTCCCGGATCTGCGCGAGAAGTGGCCGCAGTCGCCGGAACCATCAGCGCGGTACGAAGCTACGTCGGATCCGCTGCAACCGAACGCGCATTTCGGACCGCGCTCTCGCATCCCGGGATCGTACATGTTGCGACTCACGGGTGGCTGAACGATCGCAATCCCACATTCTCGCGCATCGACTTATACGGCAACGGTGTCGCGTCTCCCGATAACGACGGGCGACTGGAGGTACACGAGCTTTTCGCGCAGCAACTCGGCGCCGATCTCGTTTTTCTTTCAGGTTGCGAGACGGCTACCGGCGCAGGAATCAACGCCTATCAGGGCGGCGAAGAATACTCCGCTCTCGCGCAGATGCTGCTGCACGCGCACGTCAGGAATGTCGTTGCGACGGTCTGGCGAATAGACGACGCCGCGGCGGCCTATCTGGCCGAACGCTTCTATAAGAAGCTGCCCGACCGTTCGCCGGCGGATGCTCTGGCGGACGCCCAGCGGGATTTGATAAAATCGGGTCGGTTCTCTCACCCGCGGTTCTGGGCAGCATACCAGGCAAGCGGGGACGGTCGGCCGGTTCTTGCGCACCAATCGCGTGTGGTGTCCGTGCAATAAGAATGTCAGCTCCTTTTCAACCCGTGACACGTAGAACGTGAGGGGAATCATGCGTCCAGGATCCTGGTTTCGCCCGTTGGTTTTCGCGGTCGCGATTGTTGCATCGAGCTGTACCGAGCGGATTCCAAGTGCCCCGTCTGATCTTGAGTTACGTCTTGCGAGGAATGCGGGCGGCCCGACCGTCACGGCAGCTGATCCCTCGCACGGCCAGCCGGGCCAAACTCTCGACGTGCGCGTTCTCGGATCGGGCTACAATGCGGGAAGCAATGTGAGCTTTGCATTGACTGGGGTGACGACCAACAAGATCGTGACAAACCGCACGACGTTTGTCAGCTCGACTGAAGTCGTTGCGAACATCACGATCACCGAGACGGCCGATCTCGCGCTGTACGACGTGATTGTCATCACGTCGGATGGAAAAAAAGGAATAGGCACCGAGAAGTTCCAGGTCGGCTTTGAAGAGGCGCAGCTGCCTACCGCAGGCGGTACGACGGGCGACGCACTCGCCATCAACGATCAGGGAGTAATCGTTGGCAGCTCCACCGACCGCGCGGGTGACCGTAATGGTGTGACCTATCCTGTGCGATGGAACCTCGTCGGCGGGAATTGGACGATTACAAAACTCGCGACCACTGCAAGCAAACTTGCCGCTGCGCGCGCGATCAACGAGTCCAACATTATCGTTGGCACTTCCAATGGCCGCGGAATTGTCTGGCTGCCGAATGGCCAGACCGTCGACCTGGGTGTCAGCTGTCCAAAGGCTATCAACGGCGCGGGAACCATTGTTGGTACCGCTGTTACTCCGCAGGGTCTGCAGGGCGCGGTGTGGATCCGAAATGCAACAGGGTGGAACCCGCCGCAATTCCTCGACAGGTCACTCGTTCCTGCTTCATGGAACTGGGGAGTGTGCGATCTGACGGGCGGTGTTGCTGTTAACGGCGCCGGGCTGATCGTCGGGTCGTCGTTCTTGAGCGAGCCGGTCAAATGGATGGGCGAATCGTCGACCGGGCCATGGGGAGCCGCGGTCGTTCTGTCGGCAAATGGGGGCGCTTACGCGGTGAATGAGGCCGGCGATTTCCTGGAGTCCATTTATCCAGAATTCGCGCCACGCGTTTTCCATGCAACAGGTGAAGAGCTGCAGCTGAGCAAAAGTGGTCCGGCGTGGCCAACCGGGTTCAGCTTTGGTATGAACGACTCGCAGGTTCCGGACGTTGTAGCACGCGACAGCAGCCGCCAGCTGTGGGTTCTCCTCGGTGGTGCGGCATCCTGGAAGAAGCTCGGCCGCTTCGGGGGCGACGTGCGGGATATCAATAACGCCACCGCTGCGCAGCCGATGCGCATCGTCGGATATATGGCTGGAAAACCAATGGTGTGGACCGTTCGGTGAGAGCTCGCGAGCGCTGACAGAGTGCCGGCGCACGAAACGCTCATGGTGTCCGTGCAATAAGAATCATCAGGTTTTTTCGACTCGTCCCACGTAGAACGTGAGGGGAATCATGCGCTCAAAATCGCTGTGGGTTCTGCTGGTTGGTTTCGCAATCGTCGCGTCGAGCTGCACCGAGCGGATCCCGAGCGCCCCCTCCGATCTCGAGCTGCGTTTCGCGAGGAATGCGGGCGGCCCAACAGTTACAGCCACCGATCCTTCTCGTGGCGAGCCCGGACAAACTCTCGACGTGCGCGTGATTGGCTCCGGCTACAGTGCAGGGAGCAATGTCAGCTTTGCGCTCGCGGGAGTTGCGACGAACAAGATCGTGACAAATCGCACGACGTTCGTGAGCTCGACCGAAGTGCTCGCGAACATCACGATCTCTCAAACGGCTGATCTCACGGCATACGACGTAATCGTAATCCTGTCAGATGGCAAAAAAGGAATCGGCACGGAGAAGTTCGTTGTCTCGTATGCGGTACTGGATCTTGGCGTACAGTCGGGTCTGAGAGGAACACAGGCGGCGGACGTAAACTCGACGGGTGTTGTTGTAGGAAAGGCGGGCGTCGGATCAAATCCAAATCCGACTCACGCAATGCGTTGGACCGTCACCGGCCCGACAACATTCATCGCGGAAGATCTTCATGCGCTCGTGCAACCCGCGTTGCTCAGTTGGGCGAACGGGGTGAATGCATCGGGCACCATAGTCGGCGTTCGTCAGCTCGATTCTTCGCAGACTTCAGCACGACCATTCGTGCTCAGCAGCTCCGGAGCGCTGACGGTGCTGCACACGCTTTGCGGCCCGACGGAGACCTCGAAGCAGGGATACACAACAGACATCAATGATCGGGGCGATGTCATCGGTTACGAGGCTGTACCTGCCATTCCGCTGTACTGGGCACAAGGCGCTACGTGTGGCGAAGAACTTCCCACTCTTGCCGGAACCAGCTACCCGTTTGCCATCAGTCCTTCGGGCACTTACATCGTTGGGACCAGCGTTGATGGGAATGGCAAAGAGCAACCCGTTCGCTGGACACACCGCGCTGACAACAGCGGCTGGGACATATCCGCTCTGCCAAACACGAGCACGACGACGTATGGACACCCGACAGGTGTAAGTGATGACGGCAGTGTTGTTGGCTATGAGGGATGGGCGACGCTCGTTCGCGAGAAGGGAAGCTCGTTCTATCGTCACTCATACAATTCCCTTTTCTGGCCCGCCGGCGGCGGCGTGCAAAAGCTCGCCACACTTGGCGGGAATCAGGCGTATGCGAATGGACTCAGTGGCGGTCGAATTGCCGGCGCAAGCAACAAGGGAATCGACCAGCCCCAGCACGCAACTGTTCGCGAACCTGATGGACGTCTCGCAGATCTTGGAGTGCTAGTCGTAGGCGGCAATAGCTGGGCACAGGCAGTTCGAGGTCCTTTCGTTGCCGGCTTCGCCGAAGTAAACACACCCGGGCGCGGTATCGAGCAGCATGCGGTAGTGTGGATGCAAACCGTCACGTTGTTCCCCACCTCCAAATGAGCTGATTTTCTAAACCCACAACCGTCGAAGTATGACGGACCTGAAACCCCGGGAATTTGATCCTCCGAATGTTGCGATGATGACGTAGCCGAGCGTATCTATCAGTTAATTGGACTCGGTCTTTCTGAGGGTCGAGTGCCCGTCAAAGCGGACTTGAAAGAGATCAATGAATTGAACTGGGAACGGTTCAAGGCGACGCTGCATGAAGAGATTGCGCTGCTTCGTGCGGAGATGCGGGAAGGAAATTCGTCTGTACGTGCGGACCTGCACGCGGAGATGTCCACCGTTCGAGGGGATCTGCGATCGGACATGAAGGCGATGCAGGCGAATATTATGAAGTGGATGTTCATCTACTGGTCCGGAACACCCGCGGTGATCATAGGGATGAACTAATGACCATTGAACCACGTTCATCGCTCGTCGAAGAGTTTCGCGTCCTGCACGAGCGCGGATGTTTTGTCATCCCAAATCCATGGGACGTCGGTTCTGCTCGATATCTTCAGCATCTCGGATTCCCGGCGATAGCGACAACCAGCGCGGGGTTCGCGTTTTCGCAGGGGCTGCCGGATTCCGAAGCGGCAGTCTCCCGTGATGGAGTGTTGGCACACCTCGAAGAGATCGTCGCGGCTGTCGATGTGCCAGTCAACGCAGACTTCTCATCGGGCTATGCGATAGAACCATCTGATGTCGCTGCGAATGTCGCCCTATGTGTGGAGACTGGCGTGGCCGGACTATCGATCGAAGACTCGACCGGCGACGCAACGAATCCACTGTTTGATATGTCGCTTGCGGTTGATCGCATAATTGCGGCGCGCGAAGCGATCGATCGATCGGGAAGCGGAGTCCTTCTTACCGCGCGAGCTGAGTGCTATCACACGGGGCATCCGAATCCCTTACGCGAATCGATTCGCCGGCTTCAGGCCTACGCAGAAGCAGGCGCCGATGTACTCTTTGCACCTGGTCCGCAAAAACCGGAAGAAATCAAGGCGCTGGTTGAAGCGGTTCAGCCTCTCCCGTTCAACCTTTTAGTTGTTCGCAACATCGGGCTCGGCGTGGACGGCATCGCCGCACTCGGCGTACGTCGTATCAGTGTTGGCGGTGCACTGGCCCTTGCTGGATGGACGGCTTTCATGCGCGCCGCGCAAAGCTTGAAAGAAAACGGCAGCTTTTCTGGCTTCGCCGAGCTCGTACCGTACCCCGAGATCAATCAGCTCTTCGCAACAGATCTCAGCTCACGAGCGACTAGTATCTGACTCTACGGAGTCGCGCTGAGGAGCTGACGGCTAAGCCAATCGTCGAAGGTGGTTTCGCCTAAGGTCGCGTTGTTTTCTGGCACGAGTGTGCGCTCTCCGAGTTTGGCTCCGTAATAGTGCGCGGTTGGATCCGTGATCACGGAGCGCGGATCATGGCTTGATCTCAGGTATCGGCGAACGATCTCGTCGAGACGAAACTGGTCAGGGCCCGCGACTTCGACGACGCGGTTCAGTGGTGCCGCAACAGCTATTTTTGCGACTTCAGTCGCAACATCCTCTGCGGCAATTGGCTGAATCAGTACAGGTGCGAGCCGTACCGTGTCTCCATCAGCGGAGGCGTCGGCGATGCCCTTCAGGAATTCAAAGAACTGTGTCGCGTGAACGATCGAGTACGGGATGGACGACTCCTCGATCAGCTTTTCCTGCGAGATCTTCGCTCGCATGTAGCCGCTTTCAGATAGACGGTCGGTGCCCACGACCGAGAGCGCAACGTGATGCGGAACGCCTGCGGCCGCTTCGGCCTCGAGGAGATTGGTGGTGGACGTGCGGAAGAAGTTCAGCACGGCCGTGTCCTCGAACGACGGTGAATTCGAGACGTCGACGACGACGTCCGCGCCCTTTACCACCTCGGACAAGCCTTCGCCTGTGAGCGTGTTCACGCCGGTATTCGGGGACGCCGGTATTGCTTCGTTGCCTTTCTCCCGGAGCTTGGTGACAACCTTTGAGCCGATCAGTCCGGTTCCGCCAATGATCACGATTTTCATCGTATTGCCTTGACCTCGCTCTCAAAGCCAGGGCACGCTGGAGCGATCACGCGACACTGCGCCGATAAGGCGTGCGAGCGGTGCAACGGCGTGGTTGCGGGCGGACCATTACAGCCATCGGCGAGCCAATGAGCTAAAGTCTGCGTGTTTGTCGTTATAGCTATGAACGGTTTGTTCGCTCCCAACGGAGACCCCGATGCGCCGAGTCCTTTTCATGCTCACTGCCCTTGTCGCGGGCTGCTCCGGAAACGAAGCCACCGCGCCGGTTCCGGTCCCGACAATGAGCGTTCGGTCGATCACGATCGAGTCCCCTGAACATCTCGAGGTTGGAGCAACAGCGCAATTTAAGGCCATTCTGCGCGACGTCTCGGGCAACATACTTTCGAATCGCCCTGTCCAATGGAAGAGCTCCGACGAAAGTCTCGCAACGGTGGATCAATCAGGATTCGTCACCGCGCTGGTGGACGGTTACATGTTTATCACCGCAACGAGTGAGGGCAAAGTGGGTGCGGCATCGCTCAGGATCGACGCCGTCCCTTTGAAGTGCTCACCCGAGCGGAAGAACGTCTGCGCGGCAGACGAGACTTTTGCGCTGAGGAGCGTTGGCGATCAAGCGCTGCCTGTACACTCACCCTGGGGACTCGGCGATTGGGACTATGATGACGACGCTGGGACATGGGACCTCACCAGGTGGACGATGACGTTCTACCCGGAAGGCGGTTTTTACAGTGAGATGATCCATCGCGCAGCCTCGGGTGCAACGATAGTGGAAAAGAGTGCGGGTAAGTATGTACGGTCGGCGAATTCAATATTTTTTTCGGTGCACGGAAGCAATTACTCGATGACGGTCGCTGGCGATAGTCTTACGACACCGCCGGGCTTTGGCCGAAAGTTTACTTTCGTTCGAGTCCTCAATCCGATCGGACAGTAGACACGAGTTCTATTTCGCCGCCGCGCGAATAGCTTGTCGCTCGATGCCTGAGCCAATCGCGTTGTATGGCGGAAGTGAGACCGGCAATTTTCCGGTTATAGCGATTCTCCCAAGCAGCGCGGCGGCAGCCGAGCGCTGAGACAGCGGAGCCCCACCCCACGCGAGAAGATACGCAGGCACATCGGGGAATGCGCTCAACAAATACGGGCTCCCAAACGATATCGCTACGAGCGGCTTGCCCGTCGCCGCGAGGGAATTCATGAACGATGAGAAACCACCTTTCGTGCTCACAGATCCACTGAATTCACGCGGCGACACATAAGCAGAAGCAATAACGACATCTGCGGAATCAGCCGCGCGCTTCAGCATCGACTGGTATTCGTCAGGTGTGGTTCGATCGTCAGCAGATGCAGTAACGACAGTATAGCCTGCACTTCGCAGCTCGTTATTGAATTCGCGCGACGCAATGGGATCACTCGCATCCGCATACGTTATCGACAGAATTCGATGCACACCTGCATTGAGGGGAACCAACCCCTTAGTATCTCTCGCAAGCGTTATCGAGCGCTCCGCAACTTGCTGCGCGACAGCAGCGTTTGCCGGAACATTCACTACTTCATCCACACGCTCGAGATCCACCAGCCGTCCGGTTCGCAATCCGGCTCGCGCCTTTGCAAGGAGAATTCTTCGGACCGATTGATCGATGCGCGATTCCTTCAACCGTCCCGAATTCAGCGCAGCCATCACAGTACTTATCGCATCCTCAACACTCCTCGGCATAAGCAGCACATCGGCGCCGGCTTCGAGCGCCAGAACGAGCGGCTCAGTTGCACCATAACGTTTCGCGACGCCACCCATCGTCATTGCGTCGGTGAACAAGAGGCCGTCGAAGCTCATCTCTTTCCGAAGAACATCAGTCATGAAATACGGCGCGAGCGTCGCTGGCGGTGCATCGGCGCCAAGTATTCCCGTTGCTGCGATGTGCGCAGTCATGATTCCATCTATGCCTTCCAGAACCGCCGCTCGAAATGGTGGAAGATCGATAGCGTCGAGATGTTTGCGATCACCGCGCACGGCAGGAAGCTCGAGATGCGAATCGGTATCAGTGTCACCGTGTCCGGGAAAATGTTTACCCGTTGTCATGAGACCACTCGAGCGCGCACCTCTGATGTACGCGTCGGCAAGCTTTGCGACGAGCGCCGGATCCTCGCCGAATGAGCGCGTGTTGATGATCGGATTGAGCGGATTGGAATTCACATCGAGCACCGGGCCGAAGTTGATGTGAACTCCGACTGCGCGCGCCTCAGTGCCGAGCACTTGTCCGAGCTTGAACGCGAGATCTTCCGATCGTGTTGCACCGAGCGCCATCACCGGCGGGAAAACAGTTCCACCGCCTTGAGGAAGCAGTGACGGGAACGCGTAAATGTTCGCGAGCCGCATTCCCGTTCCGTTCTCCATATCGGACGCAACGAGCAGCGGGATTTTCGAGATCCGCTGCATGTGATTCAGCTTCGCAGCGTAGTTGAGCGGAAGACCGATGGACATTACAACTCCACCAACCCGCTCTTCCTGGACCCATTTCCTGAATTGCTCGTAACCCGGCGATCCAACCGCGGCGTATTCTCCGGGAACCCACGGCATAATGAGCTGCGCGACTTTCTCTCGAAGGGACAGCGAGCGAAGAGTTTCTTCGACCCAGCGAGTATCATCCGCCGAAAGCGGAGTACTCGCTCCGGGCTTTGCTTCGCCAATCAACCGCGCCGCAGGTTGCGGCAAGCCAGTCGCAGCTTGACGATGCGTTGCTGCCGGCGCGCATGCGCCGATCACTACCGATAGAAAGAGAAACGTCGCCTTACGAATCACGTGAACCTTACTCCCGGTTGGTAAAGTTAGAATTCGACATGGAGAACCTATGACCGAATCTGCTTTTCCGCTCGATGTAATCGCTCGGCTCAATGCGGCGATGAACCGACGTGACCTGAAGGGTTTCGTCGCCTGCTTCGATCCCGCCTACATCAGCGATCAGCCAGCACATCCTGACCGCCATTTCCGTGGCGTTGAGCAAGTCGAGCGAAACTGGTCAATGATGTTTGGTTCGCTTCCGGATTTCCATGCCGATATCCTCAGCCAAACGGAGGAAGGCAGTGTCGCGTGGGTCGAATGGCAGTGGAGCGGCACACGCGCTGACAAATCGAAACTGAACGCGCGCGGTGTGTGTCTCTTTGGCGTGGACAACGGACTGATAAAATGGGGCCGACTCTACATGGAGGACGTCTCAGTGGGGGACGGAGTCGAGGCGGCCGTCGACTCGCTCGCCAAAGGTTAGAACACGAGGCTGAGGATGCGATAGTATTGATCGAATGTCACGACGCTTCCCGTGGGCGAGCTGGTCGAATGAGCGATTGCTTCAGCTCCGTATCAAGGACCTGAGCTTAACAATTGAAGGAACATGGCTCGAGCCGCGCATCGATGAGCTGTACGAAACGCTCCTGCGACGCGGCTTTCGTCTTCGCCCGCACATCTGGCTGTCCGAAGAATGGTTTTCCCCGCAGGGCGTGCCTGGCTTCGCAATTCCGTTTTATCTCGCACATCCTCGTCTCATTCGACTCGAACGAAGTCAGATGCTGGACGTCGAAGGCGGAGCTCGCGACGAATTCACGCGCATCATGCGACACGAAACCGGACACGCAATTCAGCACGGATATCAATTGCAGCGCCGTCGTGAATGGCAGCGGCTCTTTGGCAAATCATCCAAACGCTATCCTGAGTACTACCGCCCGAATCCCGCGAGCAAGCGCTACGTGCAGCACCTGAGACTGTGGTATGCGCAGAGCCATCCCGATGAAGATTTCGCGGAGACATTCGCGGTCTGGCTTCGCCCGCGCCGTGAATGGCGTAAGCGTTACGCGAATTGGCCCGCTTTGAAAAAACTCGAATACGTTGACGAGCTGATGAGTGAGATCGCTGACACACGCCCCGTCATCACGACGCGGCAACGAATGGAACCGGTCAAGACGCTGACCAAAACGCTTGCCGAGCATTACGCCGAGCGTAAGGCGAAGTACACCGAGGTGCTGCCGGATATTTACGATCGTGACTTGAGACGCATCTTTTCCGACTCGCCTGCGCATCGAAATCAGCCGCTTGCATCGGCTTTTCTCAGGCGCAATCGCCGGGAAATCAGACACATGGTCGCCAAGTGGACCGGGGAATACGAGCTCGCGCTCGACGTCGTGCTCGGACAAATGCTCCGTCGCTCTCGCGAGCTTCGCTTGCGCGCAGTCGGTGGCGACCGTCAGCTTCGAATCGATTTCGCCGTTCTACTCACAATGCAGACGATGCACACTCTCTACAGCTCGAGACGCCGCGACTGGATCGCGCTGTGAAGAAGCTCCGCGTGCTGGTGCTCATGCACCCCGATCACGTTCCCCCCGACTCGCTGGATGGGCTCACTCCGCAGGAAGCGCTCGCGCTCAAAGCTGAGTTCGACATTGTGCAATGTCTCCGCAAGCTCGGCCACGAGCCACGCGCACTCGGCGTACAGGATGAATTCCTTCCAATTCGCGATGCCGTCGAAGAATTCAAGCCGCACATCGTATACAACCTGCTGGAAGAGTTTCACAGCAACATGCTCTTCGATCAGAATGTTGTGAGTCTGCTCGAGCTGCTGCGCGTTCCTTACACGGGATGCAATCCTCGTGGACTCATTCTCGCGCGCAGCAAATCACTCGGCAAAAAGCTCCTCGCGTATCATCGCATTCCTGTTCCGGACTTTCTCGTCATTCCACGCGGACATCGCACGCGACGTCCGAAGAAGCTCGAGTTCCCGCTGATCGTGAAAAGTTTATTGGAGCACGCGTCCTACGGAATCGCGCAAGCGTCGCTCGTCGAGGACGACGACCATCTCGCCGAACGCGTCGCATTCGTGCACGACAGTGTCGGCACTGACGCAATTGCCGAGCGTTTTATTGAAGGCCGCGAGATATATGTCGGGGTACTTGGTAACGACAGGCTTGTAGCGTTACCGCCAATCGAGCTCGTGTTCGAGAACATGCCTGCGAACGCAGCACTTATTGCGACAGCGAAGGTGAAGCACGATCTCGCATACCAGAAAAAGAGAGGCATCGCACTCGGCGCAGCAGAGGGATTGGAGCCGGAAGTGAAGGAGCGCATCGCGCGTTTGGCAAAGCGCATTTACAAAACGCTCGAGCTCGACGGTTACGCGCGAATCGATTTTCGATTGAGCTCGTCGAACGTGCCGTACTTTCTCGACGCGAATCCGAATCCCGATATCTCCGACGGCGAGGAAATCGCATCGGCGGCTGCATTGATGGGAATGACGTACGGAGATCTCATTTCGAAAATTCTAAGCTTGGGTTTAAGCAGGGGTGCTATCGCCGATTAACGGCGTTGGGTTTGGGGTCAATGGTTCAATAGCTCATCGCTGCAAACCGGATCGAAATCGCGACGGGCTTACGCCGAAGACTTCGAAAAACCGTCGCGTGAACTCACTGTGATCGGCAAAACCTGCCTCGATTGCAATTCGTCCGACGGTTTCGTCTGCGGCGATGAGGCGAGCGCGCGCCCATTCGAGTCGTAGCCTTCGTTGATAATTCGCTATCGAGCAATTGAAATGGCGACGAAACGTTCGCGACAGATGCACTGGATGGACGTTCGCCGCGACGGCGAGCGATGTAACTGATAGCGGCTTCCGGAAATCGGCATCGATCATCTCTCGCGTGCGAACCAGCCACTGCGGAAGTCGCGTTTCAAGTGTGCTCGAGATTCGTATACCGACCGTCAGCATCTCGAGCATCAAAGCTTCGACTGCGAGCGGAGTCGCATCGTCCTTCTTCTCTACCTCATGCCGGATGCGTTCGGCAAACACCGTCGCCGGCGTTCGCGGCTCATGATAGGCGCGCTTTGACAACACGCGAGAGAGAACGGGAAACGTGGACTGCCTGTCGGCACTGACTCCCATGACGAGACAGCGCGCAGGCCGCTGGCCGTATCGCGTTTGATGACGGTCACCGGCAGGAATTAGTCGCATGCTCGCGCGCGGACAATGCTGCTCGTTTCCGTCGCTGCGCACTGACACCGCACCATCGATCACGTAAACGAAAGCGGGCCTGTCATGACAATGGACAGGATGCTCCTCGAACGGATGATACGAGCTGAGGAGAATATCGAAGCCGCCAGTTGTAACCGTTGCGACGACTGACCCATACGTCAGCGGGTTGACCTGCATGAATTCCGTCCGGGATGTTGTGTTTGCTCAAGGAAAAGTTGCTTTTCATACAGACAGCGCACTGTGCTCCATCCACCTTCGCATTGTCTCTATTAAAGGTATGCTGATGCGCACCCTCATTTGTCTGCTGTTTGTAATTCTGCCAGGCGTGTCATACTCGCAGCAACAACCCACGTCGAGTTTGGACACACTGTCACGCATCGATAGTGTCTTCGCCTCAGTCACCGCCACCGGACCGGGTTGTGTCGCCGGCATTGGGCGCGATGGTCAGCCACCAATCTTTAAGGCGTACGGCAAGGCAAGCATCGAATACAATGTTTCGAACTCGCCGATCACTCGATTCGATGGGGCCTCTATGGCCAAACAATTCACCGCCGCGGCGATTGCGATCCTCGCGCGCGAAGGAAAGCTTTCAGTCGACGACGATGTTCGCCGCTACCTCCCGCGGCTTCCGAATTACGGCAAAGTGATTTCGCTGCGAAATCTCATCGAGCACACGAGCGGAATTCGCGATCAGTGGGATTTATTATGGCTATCCGGTGGCCATGACGACGACGCGACCGAAGATGAAGATGTTCTCGATCTGATCTACAGACAGAAAGCACTCAACTTCTCACCTGGAACAGAATTCGTCTACAGCAATTCGGGTTACACTCTGCTCGCTCAAGTCGTAGCAAAGGTTTCCGGCGTGTCACTGCGCGAATTTGCGAAGACCAGGATTTTCGTCCCACTGGGCATGACGAGCACGAATTTTCTTGATGATCGATTCGAGATACAGCGTGGCGTCGCCACTGGGTACCGTCACGCAAGGAGCAGCGCGTGGAGTCCAAGCCCTTATCTCAACGACACCTACGGTCCTGGCGGTTTGTTCACCACTGTCGGCGATATGCTGAAGTGGTATTCGTCCTTCGCCGATACGGCTCGCATTGCACATCTGCGAAAGTCCGCGCTTCCCAATGGAGACAGCATTCCATACGCAATGGGTCTCGACATCGGAACTTTCCGCCGAAACCGCTACGCCGCCCATGGCGGCAACGATCTGGGTGCGAGCGCATATGCAATGCGTTTTCTCGACCGGAATTTCAGCGTGGCCGTATTATGCAATGCACGCGACATCGATTCGTACACGATGGCTAGACAGCTCGCCGGCATTTTTCTCCCTCCGGCGGCGACAGCGGCGGCTGCGAGTGCAACACCTTCTGCTCCAATGGAGCTGGCCACGACACAACTGTCGCGATTTGCCGGCATGTATTTCAATCCTCTCACGCTTGCGGTGAGAAAAGTCGAAGTCCGAAATGGAAAGCTCGTATGGGCTCGCGGTAATGGAACTACGCTCGATGCAGTCGCCATCAATCGCTTTCGCTTTCCGCCGGGCCAACCCGCGGAATTGCTATTCCCGGAAAAGCAAACAGGCAAAGTTCAGGAGATGCATCTGATCTCAGGCTCGAGCGTCACGATTTATCATGCCGCCGAGCCGTTCAAAGCGCCGCGTGAAGGAATGAAGGTATTTTCCGGCGACTTCTATAGTGAGGAGCTCGAAACAACATGGCACGTTGCGGCGGGAGACAGCTCGGTTCACGTCGCAACGCTCGGATCATGGGGATTTGATGCACAGCCGATATTGCGTGATGCGTTTGCTGTTCCGGATGCAGTCGTCGTGGCGTTTACGCGGGATAAGAGAGGGCGAATCGATGGGCTGATCGCAGATATGCCGCGAACGAGAGGAGTTCGGTTTAAGCGAACCCTCAGTCGTTAGCTGTTGGCCGTTCGCAAACTACCAGGGGTAGGCGAAGAGCTATCTTGTCCCATGCTCGATCCAAACGAATTTCGGCGAATGGTGGGCGACGAGGCGGCGCTGCCGGCCGTTTGTACTATCGTTGGAGGCGCGCTGATAGCGATTGAACAATGATCCGCTTGATATCGGCCTCACTCGTTCTCGTTTCATTCATTTGCCTCCAGGGATGCGCTGTGCGTTCGTCGCCCGTGGTGCATCGTCAAGCAGGCGACATAGTCGTCCTGGCGAGGCGAATTCTCGATCCCATCAGCGCCAAATACTCGGGACCGTCTGCAATTGTCATCCGCGGAACTCGCATCGCGCAAATCATCCCGCGCTCCCGCTTCACGCGACAGAGCGGAGACAGCATCATCGACTTGAGCTCGATGACAATCCTTCCCGGACTGATCGACGCGCACGTCCATCTTGCGATCGGCGGCACTGTTGCAAACAATGCCAAGGCCGATCTCAACGCCGGATTCACAACTGTTGCTGACCTCGGTTCACGAACCAATCGCATGCTGCGGATTCGCGATTCGATCAATGCCGGAACCATTCCGGGTCCGCGTGTGATCGCCGCAGGAATGTGGATCGGAACCAGGGGTGGCGTGTGCGAATTCAACGGTCTCGGCATCGGCGGGGGAGCGCAGGAATTCAAACGCCGCGTGATTGAGAATTCGGAAGCAGGCGCGAATCTCATCAAGGTGTGCATCTCCGGATGGCCGGCCGAATCGTTCGCGCAACCGGAGAAGTATGAGATCGCGGACAGTGCGCTTGCAGCGGTCGTCACCGAAGCCCACGCGCGCCACAAGCGAGTTGTTGCGCACGATATCAGCAGCGGAGGAATCCGCGCTGGTTTGAAATACGGAATCGACGGACTTGCGCACACTGGGTTTCTCGACGCGTCGCTTGCACGCGAGCTTGCACGGCGGAAGGTCTACATGATCACAACGCTTGCTTCACTCACAGCGGGTGACACGTCAGCGGTCGGTCGTGGTCTGGAGAGCTCGATCCGTATCGCGCGCGATGCGAAAGTTCAGCTCGTGTTTGGAACTGACGGCGGTGTGTTGCCGCATGGACGCAATGCGGAAGAATTCCTGGCCCTAGCACATGCCGGGTTGAGCAATGCCGATGCAATTCGCGCCGCGACAATCAATGCGGCGCGTGCGCTCCAGATTCAGGACTCAGTCGGCATGGTGGTTCCGCTCATGAGCGCCGACATGATTGCTGTCGAAGGTGATCCGCTCGCTGACCTGTCCGCGTTTCGTAGCGTGAAGTGGGTGATGCTCCGAGGCCGGGAAATACCCCTCCACTAATCGCGCGTAGCCGCTTTCCATGCACTCGCTAGGCCGACAGATGCGTTTTCTAACGCATCTCTACGTCGGCGACCGATATACGGACATCGAAGGAAACTCTACATCACCCTAATCATCCGAGCCCACCATTCGCGCCGCGAGCATCGTTACATCATCGTGCGGCTCGGAATTCCGCCCGAACGTCTCCAATCCATCGAGCACACCACGCACAAGCTCCGATGCGGAACTATTTCGCTGCGCGCGCAACACCTCGCGGAGACGATCGGACCCATACACTTCGCCCGTTGGGCTGTGAGCTTCCACAACGCCATCAGTGAAAGCAAAAAGTGAATGTCCCTTCTCGAGAGTGCGCTGGACGGCGGTAAACGGAGAATCGGGCATCATTCCCAACGCAGGTCCGGTCGGGCGCAGCTCCTCGATGCTTCCATCGGGTGCAATGACAAGCGCGGGCTCGTGCCCAGCGTTCACATAAACCAGCTCACCGGAGTACGGCTCCAGCGACGCAAGGAAAACCGTCGCGAACATGTTCGTCCGACCGTGAAGCCGCGCGATGTAATCGTTAGTGAAGCTTGCAACACGTGTCAGCAGATCTTTCGGCGATTCCGACTGAAGCGCTTGCATCACCATCGTGTGGCGGCCACCAATCATGTGAATCGCTCCGCCACCCTCAGGATCCGCCGATGCGCGAATCAAACTGCGAAACAGCGCCATGAACAACGCCGCCCCAACGCCTTTGTCGCACACGTCGCCAAGAACAAGAATCACTTCGCCCGATGACAGCAAAAAACAATCGTAAAAATCACCGGACACGTCACGCGCAGGGCGAAGCGCAGCCTCCAGCTCCACTCCTCCCACATCAGGCAGAGTCTCAGGAAGAAAATCACGCTGAATCATCCGCGCCGTGGAAATCTCGCGACGCAGATACTGCCCGTCCTGAATGCGCCGTCGCTCGAGCGCAGCGCTAATGCGAGTTCGCAAGACTGCGGATCCGAACACGCCTGGCAAATAATCATCGGCACCGCACTCGAGCGAACGCTCGATTGCATCCATGCCGTTCGACGGTGAAGTCACGAGCAGCGGGAGACTCCCGAGCTGTTCGTCCGCGCGCAGTGTCTTGATGAACGTCTCGCCACCCGGGCCCGCAACGTCAATGTCCAGCAGCGCAAACTCGAAGCGTGCCGAACGCAGCTTCGTGAGCGAGCGCTCGAGGTCGGGCTCCGGGATCACCATATATCCTTCATTTATCAGCTGCTGCATCAGCTCGGCGGAATCGCGATAATTTCTGCCAACCAGCATCACGCGTGGCGGAACGCGAAGCGATGTGGCCGTGCCTTTCGCTGCAGGGACCCCGGTCACCGCGGCGCTCCATCCAGCACGTTCATCTGCCACAGGTCTTGCGTGCTCGTGTGAATGAAAGGTTTCAGCGCACGCATGCCGGTTCTGCCAATGCTTCCCTCGAGATAGTGCACCTCGTGAAGCTTCGCTGAGATTGCTGGATCGGGCTCCGCTTCGAAGCCCGCCTCGCGCATAAGCAACATTCCCTTTGCACGTATGCCGAGCTCTGCGCGCAGTTTCAGCAAACACATCATGTCGAATATGACTTCCGGCGGAAAGCTCGTTCGAAGCCCCTTCAGGTACACACCCACTGGCGAGTCAGAAACCTCACCGGCGTTCATTACACGCAGCAGCTCCTGATCAGTATCGAACCCGGTGCCGAGCCAGCTCTGTGTCTCGCGCTCGCTCTTCTGGAAAAGAAACATCACGATGTACGGGTAAACGAGGACGATGAGTGCTGTCGCGAGTAAGGGCGAGACGAGGAATTGATTGTAAAGCGAGTGCAACACAATGGCGGCGGCGAGCCCGGGAAGTGCGAACGACATCCGGAAACCGGTCGTGCGGTTGTGAAGGGTGCGAGTTATCATCGCGAAAATCGCCGTCGCACCGCCGTGCATTAACGCCGTCCCGAATCCACGGACGATCCACGTCCAGACCGTCGGATTCGGGTGTATCTGCAGAGAGAAAATATTTTCGATCAGTGCAAATCCGGTCCCGACCGCGAAGCCATATGTCGCCGCATCCACTACAAACCCAACCTTGTTCCGGCGCAGCAGCCAGAAGATGTAAAGCGACTTGAGTAATTCCTCGACGATAGGAGCGACGAATATCGTGTAGCGTCGCATGTCGATGCCGAGTGCCGGGTGAAGCGACACATTCACCCCATATCCCAGAGCGCCCGCCGCCGCACCAGCCGCGACCGCGACGAGAATAGCGCGCATCGGGATGAGCTTGTAGGTGTCTAGCAGCACCAGCGCACCGAGGAAGAGAAACACCGGCAGCACGCTGATGGCGAAGGCGATGATCATGTTCACATCAACTTGAATGAGGCCATCAGTGATGTGCTGCGCGGAATTCCTTTGCCGGCGGCAGTTGCGAATCCGAGCGAGAACGTCGACTCGAGATGCGAAAGCGTGATCAGTCGCAGGTCACCTTGCGCACCCACGTTCACAAAGCCGCGTCGCTCTCGTGCATCGTCGAAGTCCGTCACGAGCCCGCCGGCGAAAACGCTCAAGCCCGCCCATCGCAGATACGCAGCGGGGACGCCCACTTTGCGAAAGCGCAACGGAGGCGACACCCATTCAACCTGCGCCTTTCCGTACGTTGCTCCGCTGAGCTCGTTGATGTCGACCCCGGGGAAAGCTTCCGTATTCCGGAACTGTTTGATCCCACGGTAGTCCACCCAGTTGTTGCCAAAGCCGCCAAAATATGTTCGCGCGAATGGATCATTTCTGTGTCCACCCATGAAGCTTCCGGCCGCACCGCGAAGCCAGATCGATGAATGGTCGAGCGGCAACAGAAATCCGCGAGACCCTTCGACTAAGGCACGCGGGTAAAGCGTAGTGCCCGCGTAATTCGAGCGAACAGCTGCGCCCCATGTAGTTCCAAGCTCATCCTCGATCGCGCCGAGCGATTTTCGCAGGGATTTATACGTGAGGTCACCCGACAGCGTCGCGAGTCGATCGTACGATGCAGCGACATCCTGAAATTCAGGAACCGTCGCGAGATTGCCATACACTGCCGCGCGCACCTTGTAGCTCAAGCTCGTCGGACCGTCGAGTAAAAGATTGCGCTGATACTGCGTCGCAAGCGAGTATCCTCGCCGGCTGACTCTCGTTGGACCGAACAGGTCGTAGAAATCTGCGGGGTTGAGAGTGCCGGAGAAATTCCAGTTCCAGTAACGGAACACTCCGCGCAGGTGGAGGCGCTCGCTCGGAGCCAGGCCTTGCTCTGGCGAGTAGGATGCAGTGAGCTCGAGTGACGAAGCAGGAATTCTGTCGGAGAAGTTAACGCGCATGCCGCCGGCGATTCCCAGATTGCCCGCTGCATCCTGGTAACCTTCGATCACCGGGTAAGCATTGTCGAGCTTGAAATTCTGCATAGTGCTATATGGGTGCGCAGCAGTCTTCAGCCCGTCGGGATTCATTGCTGGTCCCGATGCAGGAACCCACTCCTGCACGTCCTTCCGCTTCTCTGCGATCTCGTTGCCGAGGAAACGAATTGCACTCACGCTATCGGGAACAGTCTTGGGAATCATCGACGGCACGAACCCTTCGCGAGAGTACGCGAAGACAACCAGCGAATCACCCGGCAGCGGAACCGGCTTGAAGAAGCCGGTCTCGGCGTTGCTCATCGGCTGCATCACGGCGCGCTTCACATCGTATCGATAGATGTTCGACACGCCGGAGTAGTATGACGACCCATAAAGGAAATTGCCGTCGTCCGAATAGACGAAATTCGACGGAGACCATTCGTTGAAATCGTAAAGCACTTCGGGTGTCGCGTCGCCACGAAGAAGATTGGCGACCTTCATTCGCACGAGCCGCTGGTCGCCGCTCAACTCTGACATCGAGGCAATGAGCGCCGATCCGTCGCGCGCAACGTCGAGATCGAACACGTCGCGCCCGTACGTCAACGTCTTGATCTGGTTCCATTCGGTGTACGGATACGGCATGCGAACCAGCGTCGAGTATCCGTTGTCGTGTCGTACACCCCACAGCGATTTATCGGCGCGGTTGAAAGCGAGATCGCCGATGCGCGCGTTGTGAAGCAGCACGCGTGTGTGGCGCGTTTTCAAGTCGAGCGCCAACAGACTTCGCCAATCGGAATTATTGGTGGTGAAGAACAGCGTTCGCGATGCGGGATCAAACGCCAGCGAAGTCACCGACAGTCCCCCCGCTCCGGGGATATCGAGGATCCTCGTAATGCGACCGGTCGCAATTTCGATCGATGAGATGTGCGCTTCCTGTCCCGGATAACGCACGGCGAGAAGCACACTCGCCGTTGCCGAATCGTACCACGCGCGCGAAACCGAGCCGAGCACGCGATCAACGAGAGGGCGACCTTTGGTCGTGGGATGCTGTCGTATGGCCGCGAGGTTCTCGCGCTGCCAGTCGCGTTCCCACGCCAGCCAGCGTGACCATTCCTCCTCGAGCGAGCGACCGAAAACCCTGCGGAACTCTGAAGCGAAATAACGCTTGCTTCCCTCGGTGCGGTTGAACCACGCGAGCATTTTTTCGTTGCCGTAACGGAGCGCCAGATAGCTCACGAAGCGCGTGCCATACAAATACGAGTTACTACCCACCTGAAAGTCGACTGTCGTCCCTTCCGACTCGAGTCCGACGACGTCGTATATCCTGACGCTATCGCGGATTAGTGTTCGGAAAACCATCTCGTCGTAAGGACCAATCGCGCGACCGAGCCCGCCATTCATCCACGTTTCCATGTACGTCGCAATTCCCTCGAGATACCATCGCGGGGTGTACCATCGCGGAACGGTGAGATAGCTGTACGCCACCGTGAGAGGCACTTCGGGGTTCGGGATTACTTTCCCGAGGAAGATCGAGCGGAAGAACCGGTCGGACGCCGTGGTTTTGTCAGTCGTGAAGATGTGCGCGAGCTCGTGGTTCATCGAAGACGACATTCGCTCGGGCGCCGGCGCGGACTCGTAATCGTGACCGTACGGTGCAATGCCGATCGTAACGTGATTCTCCGGCAGCGGCCGCGCCCCTGCATTTCCCAGGTGCCAGATGTCGTGCATCAGCACATCCATCTTGTCGGGCGGCACGTAATCGAAAAGTTTTTCGTGGAAGCGGAGCGCTTTCTCGAAGCTCGATACAACCTGCGGGACCAGATACGACTGCAACGGCGACGTATAAATCAGTCGCATCGTCGGCGTCTCCAGAGTCTGGAACTGGGCGCCGAGGGTGGCAGGCATTGTTGCAACGCATGCGGCTACGAGCACGGCCCGCATGGATAGGAATTCGAATCGGGATTGGCGCATCTTGGGGCTGACAAACTACACGTCGGCCCCGAGCTACCGAAAGAGGCAGTCGGGGCCGACGAGAAAAATCAGTTCAATTCGACGCGCGACGCAGATCAGCGCCGCGCCAGCGTACTAATGGCCGCGCGCTTGGACGTGCGCTGCCTCGTTGAGGAACAAGTCGGACAGATTCGCGTCATGTGCAATCGCCATGAACGCATCGCTATTCTGGAGATCATGGAACGCATCGTTGTTCAACACCATCAGGAAGGCGTCGTTATTCAACACGTCGTGGAACGAAGGATTAGCCAACAGATCGTGGAACGAAGGGTTCGCCAACAGATCGTGGAATGAAGGGTTCGCCGCCAGGTCATGGAAAACCGCGTTCGACATGATGTCATGGTAAGCCTGGCTGTTCACCACGTTACGATACGCCTCGGCCGATAGCACACCATTGCGCGCCGCGTCGTTTGCCTGTACTCCGCCGCGACTCAGTTCGTTTGCGTTGACTCCGCCACGGCTCGCTTCGTTCGACGCCACCAGTAACACGTTGAAAGCTGCCGCATCGTTCGCCGCCAAATCGTGGAAGGCATCGTTGTTCAGCAGGTCATGGAACACCTTATTGTTCGCGAGGTCGTGGAACGCGTTGCTATTCACAAGGTTCCGGAACGCGTCGTTGTTCAGAGCATCGTGGAACGCCTCGCTTTGAACCAGCTTCAGCACCTTGTCATCCTGGAGCAGAGTCGAGATCGCGGGGTTCGACAGCGTGATGTCCTTTTCAGTCATCGTGCGACCACGGAACCGGTCCGCCTTCTGAACGCCACTCATCCCACTTGTCGCGCCGACCGTCCCGGCGTCGTAGACACTAGGCTTGTAATCGACCACCAGGTATCCAATGATCGCCACCACTGCCACTGCCGTTGTTGCGCCGATCATTACTCTCTTCGTCAGCATCGATTTCTCCATGAGATTTGTGACTCCGTTCCACTGTTGAATTGCCCACCCAACAAGAGACTGCGTTGTTTTCTGCTCGACCTTCCGCGACGCCCGCGAATTCAATGACATCGCGTTCTGAATCTGCTGTCGCACACGCGGAGAAGGCTCACGCGCGGGGACCTGCCCGAAGAGGGCGTCAAGATTCTGCAGGCTTGCCATGAGTGATGCCGCTTCCGGCTCACTCGCGACCAGCGCGCGAATCTCGATGCTTTCCTCGGGGGTGTTCTCACCGTCAATTTCGCGGTGAATCAGCTCGATCTGGCGGGATGTGAGCATGTTCATGCGCTCGCAACAACCAGCGACTGGCGCAGACGTTCACGTGCCGTGAACAGCCGCGACTTGACCGTCTTGACCGGTACGCCAAGCACGTCGGAAATCTCTTCGTAGGAGAATGAAACAAAATGCCGCAGAACGACCACCGCGCGATCGTCGGGCTTGAGCTCGAGGAGCGCTTTTCCCACCCTCTCCTCGGCTTCGGCCGCGCTCGAAGAATCGTCGCTTGCCGCCGGGACATCGAACGTCCCGTCGAGCGAAACTACGTCCCTGCGTCGGTTCAAAGTGTTCAGTGATTCGTTCACGGTCATTCGATAGATCCAGCTGAAGAAACGGTACTTCGGGTCATAGCTCTCGAGCGCGGCGAATGCGTTACCGAACGTCGTCTGTGTAACGTCCTCTGCGTCCTGCACGTTGCCGAGCATCCGAAGGGCGACGTTAAACACGGTGCGATGATAGCGATCCACCAGCTCATCCCCGGCAGCCCGCTGTCCGTCCAGGTATCTTTGGACGAGCGAGCGATCCAGATTGTCGTCGGGTGCAGGGGATTTAACCACAGTACAAACGAATCCCGGAAAAGTTGGAAGCAAAATGTGTCGTTCCGTGGCGATTCAGGCCCCGGAGCGCGGCGAACGAGTTTACAACCCGTTAACATGCACCTTGCCGGCACCGGCTGCAATTGAAATTCCGCTTCACGGAGTTGACAGACGAAGGCAATGGGCGCGTAATTTCCCGACCTGCTGGAGGGCGAAATGAGACATGGATTCCGGATGTCCGTTGGCGCCGAACCCGGCGGAGTAGAGAAGGTGAACGCTGCACTGGCTGACTTTGCGGAGACGTATTCGCTTCCGGAGGCAGTACGCCGCAGCGTCAACGTCGCAGTCGATGAATTGCTCGCGAATGTGGTCTCGCACGGGACAGGCAGGCTCGCCGCTTGCTCAGTGACGGTAGATGGAACGCTGGATCAGGACCGTTTAACTGTCACACTTACCGACGATGGACCGCCATTCGACCCTTTCAGCCAGGCAGCGCCCGATACGACGCTGTCAGTCGAAGACCGGCCGATCGGAGGACTCGGGATTCATCTCGTGCGGGAGCTCATGGACGAGTTCAGCTACGAGCGGAAAGACGGGCATAACGTGGTTGTTCTCGTGAAAGCGGTTGGGCCGGGTAAGGGCAAGAACTTTTCTGGGGCAAGTTGATGGAGATCTCGACGCGTACGAGCAACGACATCCATATAGTTGCGATCGCCGGAAGTCTGGACAGCGGCAGCTCTCCGGAGGCGCAAAAGGCACTCGATTCCGTGCTGGCTGGCGCGAAGAAAGTTGCGCTGGACTTCTCCAGGCTCGATTACATCAGCAGCGCCGGATTGCGAGTATTACTCGGCGCTGCTAAAAAACTGCGGGCTTCGGGCGGAGCGCTGCGGATGTTCGGGCTTAATCAATCAGTGCGGGAAGTATTCGAGATATCGGGGTTCGCCACGATTCTGGCTGTGTATCCGTCGGAAAGCGAGGCGCTCGCCGCGATGTAGCTGCTGCCGCTCATGAGCTAGATTGAAACCACCAAGCGTGGCCACCCTACCAGATTTCATCCGCGGTAACACCGAGCCGATACTCTCCGAATGGGAAACATTCGCGAGGAGTCTTCCGCTCGGAGAGACCCTCGACATCGCGGCGCTTCGCGATCATGCGAAAGAGATGCTTCGTGCCGTTGCCGAGGATCTCAGCGAGCCGCAAACTGGCAGGCAGCAGTCTGAGAAGTCTCGGGGTCAATCGGACGCGGGACAGCGACTGGCGCCCACCGCGGCACAGGCCCACGGGGCGGGCCGAGCCGAGAGCGGTTTTTCTATCGAGCAGATGGTGTCCGAATTCCGCGCTCTGCGCGCGAGTGTCATCCGCCTCTGGACGGTACGAAAACAGAAGGCCGGCGTTACCGATTTGCAGGATATGATTCGATTCAACGAAGCAATCGATCAAGCGATCGCCGAGTCGATTGCTACCTACACGCGAGATGTACGCGAATCAAAGGACCGCTTTCTCGCGATACTCGGCCACGACCTGCGAACTCCCATCGGCGCAATGGTGATGTCGACGAAGTTCATGCTCGATACGGGTGAGCTGTCCGAGACCCAACACATGCTCATGACACGCATGGAGGCGACGGCGCGGCGAATGAATCGGCTGGTTGCCGATCTGCTCGAGTTTACTCGGACAAGGTTTGGGGATGCGATCCCGATCGACGCGGTCAACATGGACATTGCGCGGATGGTCGAAGACGTTGCGTCGGAGGTTCGCGCGTCCTATCCGGCCAGCGTCATCGAGGTGAAATCGAGCGGCGATCTGCAGGGAAATTGGGATTTGGAGCGATTGGCTCAGGCACTGACGAATCTCGTCAGCAACGCGGTGCAGCACGGTGCCGAAGGTTCACCCGTGCAGATTGAAGCTGATGGATCGGCCGAGGAAGTTGTGATCTCCGTGCGAAATCATGGAACGCCTATGACCCCGGAGCAGATCGACCACGTATTCGAGAGGATGAAAGCTTTCGGCGCGCCGGAGGGACACGATCGGCGACACCTCGGTCTTGGTCTTTACATCGTCGACAAAATCGTGCGGGCGCATAAAGGCTCGATCGCCGTCGAGTCATCGGCCGAGCAGGGCACGAACTTCATGATTCACTTGCCTCGTGCGCAGTAACTATCTCCTCAGCTGATAGTTCAATACAACTGCGCCCGAGCCGAATTCCTGGCGGCTCACGAGCTTCAAATCGATAAGCCTGGATAATCCCGCGAACAGTGTCGGCCCATGACCGGCGATTCGGGGATGCACGACGAATTCGTATTCATCTATCAATCCCATTTCGGCCAACGCGAACGGAAGTGTCACGCCTCCCGTCAGCAATCCATTACCGGGCTCCGCCTTCAACTGCTGAACTGCCTTCTGCAGATCACCCCGAATGAGCTCCGAGTTCCAATCGACGCGATCGAGAGTACTCGACACGACATACTTTTTCGCAACGTCTATGGTTTTCGCGAAGGGCTCCATCCAATCGGGTCTTCCTTCTCCCCGTCCGCGCCACCCTGCCTCCATCATTTCGTATGTCACGCGTCCGAACAAAAGCGCATCGGCGCGCGCGATGTTCTCGATCGCGTGACGATGTAACTCTTCGTCTGCGATCCCGACGCGATGATCGCAGCAACCGTCCAACGTGACGTTGATGGAATAGCGGAGAGGCCTCATCTACGCCTTGCGTACAGGGTAACGCAGATGCGTAACACCGACCCCCTGGGTGACCCGCGGATTACCAAGTGGCACTGGCGTGTCCGCGAGACCGTCAAAGAGTCGAACACCGGAACCGAGAAGGGCGACGTATCCGTCGAGTGACATCGACATTATTGCAAGAAGGTTCGACATTACCGCGGCTCAACTCGAACGGCGGTGCCGTAGCACAACACTTCTGTCACGCCTTTCATGATTTCGTTCGCGTCGTAGCGGATGCCGATCACTGCATCGGCCCCAGCCATGTGGGCTTGAACCAGCATCGTGTCGAACGCTTGCTTGCGAGTTCTTTCAGCGAGCTCGGTAAAGAGTGAGATGTTTCCGCCGAGCAGAGTCTGAAAACCGGCGCCGACAGTTCCGAAAAGCGAACGCGATCGCACGACCACACCGCGTACGACGCCAAGATTGTCAACGATTCGGAATCCCGGGACGTCGAAGGTTGTCGACGTCATGTTGGCCGGAATTTCTGCCGTCTGCGAGTGGATGATCGATGTCATGTGTTACCTGAGTGCGAGGAATAGAAAATCACAGCGTTACTTTGCGTCTCCTGGGATTCGCGTCCAGAGCGGCAGACTTTCTTCGCCGGTCGGCTCATGGGGAATAACGGCTATCACGCCCGTCGCGCCAGCGGTTGCTCCGCAGAAGGGGATCGTGCGTCCATCCCTGATAGTGTCACCAGGTGATGCAACGAAGGAGACGAATTGACGGAAATGAGTATTCGTACCATCCCAATAGCCGACGAAGCGACTGGCGTAAGTTCCGCCGCCTCGCTGAGCGAGGAACGTTGGTCCCGCACTCACCCACACACTATCGGCAATACGCTTCGAGGAAACGCCAGTTAAACCGACCGACCTGAACGAACGCGCAAAACTTTCGGCGACTGAATCGAGGGGCATTGGCGAGCGCATCACTGCCCACCAGCAGTGTTCTTCCGGAAGCCGTTCGGCGAGGAGCTTCGGAGGTTGATGGTGGCAGCCGATGATAAGCACAGCAATTCCCAGTAGCACAGGATTAGCTCTGCGAAACGCGATACGCATCACCCCAGAATATACAAACACCCGACTATGACCGAGCACGAAGTAGTGATCGCAGGCGCAGGGCCGACGGGACTGATGCTGGGCGCAGAGCTGAAGTTGGCAGGAGTCGATGTCGCAATTGTAGAGCGGCGCACGAGCAGCGAGCCACTCCCCGGCTCACCTGCAGGCGGCCTGCATTCGCGCACGACCGAAGTGTTCGACATGCGCGGCATTGCAGATCGATTCATCTCGCAGGGGCAGAAATATCCTGCTTTGGGATTTCAGGGTGTCCAGCTCGATCTCACTGACTTTCCAACTCGCCACAATTATTTGCTCGCACTTCGGCAAAGCCAAACCGAGCGCATCATGGCGGGTTGGGTCGACGAGCTTGGCGTAAAGATTTATCGCGAGCGCGAAGTGACCGGCTTCACGCAGGACGACATCGGTGTAGATGTGAATGTATCCGATGGCAGCTCACTTCGCGCACAATATCTCGTCGGCTGCGATGGAGGACGAAGTGTTGTTCGGAAAGCAGCGGGCATCGAGTTCGCCGGTTGGGACGCGACAATTAGCTGGATGATCGCCGAAGTGCAGTTCACCGAAGAGCCGGCGTGGGGCTTTCGCGAAGATGCGGCTGGCACGCATGCAATCGGCAAAGCGGATGGAGGTCGTGCCGCAATCGTTCTGACTGAGCGCAAGCCATGGCTGTCTGGTGAAAGGACGCTGTCAGATCTGAAGGAAGCACTCATTGCCGTATATGGAACTGATTTCGGCGCTCACAATCCCAGCTGGATTTCGCGTTTCACCGACACGACTCGTCAGGCCGCATCGTATCGGGAGAAACGCGTGCTGCTCGCTGGCGACGCTGCGCACATTCATCCGCCGATGGGTGGACAGGGACTCAATATCGGTGTGCAGGATGCGATGAATCTCGGATGGAAACTGGCGCAGGTAATCAGGCAGACATCACCGGAAACTCTGCTCGATACTTATCACGCCGAGCGACATCCGATTGCCGCGCGCGTGTTGAAGAACACAATGGCGCAGGTCGCGCTTCGTCCATCCGACGCTCGTACGAAAGCACTTGGCGAATTCGTTTCCGAATTTCTGAAAATGGACGAGCCCCGCAAGCGATTAGCAGCAGAGATGTCGGGTCTCGGTGTTCACTACGATCTCGGCGAAGGACATCCGCTGCTGGGACATCGCATGCCGGATCTCGATTTGATCACTACCGAGGGACCGTTGCGCGTATTCTCACTGCTGCACAATGCGCGTCCGGTTCTGATCAACTTCGGCGAGTCCGGCAGCGTGGACATTGGCTCACATGCCGATCGCGTTCATCTCATCGACGCGCAATACGACGGCACGTGGGAACTTCCGGCGATCGGAGCCGTCACGCGTCCGACTGCGGTCTTAGTCCGCCCCGATGGATACGTCGCGTGGATCGGGGAGGGGAGCACCAGCGGACTCACCGATGCATTAACCACCTGGTTCGGATCGTGAGCGCGTCAATGCGTGCTGGATGACTGTGGCCGCCACGCCGGCTGCTCGGCACTCGCAGGAACTACCGATCGATATCGCTTGCCATCTTCACCAGCAATCTCGATGTAGGGATCGCACTCCACCCATCCGCACACACCGGTGTTCGGATCACCCACCGCAGTAAATGCAATCTGCCTTCCATCAGGCGACCAGGTCGGACTCGTTGCCCAGTGAAAGCCAGAGTTGACAAGCGCCGCTCCAGAGCCGTCACCGTTCATTATGAAAATGGCGTCCCGTCCACCCGGGCTCGCTGACCCGACGGCAGCCTTGTCTCGACGAACAAACGCGATCCTTCTGCCGTCAGGCGACCAGGCGAGGCTTGACCCCGCAGAAATATCCGTTGTGAGCAGCTTACCTTCCGGGCTCTCCGAGCCGTCAGGAGCGATTGTCCAAATTCCCGCCACCCCTCCACGATTGCTGATGAACGCTATCCTCTTTCCGTCGGGTGACCAGGACGGACTATGATCCGCGGCGCCCAGACTGGTGATGCGGATCTGATCACCTCCAGCTGCGTTCATGGTGTAGATCGCGAATCGAGATCCTCCCAGGTCGCGCGAGCTGGTAAACGCAATCCTGCTTCCCTCAGGCGACCAGGTGGGAGACTCATCCGGGCTCGGATTGTTTGTGAGTCGGACCTGATTCGACCCGTCGGCGTTCATTACATATATCTCCGAGTTTCCATCACGGTCGCTCGTAAACGCGATCCGTTTTCCATCGGGCGACCATGCGGGCTGTTGGTTGTGTCCGTTGGATGTCAACTCATGCAAAAGCCCCCCAGCGGCTAATTGAATTTGCCATCCCATCACCACTGCAAATTCGGGGGGAGCCTTCAGCTCACGAAGCTCATAGCACGCGACGAGGAAGCCGACCTGAGTGCGCGCGCCCTCGCGTACTGTGGCGACCTTCCGGCCTGTTCCAAAATCCTCAGTGTCGATGTTGCTGGATGACAACAGGAAACAGTTCGGAGAATTGAAAACAAGTGCCACTGAATAATCGCCGGCAGACAAACCCGACGTGACGACGGTCTCGTTGGGCCCAATCGAGCTCGCCTTGCCGCGAACCCACATTGTGTACTGCGGGTTTGGGACGCCGTCTTCGGTCGAGGTCGACACAGTGATCTCGAGCGAGCCGCCCGGCGCTGTTGGCGGTGGGATTACCTCCGGGGTCCGCGGCGCTTCGCTGTTTGGCCCCACCGGTAATCCGGTATCGCAGCCCGCCGCGAATGCAGCCAGGGTGACAAAAACAGTCGATGTGTAGTTTCGAGTAATTCGCATGCCCCAGTTAACGCAATCCGGCAGAAAAGTGGCTCAGATGTAAGCTTTGCCACCCGCCGCGCGTTTGTTATCCGCAATGCGTCCAGGATCCGCGATGCACGACCCCGTTACAAAACCGCCGGCAGAGCTCATCTCCAGAGTAAAGTCCGGAGACACCGAAGCACTCGGCGAGATTTACGCACGGTACTCCAGGCCGCTGATGCAAACCGCATATCGGCTCACCGGCAACGCCGCCGATGCAGAGGATGTGCTCCACGATGTGTTCCTCGGCTTACCGGAAGCGCTTCGTCATTACGATGAGCGTGGAGCTGCAGAGTCGTGGCTCAAGCGACTGACGGCGCGAGTCGCACTTTCCCGAATTCGGTCTCGTACGCAACGACGTGAGTCGCCGCTTGCGGAAGAAATTGCGAATCATCCACGTGCTACTGCATCGCTGAACGACGACTGGCTCGTTCAGAACGCGATCGACGAGCTCCCCGAATCTCTTCGCGTTGTTTTCGTTCTAAAAGAGATCGAAGGCTACTCGCATTCAGAAATTGCAGCGACAATCGGAATCAGCGTCGCAAACTCAGAAGTCAGACTGCATCGCGCTGTGAAAGCGCTGCGCAAGCGGCTCGCGCCGAAAATCCAATGACATCCATAAAGTTTTTTCATCCCGGTGAGGCAGCGCTTCAGCGATTCGCAGATGGTGAATCACCCGCTCGTGAGCAATCACGAATCGCTTCACACCTTGCGGACTGTGC
>DATLDN010000005.1:0-22141 GCA_035525855.1 Gemmatimonadaceae bacterium
CAACGTCGGTCAGATCGAGCGCGGTTACGAGCGAATCGACGAGCGACTGGTCGCACTCGGCGCTCAGGTGCGGCGCGTGGACGATCGCAGGAAGTGACAGCGGCACCAACCTCTCTTCCGACAGAGGACATTTCGGAATTCAAAAACTTTGGCGTGCGCGCGTTCACGACGACGCGCGAAGCGGGAACGTTCAGTCTCTCCAGCGCGGATCCCGTTGGCGAAGTCATGTCGCGGTGGACCGAGCTCCAAAATGAGCTCGCGGAGAATTCGCGCCGTCTCGTGATTGGGAGGCAGGTGCATGGCACTCGCGTGGTTGTGCACTCTGGGGGTTGGGAAGGGTTGCTCCGAACCGGTGAAGCTGACGGGCACATGGCTTTGGAGAAGGGAATCGCTCTGTCGGTTTCGGTCGCGGACTGCGTTCCGATTTTCATCGCCCATCCCTCCGGGGCAGTGGCGATTCTCCATTCCGGCTGGCGTGGAACTGCTTCCCGTATCATCGACAGCGGCCTCGCCGAGTTCGCGAAAAGAAAAATCGCTCCCGATGAGCTTTACGTTCACCTCGGTCCGTCGATTTGCGGGCGCTGCTATGAGGTAAGTGCCGATGTTCGCGCGCAGCTGACTGGCGAAACTGCAAACCGCGCAGGCAATGTCGATCTCCGCTCGCTGATCGCCGAGCATGCACACGACGCGGGAGTGCAGCATGTGAGCGTTTCGCCGAGCTGCACGAAGTGCGACAATGATCGATTCTTCTCGCATCGCGCGGGGGATACGGGTCGGCAACTTGGAGTGATTGTCGCGAGTTTGTGGTAGGTCAACTGCGCGGTATCCGATTCCCGATGCCGCGTGCCGATGCCAGATGTCCGAGAGAAAAACCGATCGCTGGGCAGTTTCGGAGATCCGGCCTCGGCACGCGGCATCGGGAATCGGATACCGTGCAGTGCCGCCATCAGCCTCCAGCTGGTTCGAAGTTTTCAGTTAGCTGATGGCTGTAGCTGATGGCTGACGGCTGCCCCATCGCTTGACTCTATAGTTGATCACGTCTAGATTCTGAAGGGTCAGCGACAACTCGCCGCGGACACGAATGTGGGGATTCCCCCCACATTTTTTTGTTTCGTCGAGGCAGTTAGAAAGAAGATGAAGCCAGCGCTGGAAGAGCTTGTGATGCAGGAGCTTAGGCCGCTTGGACTAGAGCTTTTTGAGCTCAAGTCAGGAGGCACTCACAACCGCCCGGTGCTCGACGTCAGAATCGATCGGGGCGACGGGGAAAAGGTCACAGTCGACGATTGCGCACGTGCATCACGCGCAATCGAAGCAAGACTCGATGAACAGCAATATGCAGGTGCTCGGTACGTGCTCGAAGTGTCGTCGCCCGGAGTCGAAAGGCCGCTTAGAAACGCGGCCGATTGGCGCAAGTTCGCCGGACGGGACGCAGTGATTACGAACGAAAAAGTGGAAGGTGGCATCGAAGCGGGCTCGCGCGAAATAAAAATCATCGCCGTCGAAGGCGGCGAAGGTGACGAAATAATTGTTGCACAGGATGGCGGCGGCAAATCGCTGCGCATTCCCCTGGCGGTCATTAAAAAGGCGCGCCTTGCATTCAACTGGAAACGGTAAGGAGCATAGATGGCCGGTTCAATGGAAATACTCTCCGCGATCAAGGAGCTGACGAACTCGAAACAGCTCGATCCGACGGAGCTGCACGGCCTTCTCTACGACGGAATCCACGCGGCGCTCGCCAAGAAGCACGGTCCGAACGTTCAAGCCGAAGTAGATATCGACGAAGCAAAGGGAACGATTCGCATTGTTCGCCTTCTCACTGTCGTTGACGAAGTCACGGATCCCTCGAAGGAAGTTTCACTCGAGGAGGCGCGCTTCGAAGACGAAGAGTTCCAGGTCGGTGACGTCATGGAGACTCCAGTCGATTTCGCAGAGTTCGGCCGAATGGCTGTGCTTGCCGCAAAGCAGAGAATCATCCAGCGCGTGCGCGAAGGCGAGCGATCGAAAATTCGCGATGAGTTCTCGAGCCGAGTGGGTGATTTGCTGTCGGGTGAAGTTCAGCAGATCGAGCGCGGCAAGCTCGTGATCATGCTCAACAAGTTCCGTGAGGCCGAAGCGATCGTTCCGTATCGGGAGCAAAACCATCGCGAGCATTTCCATCAGGGTGATCCAATTCGTGCTGTTCTCAAGCGTGTAGAGGAAACTCCAAAGGGTCCTCGCCTCATGCTGAGCCGCGGCGATCCGATGTTCGTCAAAGCACTGTTCAAGCTCGAGGTTCCTGAGATTCAGCAGGGAATCGTCGAGGTTCGGGCGGCCGCCCGTGAAGTTGGAAATCGAACGAAGATCGCGGTGTTCTCGCGAGATGATTCGGTCGATCCGGTTGGCGCATGCGTTGGCCTGAAGGGATCACGCGTTCAGGCGGTCGTGAACGAGCTTGGCGGAGAGCGTATCGATATCGTGCCATGGTCGGCAGATCCGGAGCGATTTGCGAAGCTCGCTCTTGCACCAGCTCGTGTCGCCCGCGTGTTCAGCGATCCCGCTACGAAAACGATCCAGGCAGTCGTCGATGAAGATCAGCTTTCGCTCGCCATCGGTCGCAACGGACAAAATGTTCGTCTTGCTTCCGAGCTGACCGAGTGGAAGATCGAGCTTTACTCGAGCAGGGAGTGGATGGAGCGCGGCGCCGACACGCAGATCTTCCAGCCGCTTCCGGGCGAGAGTGAAGAGGCGGTCGTCAATCCTCGTCTCTCCGAGATCGAAGGACTCGAGCCTGCAACGGTCGCAGTGCTCGAAGAAGCTGGTTACCGAACGCTCGACGATATCATCGATCTCGATCGTGAGGATTTCCTGCGACTTGCGGGCATCGCACCGGAAGAGGCAGATCGACTGATGACGATTATCAACGAGCTCACTGAAGAAGGTGGTGACGGAGCCGGGGAAGCGAGCACCGCATCAGGCGGTGAAATTCCTGAACCACCGGAAACGAAGGAAGTGGAATCCGGCACTACGGGAAGTGAGGGCGGGGCAGGCGATGCGACCAATGCAGGTGACGAAAGCACAACACGCAAACCAGCAAAGGCCGGATCGAAGAAGGGCGAATAATGGACGCGATTGTTCGGCGGAAAATTCTTGGCCTGGTCGGCCTTGGGATCCGTGGAAGGCTCGCGGTTGTTGGAGTTCAGCAGGTGCGGGATGCGGCGCGCCGTGGCAAGCTAAAGCTGGCGCTTGTGGCGGGCGATGCTTCGCAGAATAGTTTGAACAAGGTGACACCACTTCTCACAGCGCGAGGAGTGACAATGATCGAGGGTCTCACGTCGGCGGACCTCGCAGGCGTTACTGGTCGCGATTCAGTTTCCGCGATTGGAGTCCTCGATGCAGGTTTGGCGAATGGTATTCGATCAGCAGTTGCAGCTGATGGCTGATAGCTGATAGCTGATGGCTGTTTTTAAAGGAGATAGTTCTTGAGCAAATTTCGCGTAAACGACCTGGCTGGTGAATTCGGCGTCTCTGTCGAGGAAGTCATCACACTTCTTCGACAGATGGATGTTCCGGTGCGCAGTCATGTCAGTCCCCTGACGGACGATCAGGTCGCGCGAATACGGGCGAGATGGGAGCGTGAGAAGCGCGCGCGTGCAACAGCGCCCGCTGCTGCTCCGTCGCGCCGTCGTCGTGGTGCAGCTGCACCGGTGGTCGAAGCTCCCGCTCCCGTAGTTGAAGCTGCGGCGGAGGCGGCGACTGTTCGTCGGCGTCGTCGGGCGGTTGAAGCTCCGGCTGCGGAGCCGGCGGCGCCAGAAGCGACGGCTGTGCCAGTCGAGCCACCAGCTCCCGGCTCCGGTATCATCGATACAGCCGCAAAGGCGAAGGAAGCCGCGAAAGCTGCTGCAGCGGCGACTGAAGCTGCGGAAGAAAAAGCGCGTCCAGCTGCTGAGGTTGCGTCCGCTCCGGTCACGCCACCAGCCGCACCACAGCAGCCACGGCCAACACCGCCTCCTTCTTCTCCGCAGCAACCCGCATCCCAACCTGCAGCCGCGTCGCAATCGACGCACTCAACAGGCCCGTCGACGCCAGAGCGTCAGCGTCCGCGTCCTGTCGTTCCAGGCGCTCCGCGCCCTCGTCCAGTCGCTACTGGCACTCCGTTCACACCTCCGCGTCCGGTTGCATCGGCAGCACCGGGCGCAGCCACAGGATTTCCGGGCGCACGCCGCGACGATCGTGGCGGCGGTGGTGGTGGGGGCCCTCGACCCGACGAGCGTGGCGGGCGTCGTGGCAAGAAAGGAAAACGCGGCTCGGTCGATCAGGAAGCAGTGTCCTCGAGCATTTCACGAACGATGACCGCGCTTCGCGGCCAGGCTGTTCGTCGCACCGGTGCACGGCGGGCGGACGACGCGAGCTATCGCGAGGAAATGGAAGCCGCGCGTATTGCTGCTGTCGAGCGCGAAAAGAAAACGGTTCGCGTCAACGAATTCATTACCGTCAGCGAGCTCGCGGGAATTCTAAAAGTTCCTGCAACGCAGATTGTCGGATTTGCATTCAAGAATCTTGGATTGATGATCACCATCAATCAGCGACTCGACTTCGATCAGATCGAGCTCATCGCCGGAGAATTCGGATTTCAGGCGGTGCGCGAAGAGGAATACGCTGCTGGCGTCGAGTCGACCGAAGCGGTGGAAGCTCCGGAAGATCTCAAGCCGCGACCGGCAGTTGTCACGATCATGGGTCACGTCGACCATGGTAAGACGTCGCTGCTCGATTACATCCGTCACGCAAACGTTGTTGCGGGCGAGTCTGGCGGAATCACGCAGCACATCGGTGCATATCATGTAACGCTTCCCAGCGACAAGGCGATCACGTTTCTCGATACGCCTGGTCACGAAGCGTTTACCGCGATGCGTGCACGCGGCGCGCAGGTGACCGATATCGTCGTGCTTGTTGTTGCTGCAGACGATCAGGTGATGCCGCAAACGATCGAAGCGATCTCGCATGCAAAGAACGCGGGTGTACCTATGATCGTTGCGATCAACAAGATCGATCTGCCTGCTGCAAATCCTGGAAAGGTCAAACAGGATCTGCTTCAGCACGGCGTTGTTCTCGAGGAGTACGGCGGAACGACCCTCTCTTCAGAAATTTCAGCGAAGAAAGGAACGAACGTCGATCAGCTGCTCGACCAAATTCTGCTTCAGGCCGAAATTCTCGATCTCAAGGCGAATCCCGATAAGCGCGCGACTGGTGCAGTAGTCGAAGCTCAGCTCGATCCGGGTAAGGGTCCGGTTGCAACGGTCCTTGTCCAGGGTGGAACTCTCCACGTCGGTGATGACTTCATATGCGGTATGTTCTCGGGCCGCGTGCGTGCGCTTCTCGATGAGCGTGGCAAGATCGTGAAGGATGCCGGTCCCGCTATTCCGGTTCAGATTCTCGGAATCGGCGGAGTGCCGATGGCGGGAGATCAGTTCGTTGTCGTCGAAGACGCAATGGAATCGCGCGAGATCGCTCAGCGCCGCCAGCGTCTCGACCGTGAAGCGAAGAGTCGTCGCACATCGAAGAGCATCGTTTCGCTCGAGGACTTCATGTCAGCTGCGGCAGCGGGCGAGAAGCGAACGCTGCGCATCGTAATCAAGGCAGATCAGGGCGGCCCGGCGGAAGCACTCGCCGATGCGCTCGGTCAGCTTTCGCACGACGAAGTTTCAGTGGAAGTAATTCATCGCGGTGTCGGTTCGATCACCGAGAGTGATATTCTCCTCGCTCGCGCATCGGGAGCGATCATTGTGGGCTTCCACGTTCGTCCCGATAACAACGCTCGATCAGCCGCCGAGCGTGAAGGCGTCGACATCAAGTTGTACAAAGTGATCTACGAGGCGGTTGAAGACGTTCGCTCGGCTCTCGAAGGCATGCTCCGTCCCGAAGAGCGCGAAGTTGTGCTCGGCGAGGCCGAAGTGCGCGAGCTGTTCAAGGTCCCGCGCATGGGTGTCATTGCCGGTTGCTCAGTCCGGAATGGTCTGATCAATCGTCAGGGCCGCGCGCGAGTTATTCGCGACGCCGTCGAGATTTACGACGGAGTGATCGGATCGCTTCGCCGTTTCAAGGACGACGTCAAGGAAGTTCGCGAAGGTTTCGAGTGCGGTATCGGCATCGAGAACTTCAATGATCTCAAGATTGGCGACGTAATCGAGTGCTATCGCAAGGAGCAGGTCGCGCGCACTCTGACGTCGACGGCAACTGCGTAACACACGTCGCGCGGACCGGGTGGCTGAGGCGGTCCGCGAAGAGGTTGCGACTTTCCTCACCGAGTCGGCGAAGGATCCGCGGATCGTGGGGTTCGTCACCGTTACGGGCGTCGACGTGACCCCTGACCTTCGGCACGCGAAGGTATTCGTGAGCGTGATGGGAAGCGAGAGCGAGAAGCAGTCGACGCTCGACGGGCTGAAGAGCACTGCTTCTCATCTCCGCTCGCGCGTCGCGCGAGCGCTTCAACTGCGAGTTGCTCCAGAGCTTCAATTTCGCGAAGACGAGAGCATCGCTCGCGCGGCACGAATCGAGTCATTGCTCGCCGAGATTCGCGATTCGTCGGCGAAGCCGGGCGATGACGGTCGCAGCGAATAGACCCGCAACAACTTCGAGCGTCGAGGGACTTCTGCTTGCGGACAAACCCGCAGGCGTAACCTCTCACGACGTAATCCTTGCTGCACGCCGCGCGTATGGCGAGCGGAGCATCGGCCACCTCGGCACACTCGATCCATTCGCAACCGGGCTCCTGTTGTTGCTGTTCGGCCGCGCAACGCGACTTGCATCGTTTATTGTCACTGAGCCGAAGGTTTACGAAGCTGAAATTCGATTCGGGTCGGAGACCGCGACCGACGATCTTACCGGCGAAGTCGTAAGAACCGCAGAGCTTCCAGATGTTGACGCCGTTCGTAAATGTTTGCCTGAGCTGACGGGCGACTTGATGCAGGTTCCTCCTGCATACTCTGCAAAATCCGTTGACGGCACGCGCGCCTACGATTCCGCGAGGCGTGGTGAGATGCTGGAGCTTGCTCCTGCGCCGGTGCATGTCGAGTCGTGGAAGGTGAACGATCTCGACCCGGAATTCTTACGCGCGACGATCACTTGCGGGGCTGGAACATACATTCGCGCTCTCGCCCGCGATCTCGGCCGGATGACCGGCAGCGCCGCGCATCTTACGTCTCTCCGTCGGACACGAAGCGGAGAATTCGACGTACACGATGCTGCTTCGCTCGAGGATTTGCGTAACTCGCCCCCGCCGCTTCGGCCTCTTTCCGTTGTCGCCGGCAATGTCTGATCTCGCGCGAATCTCCGTCGATTCGTCGCTGCCACCTACTGTGGCCGGCACCGTTGTAACGGTTGGTACCTTCGATGGAGTTCATCGCGGACACCTGGATGTGCTGTCGCGACTGGTTTCCAGAGCGAACGCGACTGGTTTGCCAAGTGTCCTGGTCAGTTTCGATCCGCATCCACTGGAGGTTGTGAATCCATCCGCCGCGCCGCTGCTGCTCACGTCGCATGACGAAAAGCTCGAGCTGATTTCGGAATCGGGGGTCGATTATTTCGCTGTCGTTCCCTTCACACCAGCACTCTCATTGTATTCGGCAGAAGAGTTTGTCGATCACGTTTTGCGACGGCGATTCAGAATGCGTGAGCTGCTTATCGGGCACGATCACGGATTCGGACACCATCGCGCAGGCAACGTCAGCGTTCTTCAACAGCTCGGCGAGCGTTGGAGCTTTTCAGTGGATGTGATTGAAGCCGTTTCGCATTCGGACGGGCAACACGTCTCATCGACATCTATTCGGCGCGCAATTGCAGGTGGTGATCTCGCTCGCGCTGCTGAAGGTCTCGGCCGGCGATACTCCGTGGGTGGAAAGGTCGTTCGCGGTCAGGGTCGAGGCCGCACGCTTGGGTTTGCAACTATCAACGTCAGTCCGCCGTCGCCGAGGAAGCTGCTGCCGCCGAAGGGCGTGTACGCCGTCGTGGTGCAAACGCCGTCCGGTCCGTTCGGTGGAATGATGAATCTTGGCCCTCGACCGACGTTCGGCGAACCCGAAGTAACGCTCGAAGCGCATCTGTTCGATGCAGACCAGGATTTTTATGATGCGGACGTCCGCATCGATTTTGTTCAGTACTTACGTGACACGAGGAAATTTGCGGGTGCGGACGAGCTGGTTCGACAGCTTGCGCGCGATCGCGAAAACGCCTTACGCGCGTTGACTCTACCCGCTGGCTCCGGTAGCCTTAAGGGCTATGTGCATGACTTCACACGAATTATAAAAAAATGAATCTGAGGTATCGTCTGCTGATTATTGCGGGGCTGATCATCGCCTCGATTGTCGCGCTATTCCCCCGGAAGGTCGTGGAGCGTGTGCGTGGCCCGAACGGTTTTCAGTATGACACGGTTCAACGTGTTCCTCTGAAGCGCGGACTCGATCTACAGGGCGGAATGCACCTGGCTCTCGAGGTCGACGAGTCGAAAGGCGCGGTTCAGGACAAGACCGAAGCAATCGATCGCGCGCTCAAGGTCGTGCGCACGCGAATCGATCAGTTCGGTGTGTCTGAGCCAGTCGTTCAAAAAGCCGGCAACGATCGCATCATCGTGGAGCTTCCGGGAATCGACGATCCTCGTCGCGCACAGGACGTGGTTCAGAAATCTGCATTCCTTGAATTCCAGATTACCGATAAGACGCAGGCACTGGAAAAAGCATTTCCGAAGCTCGACGCAGCGGTGAAGCAGTCCGGTGGCGCTACCACCGTGGCGCAGAACACGACCGCAGCGAAGAAAACTGATTCTGCGGGGAATGCCGCCGCGGGTCTTCAGTCGTTGTTGACTGCAGATACAACAAAGAAAACGGGTAAGGACAGCGCGAAGGCGGATAGTGCGAAGACGGATACAGCCATCACGCCTACGACAGGCGGAGATTTTTCAAAGCTTATTCAGCAGGGCCAGATGCCGGGCGAGTACTACGTCGCTAATACCGACGTGGACAAGATCGATCACTACGTCTCATTGCCTGCGGTACAGGCTGCTCTTCCGCCGGGAAAAGTTCTTCGATGGGGAAGTGACAGCACGTCGCTCGGCAACAAGCTGTACAGGCCGTTGTACGTCCTGGATGCCCGGCCGATTATAACAGGTGAGTACCTGAAGGATGCAAAGCCGGTCACCGATCCACAGGAAGGCACGCTCGTTACGTTCACGCTGAGCAATGAGGGAGGCCGCCGCTTCCGGGGTGAGACGTCGAAACACCTTGGCGACTTCATGGCAATCGTTCTGGATCAGCGCGTGATGGGTCGCCCCCCTGTGATTCAGGGAGCGATTGGAACGCGCGGCCAGATCACGATGGGCGGAAAAGATCTGCAGGCCGCTGCTGACCTCGCGCTAGTTCTGCGCGCCGGCTCGCTGCCTGCGCCACTCAAGATCGCGGAAACGAGAGAAATCGGCGCGAGCCTTGGAAAGGATTCAATCTCCAAGGGAATTACCGCCGGATTGATTGCAATCGTGCTCGTGATCGTAATCATGATCGGTTACTATCGATTCTCGGGAATGCTCGCTGTGCTCGGCCTGTTTCTCTACATGCTGTTCACGCTGGCTGCGCTGGCTGGGTTCGGCGCTGTGCTCACGCTTCCGGGGCTCGCGGGCTTTGTTCTGTCTATTGGTATCGCGGTGGATGCAAACGTTCTGATATTCGAGCGCATTCGTGAAGAGCTCGACCGTGGGAAGACGGTTCGCACCGCGGTGGATGAAGGGTTCCGTCACGCGATGAGCGCGATCATCGACTCCAATGTTTCGACCGCACTGACAGCCGCCGTTCTGTATCAATACGGCACGGGCCCGGTTCGCGGTTTTGCTGTAACACTTCTCGCAGGTATCGCGGCGTCCATGGTCACTTCGATTTTCGTCGTACGCACCTTCTATATGATCTGGCTCACTCGCTCGAAGAGCGCACAGACGCTGAGCATTTAAATGATTCGTTTATTCCACGGCACCCATTACGATTTCATCCGCTGGTGGCGCTGGGCGGCTGGACTCACCATCGCTTTCATCGTCATCGGTCTGACGTCGTTCGCGATCAAGCGGCCCAACTTCAGCATCGAGTTTACGGGTGGAACTCTGATGCAGCTGCAGTTTGCGAAGCCCGTCGATGTTGCGCAGCTGCGCGGCTACCTCGACGAGGCTGGCATTCACGGGGCCGAAATCCAGCAATTTGGGAACAGCAGGGAATTCACGATTCGAGCGCAGGAAACTGCACAGAGCGAATCGGGTACCGCCGGTGCTGCAACCGTCGCGACGCAGATTAGAAATCTTCTAGTGCAGCGTTATGGCGCGGATGGTGTCCGTGTTGCGCGCACCGAGGGAGTTGGCCCAAGGGTTGGAAACGAGCTGCGACGCGATGCTGTCATCGCAATGTTGCTGTCGTTTCTCGTCACGACTGTATATCTCGCCATTCGCTTCGAGTGGAGATTTGGAATCGCCGCTTTGATTGCGACCGGACACGACGTGTTTACGACACTCGCGTTCTTGAAGATCATGCACCTCGAGATTTCGCTCACCGTCGTTGCGGCAATCCTGACCGTTATCGGTTATTCGCTGAATGACACGATCATCATCTTCGATCGCGTTCGTGAAAATCTTCGGAAGAACCGGAAGGAGCCGTTGTACGACACCCTCAACCGGTCGATCAACGAGACGCTCCCTCGGTCCATTCTTACGCACGCAACGACCTTCGCGGCCGTTCTCGCGCTTCTGTTTTTTGCCGGAGAAGTGATTCGTCCCTTCGCGTGGGTTATGGCGTTCGGAATTTTGACCGGAACGTTCAGCTCTATCTATGTCGCGAGCCCGGTTCTTCTTTGGATCGAGAATAAGTGGCCGCGCAGGACATCGGCATTCCAGACTTCATCGACAGCCACGCGCACCTCGCCGACCCGGCGTTCGCCGGCGACCGCGGCGAGGTAATCGAGCGCGCCCGTAGCTCGGGCGCGCTCGCTGTGGTCTGCATCGGATCTGGTAGCGGGGCAGACGAAGTACTAGCCTCAGCTCGCGAGTCCGCCGACTTGGCGGGCCGTTATCCCGGTTATCTCTATTATTCAGCGGGCGTTCATCCGCACGATGCATCCGGCTTCGATCCATCTTCGACGATCGATCAGCTGCGAGAGCTAGTCACAAACGGCGCGGTGGGGATAGGTGAGTGCGGTCTCGACTATCACTACGACAACTCACCACGAGCCGAACAGCGACGAGCATTTGCCGAACAGCTCAGGCTTGCGCGCGAATTAGATACGCCGGTGATCGTTCACACGCGCGACGCCGAAGACGATACCAAGGCGATGATTCGCGAAGCTGCATCTGCCGGTGTTGTCGGTCTGCTGCACTGTTTCACGGGAACGCGTGCTCTCGCTGAAGCCGCGATCGAAGCAGGGTGGCTGATCTCGTTCAGTGGAATCGTGACGTTCAAGAAATGGTCGGATGATGAAATCATTCGAATGGTCCCCGAGGATCGAATACTCGCCGAGTCGGACTCGCCGTATCTCGCGCCTGTGCCAAATCGGGGGAAACGCAACGAGCCGTCATGGGTGAGCTACACTGTCGCGCGTCTCGCAGATGCTCGCGGAGTAAGTGTTGAAGCGATGAGCTCAACGGTTTGTGCAAATGCAACGCGGGTCTTCAAACTGGCGTCGAGCGCGCAAACTTGAGTAACATTGCTCCGGCAGTGCACACATCGAGCGAGCGAGGAGACAAAGTGAAGCAGGTAAAGACGGCCCACGCGCCAGCCGCAATTGGCCCGTATTCGCAGGCAATCATAGCGAATGGAGTTCTTTATTCGGCGGGACAAATCCCGCTCGATCCCGCAACGGGCGAGATAACGGGTTCGGACATTGTCGCGCAGACTGATCGCGTGATGGAAAATCTTCAAAGTGTTCTGGAGCAGGGCGGCGCATCGTGGGGGAATGTCGTCAAGACGACTGTATACCTCTCCGATCTCGCGCATTTCCCGACTGTAAACGAGATCTATGCGCGCTGGCTCGGCGACGCGCGTCCGGCGCGATCGACCGTTCAGGTTGCGGCGCTTCCGAGAGGGGCGATGATAGAGGTGGATCTCATCGCTGTTCTGCCTGATTGAGCGTTTGAGAGGGGGGCGGAGGCACAGCTTCATCCAGAAACAGAGGTGACCCGTTGGGTTTTGGGTCAATAGTTCTCGGCGGTCCGCTATGGAGTAATGAGTGGTCGGTAACCGATTACTGAAAACTCGCTCGCTGACTGCCGAGAACCATTGACTCAAAACCCAACGGGTCACTTCGTCTCTGTGCGACAAAGCTGTTGCTGCGCCCCTCTCAGTTTCACTCACTTAGATTCGGTTAGCCCTCAACGAAGGACATATGTCCACCTCCAAAACCCGCGAAGAGCTCTTTCGATTAACTGCGTTCGCACGCTGCGCTGGTTGAGCGTCCAAAATGGGTCCGGGTGACCTGTCGGCAGCGCTCGCGCCACTGGCGTCGATCAGCGACCCTCGGCTCTTAGTCGGCCGGGAGACGTTCGATGACGCTGGCGTGTACCTGGTCGGAGATGAGCTGGCGCTCGTCCAGACCGTGGATTTTTTTGCGCCCATAGTCGACGATCCCTTTGACTTCGGACAAATCGCCGCAGCCAATGCGCTATCCGACATCTACGCGATGGGCGGACAACCCATCACTGCGCTCAACATCGTCGGGTTTCCATCGAATGATCTTCCTCTCGAAGTTCTTACTGCAATCCTGCACGGCGGACAGGAAAAAGTTCACGAAGCAGGGGCGCTCATCGTGGGCGGTCACACGGTAATTGATACAGAGTTGAAATACGGACTCGCGGTCACAGGTAAAGCTCATCCGCAGTATCTCCTGACGAATGCCGGCGCGCGCCCTGGCGATCGACTCGTGCTCACGAAGCCCATTGGAAACGGAATCCTCGCAACCGCTCTCAAGAAAGGATTGATCGATCCCGCTGCTGGACAAGCAATGATCGAAGGAATGAAGAAGCTGAACGGTCACGCCAGTCGCGCAGCATTGGCCGCCGGTGCGCGCTGCGCCACTGACATCACAGGCTTCGGACTACTCGGACATGCTTCGCACATCGCGCGAGCGAGCAATGTCACCCTGCGCATTAGCGCCTCGAGTGTCCCGACTCTCGATGGAGCGAGAGAAGCTCTTGAAAAGGGAGCGACAACCGACGGAATGAAGCGGAACATCGACTACGTCGAGCAATTCGTCGAGTGGCGAGCAAGCGCCGATCAGCACCGTCAGATTCTTTGCGACCCGCAAACTTCAGGCGGACTTCTCGTTGCTGTGCCTCACGCTCGGCTCGCCCACTATCTTTCGCGAGTGGAAGACGCAACTGAAATCGGCGAAGTGCTCGAGCGAGAGAATATTGCTATCGTGGTTGACTGATCGATCCAATCGATACGGGGGTGGATGGGGCCTGGTGGCTTCCCCAGTCTTCAAAACTGGTGTGACCCGACCGAGTCGGGTCGGGTGGGTTCGATTCCCACACTCTCCCGCCACGATTGGAGCTCTGCTCACCGCGATTGCCATCGTATCGAGCCAATCGGAGGCTCAGGATACCGCGGCCGTCAAGCCAGCAGCGAATGCAATTCTATGTAAACGGCCACCGAAGAGCGCGCCGACTCCGGTCGTACCCAAGGTCGTCATCGCCGGCACAGTCGAACGGCCGCTGCCCGAGTGCAAAGTGCCACTCACTCCCCGTGCCGCACTCGTTCGGTCGATGCTCGTTCCGGGGTTGGCCCAGTTCGATCTTCTTCGACCGAAAGCGGGATGGCTCTTTGTTTCAGCCGAAGCAGCATCGATCGCGATGATCGCGAAATCGTATCACGACCTGGACGTCGCAAAGGCCGCGCGCCATGACACCATTATCGTCGACGCGAAAGACGCGAACCAGAATCCAATCATCGACCCCGTAACAGGCAAAGTGAAAACGGTCGGCGAGCCAAAGAACAAAAACCTCGCAGATCGTGTACGAGCTAGACGAACGCATCTCGAGGATTGGATCGCAGCAATGGCTTTCAATCATTTATTCTCCGGCGCGGACGCATGGGTCGCAGCTCAGCTCGTTGACTTCGACGTCAACGTAAAGGCGACTGCACTCGATCGTGGGATCCAGCTCGCCGCTCGCGTCGCATGGTGAACGAAGCACAACCAATCGGCGTTTTCGATTCCGGAATTGGCGGGTTGACTGTTGCACGCGAGATCATGCGACAGCTTCCGAACGAGAGCATTATCTACTTCGGCGACACTGCGCGGGTACCTTACGGGCCGAAAAGTCCTGAGACGGTACTCCGCTATAGCAGAGAGATCACGGCGTTTCTCAAGGACCAGGGAGTCAAAGCAGTAGTGGTTGCATGCAACACAGCGACAGCTCACGCGCTGCATGCTCTTAGAGAAGAGAATGATCTTCCCATTATCGGCGTTATCGAGCCGGGCTCCCGTGCAGCCGCGCGTGCAACGAAAACAGGAAATATCGGAGTGATCGGAACGCAGGGGACGATCAACTCTCATGCGTACGAGCGATGTATTGAAGAACAGCTCCCCACAGCCCACATCACTGCGCGCGCTTGTCCGTTGTTCGTTCCTCTCGTCGAGGAAGGATGGCTCGAAACTGACGCGACAAACATCATCGCACGCGAATATCTCGGCAGCTTTGTCGATGCAAACGTGGATACTCTCGTCCTCGGGTGCACACACTATCCGTTATTAAAACGCGCGATTGGAGAAGTTGTCGGACGCAGCGTTCGCCTCATCGACAGCGCTGAAGAAACAGCGGCAGAGACGGGAGCTACACTCAAGGAAGCGGGCCTTGCACGAACTAATGGCAATGAACCGCCAACTTATCGGTTCATCGCTTCGGACGTTCCGGACCAGTTCCTACGTGTCGGCCAGCGATTCCTCGGCTCTGCGATCGACCACGTTGAGACGGTGACCCTCGGCTGAATCTTCACGCCATTCGAGGAGCTCGACTTTTTCAGGCGTGATGCACAGGTACGTCGGTGCATCGAGCCACGATCCCGCATTCGCAAATACGCCGCCTTTCGTACTTCGCTCCAATGTTGGTACGTGCGAATGTCCGTAAACAAGTAACTCGATCGACGGATTACGCTCGAGCTCGGAGAATGCGACTGCCCGAAGCCCGCGTCCTTCATCTCTCGCGCGATATTCGCGGCTCGCACCCGAGCTGCCATGCGCGAGCTTGCTCGCCCAATCCGGATGAATCGCGCGAAATGCACGTATTGCGAGACGATGCCGCATGATCGGCCGAATAGCCCGATACCCACGATCCTCCCGGTCGCGCAAACCGTCACCGTGCTCGATGCGCGTTCGCCAGCCCGCGACATCGCCCGTCCACGGGCCAAGATGATACGTAACACCAACGTCGTTTTCTAAAATCTCGCCGCCCCAGCAGTCATGGTTTCCTGCGACCCAGAGAATCTCGAGGCCACTGTCGGCGAGATCCGATAAAGCCGCGAGCGCGCGAAAGCTCGCGCGGGGAATCACCGACTTCCATTCGAACCAGAAATCGAATAGGTCACCGTTTATCACCAGCGATCCCGCGCGGCCACGCAGCTCGCGAAGGAATCGAACGAAGCGCCGCTCGACATCTGGGGGCGCAACTCCTATGTGTGCATCAGAAACGAGATAGCATGGCGATGTAAGCACACGGCAATTGTAGTCGCCCCGCGATGCGCTGACAAACTATCTTATGGCGATGACCGCAACGGCTGCAGGTCCGCGAGAAGGCACCGTCGAGTTCCGCGTGCGTTACGCGGAGACAGATCAGATGGGTGTTGTATATCACGCCAACTATCTGATCTGGTGCGAGATTGGTCGCACGGATCTGATTCGACAGCTCGGGACATCATACGCCGAGCTGGAGAAAGACGGAGTCGCACTTGCTGTAATCGATGCATCGGTCCGATACCATTTCGCAGCCAAATACGACGATTTGATTCGTGTGCGTACTACGGTCACGAATGTTCGTTCACGCACGGTTACGTTCAACTACATAATCGAAAATGCAACTACACGTGCGCGCCTCGCTTCAGCCAGCACCACGCTGGCATCGATCAACAAGGAGGGAAAGCTTGCAGCCATGCCTGGTGAAATCAGAAAAGCGATGGACGATGCGCGCAGCTAGAGGCATTCTCTTTTGTTCGGCGATATTTGTCTCGAGCGGCGTCGGGGCGCAGCGGGCGACGCCTTCGCGAGTGAATGTGGCCTTGTACTCACGATTGCTCGCGATGACGGACTCTCGAACGTTCAATCGCGCGCTCATTGACAGCGCACTAGCATCGACGTGGGCGCCATTGCGCGCAGCAGCCGCGCTGGGAATTGGCCAGGTCGGAACTGCGCATGGAATGGAAGGCGTTCCTCGCTTACGTGAGCTGTTGATAGACAGGGATGAAAAAGTCGCATCGAACGCAGCCTATGCACTCGGCCTCCTGCACGATTCCGCATCGGTTCAGCATCTCGCAGCTCAGCTCCCAGGCACGCCACGAGTAGCGCGCGAAGCAGCCTGGGCACTCGGCGAGATTGGCGCGCCCGCGCGAACGGCGATAACAAGCGCGTTAGCGGGACCTGTAACAGATGAGGCTCGCATGATTCAACTGCTTCTTGCAGCTGCGAAGCTTCGGCCGGTTCCTGTTGAATCTCTGCGAAGATATCTCACGATGACCAACCCGCCGTCGATTATTTGGGCGGCATCGTACGCGATTGCACGATCACGTTCGCCTGCGGGTGTACGCGACCTTATCGCGCTGGCAAATCAGCCTGCTTTCATACAGGCCGCGAGCGAGAAACGGGTTTCAACGAACGCGCCTCCATCATCGGCGCTCGTTACAGCGGAAGCGTACATCTCTCCGAGCGCGCTCCAGCGCACGCGCGCTGAAATTGGGCGCGCGCTATCGAAGGCAGCCGCGGGTGATTCACTTGGCGATCGCGCGTTCAATGTCTTATCGCGTCTCGCCCTGGATCCGCATCCGCACGTGAGAATAAATGCTGTGCGGTCGCTCGCGACATACGGGTCGCGCGGAAAGGAAACTGTCGTGGCCTCAACTCGCGATGCGGATGCCAACACTCGCATTGCTGCTGCGCAGGTACTCGGCACCGTGCTCGACTCAACGCTCGTTGCATGGCGGCCGCTGTGGGGAGCGGATACGAGTCTGATGTACAGATCGAGTCTGCTTGCGTCTGCCGCAGCGAAGGGCGTGCGACTTCCTGAGCTCGAAACGTGGCAGGGCCATCCCGATTGGCGATATCGTGCAGCCGCTCTCAATGCCGCGGCGAACGCCGGCAACGTCCGCTTCGCCACGCAGGTTGGCAATGAGATGAAGGCCGACAAAGACGGGCGCGTGCGTGCGGCCGCATACAGTGCAATCGCCGGCAATGATACAACTCTTTCGCCCGCCGTTCATGATGCACTCATGCCGGGCTTATCAGATCCGGATTACATCGTGCGCGCGGGGGTGATCGGCACTCTCGCTCGGAGGCCAAATGCAGTGGATACGAGAACCGTTGTCGATGCGTACGAGAGGGCAGCGCGTGATTCAGGAAACGATGCGCGAATTGCAGCAATCAGTTACGTCGCAGCGGCGTGGAAGCGCGACAGCGCTGTATTTGCTCCGCAGCTGCGAGAGCGTATCGGAAGGCTTCATCCGTCTACGGATCCGCTCGTAAGAGCTGAAGCTGCGCATTCGAGTGTCTTTCGTGGCTGGGAATCCACATCGGGCACATCGAAGCCAATCGAGTGGTATCAGTCGATTGTGCGCACTTACGTTCTTCCATCACTCGCCGGCAATCGTCCTCGCGCGACAATCAGGACTGTCCGCGGCGACATCGTCCTCGATCTTTACGGTGCTGATGCACCAATCACTGTCGACAATTTTCTCCGACTTGCAAAATCAGGCTACTATCGCGGAACCCGATTCCATCGCGTAGTTCCGAATTTCGTGATTCAGGACGGCGATCCCCGCGACGACGGGAATGGTGGGCCCGGCTACGCAATCCGCGATGAAATGAACCCGCGTCGTTACGATCGCGGTGCACTCGGAATGGCGCTCTCGGGGCCAGACACCGGCGGCAGTCAGTACTTCATAACACACTCTCCCCAGGCGCATCTCGATGGACACTACACTGTGTTCGGTCGCGTGCTTCGCGGGTATCCTGCTCTCGACACAATCGTTCAGGGAGATCCGATCACTTCAGTCATTGCTCGATGAATCTGCGTTACCTGCTGATCGTTTTTGCGTTGTCCGCTTGTGCGCCTCGCGTCACACCTATGAACGGACCGGCGACTCCCGAGCGAAAGTTGCCGGCGATACCGATGCTCGGCGGCCATCATCGGATTTCTTTCAGATGGGATTACGAGGAGAACAGCCTCCTCACGCATGGCGAGGGAGCGATTCGAACGGCTTCGCCGGATACCGCGCGCGTGGATCTTTTCCTGGTCGGCGGAATTTTCGCCGGGTACGCGGTTCTGATCGGTGACTCTCTGAGAGGGCCGAACATCGACAGGATCCGCAGACTGCTTCCTCCGCCTGCGATGCTGTGGGCGGCGATTGGACGACTGTCGGTCCCCGCGCTTCCCGATACCGTCGTTCGCGCGAGTGGCGATACGATACAAGCAGAAATTGGCCGGCCCGCGACGTGGCGTGTTACGCTTCACGGCTCGCGTATCATGCAGCTCGTTCGCCTCAACGGGGGCCGAATCGCCGAGGCGGTGACGCGCGACGCGGGCGGACGTCTACTATATGAGGTTCCGGGACATCGGAAACTGTGGCTCGGAATCATTCGGGACGATGAGGTACCGCCTTTCGATGCGACGATCTTTACTCGTTAGCGTCGCTCTCGCGCTGAGCGGCTGTTTTTATGGATTCTCCGGTGGAGGATTACCGTCGCACATCCATACCGTAGCGATAATTCCTTTCGACAATCGCACTGCGAACCCCGAGCTGCAGCGTGAGCTTGCTGAGACGCTGCGCGACAAGCTCCGCGACAAGCTCGGGCTCCGTGACGCAACCGAAGCGCGCGCGAACGCGATCGTTCGCGGAACCATCCAGCGGTACGAGGCGGACATTCCGGTAGGCAGCAGCGCGAACAACAAACAGGCGACGAGCGCGAAACGCCAGCTTCAGATCACCGTAGATATTGAAATGGTGGATCAGGTAACCGGGAAAACGCTTTTTACGAGAAAGGGACTCGCCGAGACGGCTGACTATGATGAGCGTGCTGAGACAACCGGTCGCAGGCAGGCGATGGAGCAGATCGTCAACCAGATCGTACAGGGCGCGCAATCGCAATGGTAATCCGCCGACATCGTCTCGGCGTGAGCCGGCTCGGCTGTGTAATTCAGCTGGCAATTCTTGGCGGCATACTGTACTTCGGCGCGTACGCCGGACAGGATCTGCTCAAGTACTTCGAGTATCGCGACGCGATGAAGCAGGAAGCGCGATTTGCAACGCTCCGCACCGATCAGCAGATCAAAGATCGTCTGAGCAGCTTCGCCGATTCTGTCGATCTTCCGTCGGATGCGAAGGACATCAACATCCTGCGCGATGAAAACACGATCAAGATCTGGGCTGAATACGACCAGCCGTTGAGGCTTCCGTTCGACATTCAGAAAGCGGTTCGACTTCGTCCGTCCGTCGAAGATCACATCTGATCTGACTCTCCGCGGACTGCGCCGTTAAGTTCCGCGACGTGAGAGATCCCTCGAAAAAAATTGCTCCAACACGACAGGCTGCTGTTGAAGAGCGTACAAAGATTCCAGGAAGAGTTGTGTTCACGAACGGAGTTTTCGATTTGCTCCATCCCGGGCACATCGATCTTCTCACCGCAGCCCGCGAAGAGGGAGATGCTCTGATTGTCGGGATAAACACCGACGAATCAGTGCGACGATTAAAAGGGCCTTTGCGCCCAATTCGAGCCGAGCTCGAGCGCGCTTATGTGCTCGCAGCGGTGGAGGCAGTCGATCTGGTGGTCGCGTTCGACGAGGACACCCCGCTCGAGCTGGTGAAAGCGTTGCGCCCCGACGTAATCGTTAAGGGCGGCGACTATACGCGTGATTCGATTGTTGGCGCGAAAGAAGTAGAAAGCTGGGGCGGAAGTGTTGTCGTTGTTCCGCTGACAGCCGGGCAATCGACAACTTCGATTATCGAGAGAATGACTTCGGATGACTGAGAAAAGAAAGGGACGCGCTAATTCCGAGCTTCGGACAATTTCAATCGAGCGCGGGATCGCGCCGTATGCCGAGGGATCGTGCCTTACGAGTTTCGGCCTGACGCGAGTGCTGTGCACCGCATCCGTCGAAGAAGGAGTTCCGAGCTGGCGGCGCGGCCGTGGTGAAGGTTGGTTGACAGCAGAGTACGCGATGCTGCCGCGCGCGACACGAACGCGCACTGCGCGCGAGCGCACGCAGCTCGGCGGACGCACGCAGGAAATTCAGCGTCTCATCGGTAGAAGCGTTCGCGCTATGCTCGATGATTTCAAGTTCGGTGAATTCACTGTGAAGCTTGATTGCGATGTGCTCGTTGCCGATGGAGGCACTCGCACCGCGGCAATTACGGGCGCGGCTGTCGCGATCGTCGATGCATTCAGCTGGATGGTGGAGATGCAAAAGATTCCTGCGACGCCGATCAAGCGACGTGTTGCCGCGATCAGCGTCGGAATTGTCGACGGTGAGCCGAGGCTGGATCTCGATTACGAAGAAGACGTTCGCGCCGATGTGGACATGAATGTCGTAATGAGCTCTGAAGGAAAGTTTGTCGAAGTGCAGGGAACTGGAGAGCACGGAACCTTCGATAGAGCCGAGCTCGACGCTCTTCTCGAGCTGGCAATTTCAGGAATCGATCGGTTGAATCTCGAGCAGCAGGCAGCTCTTGGCGGCTGATTCGATAGTTCTGCTCGGAACGCGAAGCACCGGAAAGCTTCGCGAGCTTCATGAGATCCTAGCTGAATACGACATCCGCACAATTACTCTCGATGACGCCGGCATTCCTCCAGCGCCGGCTGAAGACCTGGTAGAGAAGTACGCTACGTTCGAAGAGAATGCGTTGGCGAAAGCGCGCTACTTCTATGATCTGACGAAAATGCCGGTCCTCGCGGACGATTCGGGAATTGTCGTCGACGCACTTGGCGGAGCACCCGGAGTCATTAGCAAGCGATACTCTGGTCGCAGTGATCTGAGCGGAGTTGCGCTCGATATGGCGAACAACCAGAAATTGTTGCGCGAGCTCGAGAGAGTTGAACGCGAGTCTGAGTTGCGCGGCGAGGGGCAGCCACTACGTTCGGCGCGCTACATGTGCGTCGCCGCGTATGCTGGTGAACAAGGCGAACTGGTGCGAGAAGGAAGCATCGAGGGCCGAGTTATTACAGAGGCGAGGGGGAATGGTGGATTCGGATACGATCCGCATGTCGAGGTCCATGAGTTGAACGGAACGATGGCCGAAGCGGGCTGGCGTGAAAAAGCGAAGGTAAGTCACCGCGCGCGTGCGTTCCGAGCGCTCTTGCCGGCGTTGCGCGAGCTCGGTTGGGTATAACGAGCGGCGTTTTTCTTGCCACGCCATTAGAGCAAATCCGACAGGATAGAAAAATGTCGAAGCTGCAATTCTCGAATCGAGCCAAGCGATTTTTTGTGACAGCGCTTAGTCTCACCTTGGTGCTTGCATGCGACGGTTCCGGCGGCGGGCTCGGAATGCTCACATCGAACACGGACGTTACGCCGCCAGTTGTGACGACAACATCTCCGACGAGTGGCCAAAGCGGAGTTTCCGGATTGTCCACAATCGTTGCGACATTCAACGAGTCACTGGATCCGACGTCGGTCACCACGTCGACTTTTCTCGTCACGCTGAGTTCTTCGGGAGCCGCGGTTGCGGGAACCGTCAGTTTCAATTCGTCATCGCTGCAGGCGATTTTTATTCCAACCTCGACACTCCTGCCGAACACGAACTACACGGTGACGCTGACCACCGGGATGAAAGACGCGGCGGGGAATGCGCTGGCATCGAACAATGTTTTCACTTTTACAACCGCGCCTTGACCGAATTCATTAAGTTGTCTGTCTGAAAGATTTCGGGGCGTAGCGTAGCCCGGTATCGCGCCT
>DATLDN010000090.1:0-3103 GCA_035525855.1 Gemmatimonadaceae bacterium
TCGAACGACCTTGAGCCTGGAAACGTTCGCCTCGAAATCTTCCTCGCGATCCCATTTCGGCGCGCGCGGAAACTTGGGAAGATGCTCGTCGGCGATCTCGAGCCCTCTGGTCACGGCCGACAGTATCGCGCCACCGCCCCTCTCCAGTATCCCTAGGGGCATGCCCTTCAATTTCGCGAGGTCCGATGTCGTCCTGGGCGCCGTACGAGCGATCTCCAGGAGGACATCGTTTGTCATCACTCTAAACGTTGCGCGGTCGAGATCACGGGCGACACTATCACGCCATGGAACGAGCTCACGCAACAACGCGAGCTCACGCCTGCTCAGATCCCTCGCGCCTTTGATCCTGAAGAACGTATTCGCCGCGTCCTCGGCGTCCCACTTCGTTCCCTCGAGGCGGTCGAACTCTTCCTTAGCCCACGCGAGCCGCCCAAGTTTTTCGAGACGCGATCGCAATTCATCCCGAAGATCGAGAAGATGGCGCGTGTCCTGCGCGGCGTACTCCAGCATTCCCGGAGTGAGGGGACGGAGCGACCAATCAGCGCGCTGATGTTTTTTGTCGAGCTTCACACCAAAGAATTGCTCGAGAAGCGCGGCCAATCCGAATGACTTTATGCCGAGCAGCTGTGCGGCAATGCGGGTGTCGAAAATGTTGTTGACATGCCAGCCGTAATCCTGGTGCAGAAGTCGCAGATCGTAGTCCGCATCGTGAAACACAACCTCGACCTTTGGATCCTGCAGAATTTCGCCGAGTCGAAGAGGGGCCCCGATTGGAAGTGGGTCGATTACTGCACTTCTCTCACGCGTGCTCAGCTGGAGTAAATAGATGCGATCGATGAAACGGTGGAAGCTTGCGCCTTCCGTGTCGAGCGCAAGCTCGCGGGAACCCGTTATGTCATCGAGAAAAAGCTCGACCTGTTCCGTTGTATCGAGGTAAAGCAGTGTGTCTGATTCAGCTTTCATCAAACCAATTTACCACCGCTGAATGCGTGAAGAAATTTCAGAGTCGACAGTAACGGCAACACACGCGCTGGCAGACGATATCGCACTGTACGGTCGATTCCCTGCTCTCCGTGCATTGCCGCGTGCATCGCTCTGCACTTTGCCGTCGCCGGTTGAAAGAATTTCCGGCATCGAAGGCGCGAACGAGCTGTGGATCAAGCGCGATGATCTCGACGCTCCATTATTCGGCGGAAATAAAGTTCGCGCTCTGGAATTTCTTCTTGGAAGTGTTCGACAGGGTGATAGCGTGCTCACGCTTGGCGGCGCAGGATCGACGCACGTCCTTGCAACATCGATTCATGCGCGGCGGCTCGGCGCAGGAACAATGGCTGTGCGCTGGCCGCACGATATGAACGACATTGCAGCGACAGTTTCTACACGGCTCGGTGAAGAGCTAAGCGGAGACCAGACGCGCGGGAGTCCGATTGGCGCGCTGCTTCGTTGCAGTTATCTGCGCCTCACACGAAATGTTCACTTCATTCCCATCGGTGGCAGCACACCACTCGGGACGCTCGGCCATGTGAACGCGGGGCTCGAGCTTGCGAAGCAGATAGAGATTGGTGCGATGCCGTTGCCGGCACGTGTTGTTCTTCCAGTTGCAACGGGAAGCACTATGGCGGGAATTGCGCTTGGACTCATGCTCGCGAACCTGGTGATTCCTGTAATTGGTGTGAGAGTGGGACCCAGGATTTATGCGACTCGTGGGAGAGTTCGGCGGATTGCGCGGAAGACCGCTGCTGCGATCACTGAGACAACGAAGGAAAAGATTCCGACCGTAAGGCCCGAGCTGCTGACGATCAATCATGATTTTTTTGGAGGCGCGTATGGTCGTCCGCTGCCGGCGGCGCAACACGCTGCAGAGTTGTTGAAGAACGCGAGTGGAATCCAGCTCGACGCGACGTACAGCGCAAAGGGATTTGCCGCGGCACTTGAATATTCGAGAACGCAGCAGGGTCCGACGCTCTTCTGGCTTACATTTGATGGCCGATGGCTGACGACCTGACAATTCACATTTACCCGAGCGACTGCGACACCGCCGGGCACGTAAATCACGCGTACATGCTGACGCTGCTCGAGCGCGCGCGGTGGGCCGCGCTCGAGACGCACATGCAGTTCGACGAATACGTGAAGCGTGCGTTGACTGCGGTTGTGCGTCACATCGACGCGTCGTACAGCATGCCTGCGTTTCCCGGAGATGAGTTTCGAATTCGCACGGGTCTGGCGACGATCGGGAATACGAGCTTCACTGTGAAGCAGACGGCGCATAATCAGAATGGTGCGTTGCTTGTTGAGGCGACGATTGTGTACGTAACGATCGATCCGGCTGGAAAGCCGATGCGTGTGCCGGATCATTGGCGTTCGATATTCTCGCCATGGGAATAACCGAGCCGCGTCCGGCGCCGACTGTGCCGGAAGTTGCAGATGTAAGTGAGGCCGAGCTCACGCCGGCTGCACAGCTCGGTGCGATTCTCTTTCGAAATCGTGGTTGGCTGCCGGTTTTGTTTTTGGGAATCCCGCTTTTGTTTCCGGGAACGACATCGTGGCGGCGATGGGTGATGGGTGCGCTCCTTCTCATGGCGGGTGAGGCGTTCCGTCTTGCTGGAGTTGCTGCTGCAGGAACTACGACGCGACGCCGGTCGCGCAATGTTTCGACGCTCATCACGCATGGTGCATTTGCGTGGAGTCGCAATCCGCTTTACAACGGAAACTTTTTGATCTGGATGGGATTTGTCGTGATATCGGGAGTGATGTGGTTTCTCCCATTTGCGATGTTGTTGTTTGCGCTCGAGTACAGCTTGATCGTGCGGTACGAGGAGGGAGTTCTCGAGTCGACGTTCGGGCGTGAGTATCTGGAGTACAGGCAGTGTACGCCGAGGTGGGTGCCGTCGAAGCCGAAGCTCGAGTATTCGGGTGAATTGAGGTGGCGTGAGGCGTTCCGCTCGGAGATCAGTACGTTTGCAGCCTATGTGGTGCTGATTATCGCATTCATCGTGAAGGCGCAATTCGTCTAACTGCACGGTGACCCGTTGGGTATTGGGTCAATGGTTCTCGGCTGTCGGCTTTCGAGTAATGAGCGGTCGGTAGACCCAAAACTGAAAAC
>DATLDN010000009.1:0-9006 GCA_035525855.1 Gemmatimonadaceae bacterium
GAAAAGGGAACCGTGAAGATCGGTGGGACGGCAGTGAACAAAGTGGAGCATTGGGATTTCGCCGAGCCGGACCCTGATGACGAGCTCGCCAGGAACGTCGATAGCAATCCGCCGAACGTCTACGGGTTCGGGCATGAGGGCTATTATCGAAACGTGCTCGCGGTTCTACGTGGCCAGGCAAAGGCCGATACGGATGGAAGGGCGGGGCGGAAATCGCTGGAACTGATTCTCGGAATTTACGAATCGGCCAAAACTGGATGCGAAGTCCCGCTCCCGTTAAAGGGCTGAACCGGTCATTTTACAAGGCTATAAACGACACTACTGACTGCTGACGATCTGCACTGCTGACTGCTGACTACTACTGACTGCTGACTAACACCGACTGCTTACTTCGTATAGAATGGCCGTTCCTCTCCTTGATTTGAAAGCGCAATACGCCACCATCCGCGACGAAGTAGTCGCGGCGATGATGCGCGTGGTCGATGACCAGGCCTTTATTCTCGGACCGCCGGTTCAGCAGCTGGAGCAAGCGGTTGCCGAGCTGTCGAATACGCGCTTTGCCATTGGCTGCGCCAGCGGAACTGATGCGCTGCTTCTCGCGCTCAAAGCTCTCGACATTGGGCCTGGTGATGAAGTCGTAACAACGCCGTTTACCTTCTTCGCGACCGCCGGAACGATTCACAACGTCGGAGCAAAACCGGTTTTCGCGGATATCGATCCAGACAACTTCAACATTCTTCCGCAGGCAGCTGCAGCAGCCGTCACATCGCGAACAAAAGCAGTGATGCCTGTCGATCTATTCGGCCAGATGGCGGCGATGGATGCGATCGCAACAGCGGTGCAGGATGTACCGGTCATTGAAGATGCGGCTCAGTCAATCGGCGCAACTCGAAAGATCGGCGGCCGACTCGTTCGCGCAGGCGAAGCCGCGACGATTGGAACGTTCAGTTTCTTCCCGTCGAAAAATCTCGGCGGATACGGTGACGGCGGAATGATTGTCACGCAGGACGAGACAATTGCAAATCGTCTCATGAGATTGCGTGTACACGGCGGGCTCAAAACGTATTACCACGACGAAGTTGGATTCAACAGCCGACTGGATTCACTTCAAGCGGCGGTTTTGCTTGCAAAGCTTCCGCACCTCGAAAAGTGGAGTGCTGCGCGCAGGCGTAACGCCGCTTGCTACGACGCGGCCTTTGCAGACATGGACGAAGTGCGCACGCCTTACGTCGATCCGAACAATGTTTCGATCTACAATCAGTACACGATCAGAGCGAAGCGGCGCGACGAGCTTCAGGACCATCTAAAGGCGAAAGGCATCGGGCACTCTGTGTACTATCCGCTGCCACTCCATCTTCAGCCGTGTTTCGCGTATCTCGATTATCGCGAGGGCGAATGCCCGGAGAGCGAGCGCGCCGCAAAGGAAGTTGTATCTCTTCCGATTTATCCGGAGCTGACGGAGAGTCAGCTGGATGAAGTTGCAGGAGCCGTGCGCAGTTTTTATGGGCACTAACGACATGCCCGGCGGGGAAAGCATGAAGGATCGTCTGCTCGCAAAGCTTGCCGATCGTAAGGCATGCGTCGGCGTAATCGGCCTCGGCTACGTGGGACTTCCGCTCGCGATCGAGTTCGCGAATGCCGGATTCAAGGTGATTGGCTACGACGTGAGCCAGGGTGTGGTCGACGATTTGATGGGCGGCAAGTCGCACATAAGAGACGTTCCGTCCGCGGAAGTGAAGCAGTTTGTCGACAACGGAAAATTCGAAGCGACAACGGATGAGTCGAAGCTGCGAGAGATGGACGCGCTTTCGATTGCTGTGCCGACGCCGCTTGCCAAGACGCGCGATCCGGACATGACGTACGTGATTGCGGCAGCCGATGCTATCGCGAGAAACGTTCATCCCGGACTTCTGATTGTTCTGGAAAGCACGACTTATCCCGGAACAACTCGAGATTTGCTGCAACCCAAGCTCGAAGCTGCGGGTCTTACTGTGGGCGAAGATGTCTTTCTCGCGTTCAGTCCCGAGCGCGTCGACCCCGGCAACGAAAAGTGGAACACAAAGAACACTCCGAAAGTTGTCGGCGGAATAACTCCCGGATGCACCGAGGTTGCGACTGCGCTCTATGCGTCATGTCTCGAGAAAATCGTCCCTGTCTCGAGCACAGAGACCGCTGAGCTCGTGAAGCTTCTGGAAAACACTTTCCGCTCCGTGAACATCGGTCTCGTGAACGAGATGCAGATCGTCTGCGAGAAACTCGGCGTAAATGTCTGGGAAGTGATCGACGCAGCTGCTACAAAACCTTTTGGCTTCATGAAGTTCACGCCCGGACCAGGAATCGGTGGACACTGCATACCGCTCGATCCACACTATCTCGCCTGGAAGATGAGAACGCTGAACTACAAAACGCGTTTCATCGACCTCGCGAGCGAGATCAACAGCGAAATGCCAATGCTCGTCGTCGAGAAAGTCGCCCAGGCACTGAATGATCAGCGGAAGCCGGTGAGGGGGTGTCGCATTCTTGTGCTGGGAGTTGCATACAAGCGCGACGTTGACGATATGCGTGAGAGTCCGGCGCTGGACGTCATCAGTCTTCTAGAGGAGCGTGGCGCGGATGTCGTCTATCATGATCCGAACATCCCGTCATTCCGTGAGGACGGACACGAGCGGATCAGCGTTCCGTTTAGTGATGCAGAGCTCGCGCGAGCAGATGCAGTCGTAATTATCACGGACCACTCGAACGTGGATTATCAGCGAGTGGTGGATATGGCGTCGCTCATTGTCGACACAAGAAACGCTACTGCCGGACTCAGCCGGCGGGGCGGAAAGAACGCGGAAGCAGTCCCCGCGAAAAATATGGCAACTGTCTGAACCTTAAGCTCACCTCATGAACATTTCTGTAATTGGTACCGGTTACGTAGGACTGGTGGTTGGCGCATGTCTCGCCGAAACCGGAAACGATGTCGTGTGCGCCGATGTAGTCGAGTCGAAGATCGAGGGGTTAAAGCGAAACGTCCTTCCGATTTATGAGCCTGGTCTCGAGGGTCTCGTCGAGCGAAACCAGCAGGACGGTCGCCTCAAGTTTACCACCGATATCGCATCCGCCATTGCCTCCGCTGACGTGTTGTTTGTCGCGGTGGGGACTCCGCCAGATGAAGACGGCTCAGCGGATTTGCAGCACGTGCTTTCTGTTGCGCGCGAAATTGGAAAGAACATGACGCGTGAGATGGTGATCGTAACGAAGTCGACTGTGCCGGTCGGTACTGCCGGGAAGGTTGCCGCCGAGATTGGAAAGAATGCGCGGTTTCCATTTCACATGTGCAGCAATCCGGAGTTTCTAAAGGAAGGCGCAGCCGTCGATGACTTTATGAAGCCCGATCGCGTGGTGCTTGGAGTAGCGAGTGAATTCGCGCGCGAGACGATGGCGGAGATTTACGCGCCGTTCGTTCGCACCGGTAATCCGATCATCTTCATGGACATCGCATCGGCAGAGATGACGAAGTACGCAGCCAATGGAATGCTCGCAACGCGCATCTCATTCATGAATGAGATTGCAAATCTTTGCGAGAAAGTTGGCGCGAATGTCGACATGGTTCGAAAGGGAATTGGAAGTGACTCGAGAATTGGTCCGTCGTTCCTGTTCCCGGGCCCGGGCTATGGTGGATCATGCTTTCCCAAGGATGTGAAAGCACTGGTGCGCACAGCTGCTGAAATGGGTATGGATCTGCAGGTTCTTTCGGCGGTCGAAGACGTGAACCAGCGACAAAAGCTTCGGCTCGGTGAGAAAGTTCGCGAAGCAATCGGCGATGATCTAAGCGGGATGCATATCGCCGTGTGGGGTTTGGCGTTCAAGCCGCAGACTGACGACATGCGCGATGCGCCATCGATCACGCTGATAGAAGATCTTCTCGCTGCGGGTGCGACGGTTTGCGCGCACGATCCCGCTTCAATGAAAGAAGCCCGGCATCGTCTTGGTGACCGCGTCGATTACGCGGAGACGAACTATGACGCTCTCCACAATGCGGACGCATTGGTTGTCGTCACAGATTGGAATGAATACCGTCACCCGGATTTTTCGCGCGTTAAAGACGCTTTGCGGAAGCCGGTAATTGTTGACGGCCGCAATCTGTACGACCCGGAGAAGATGCGGGAGCACGGATTCCGGTACTACTCGATGGGGCGCACTGTGATCGAACAAGGCGAGTCGGAACGGGTAGGAGAGTATGCATGAGAGAGAGCAGAATCCTTGTCGCATCCATTCTGGCGGGACTTATCGGCGTCGGCGCATGCCGGGCGCAGTTCAACGCCGCGAACTATGCCGACATGGATTCGCTCTTCAAGGCAGCGCTCGGACAATACAAGGGCAAGCATTACGACAATGCAGCTAAAGCCTTCGAGCGACTGACGGTCGAGCTGCCCGCGCGCGATCCTCGCGTCCCGATTTCTTTCTTCTATCTCGGCAAATCGCAGGAAAAAACTGTTGGAAGGCTGCTGGCGGCGAAATCATACAGCAGGATCTATGAGCAATTCCCTGAAGACACGCTCGCAGATGACGGGTTGTATCTGTCCGGGCTTGCCTATAAGGCGATGTGGCGAAAGCCGGAGCTGGACGCCGAATACGGTTCATCGGCTTTGACACAGTTCCAGACGCTCCAGGCTCTCTATCCGAATTCGCCGTTCTCCGCGCAGGCGGCTCAGCAAGTCGCAGTGCTCGACCAGGCGTTCGCGACCAAGGATTATCTGACGGGCACGCATTACCTGAAGCGAAAGGCGTATGACTCCGCGATCATTTACTTCAAGGACGTGATTCGCCTTCACCCTTCAGCGCCCAGAGCGCGTGACGCTTATCTCAGGCTTCACCAGGCGTATCTGGAGATCAACTACAAAGACGACGCGCGGGACCTCTGCAACGATATGCGGAAAGCGTATCCGTCTGATCGCGACGTGCTTCGCGAGTGCGGGCCCGCGCCGCCCGCGACCGCCTCTCAGTAAGCTTTGCGAATCGGCGTCCTCGGAGGGACGTTCGACCCACCGCACATCGGCCATTTGATTGCGGCCGTCGATGCATACGAATCGCTGAAGCTCGACCGCCTCATTTTCATTCCAACGGCAGCTCAGCCGCACAAGGCCGCGACACCCGCGATGGCGTCGGCCGCTGACCGTATGGAGATGCTCCGGCTGGCGGTTGGAACCGACCCTCGTTTCGAGGTAAATGACGCAGAAATTCAGCGGGGCGGGTTATCTTACACGGTTGATACTTTGGAGACACTGAGAAGGGAACATCCCGACGCCGAGCTCGTCCTTATCGTGGGGATGGACGCACTTGCGGCGTTCGATCGGTGGAAGAATCCGGATCGAATCCTCGAGCTTGCCGGACTCGCGGTTGTGGCACGAAATGGTGATCCGACCACCAGTGCGCCGGTGGATCGTCACGTGACGGTGGTTGGAGCGCGGCAGGTCGACGTGTCGTCGACGGAGATCCGAAAGCGGCTAAGCGATGGAAAGTCTGTGCGCGGTTTTGTGGCAGAATCGGTGGAGGCTTACATCGCCGCGCGGAATTTATATGGAAAGGGATAAGTAATGCTCAAGGGAATGCTGGCGGGAATCATCGGCACGAGGCACGAGCGCGAGAGAAAGCGCATCCAGCCGATTGTCGACGCCATCAATGAAGAATACGAGAGGCTGCATTCGATCTCCGAGGAGGAGATTCGCGGGCAGACCGAAAAATTTCGCGCACGGATTCGTGAAGCGACGAGTGAGCTCGAGGAGAGAATCGCCGAGCTCAAGGCTGCGAAGCACGCGGCTCCGGATGCCGCCGAGCGTGAGCGCATCGACACGGAGCTGGGGGGTCTCGATGGACGCGGAGGAGTAGAAGCCGAGCTGAGGAAGGCTACCGCGGATGTTCTCGACGAAATTCTTCCGGAAGCTTTTGCGACGGTACGTGAGGCGGCGCGCCGGCTCGTCGGAACCAACGTGCGCGTGACGGGCCATGACCAGGAATGGAACATGGTCCACTACGACGTGCAGCTGATGGGTGGACTGCAGCTGCACCTCGGAAAGATTGCGGAAATGGCAACGGGTGAAGGAAAGACTCTTGTCGCTACGCTGCCGTTGTATCTCAATGCGCTGCCTGGAAAAGGCGCGCACCTGATCACTGTCAACTCCTATCTCGCAAGACGCGACTCCGAGTGGATGGGTCACGTCTACTCTTACCTCGGCCTGACCGTTGGCTGTCTCGATGATACCGACCCCGGCACCCCCACGCGCCGAGCTGCGTACGAGTGCGACATCACGTACGGAACGAACAACGAGTTCGGGTTCGATTATCTGCGCGACAACATGGTCACCGCGAATGAACAGCGAGTTCAGCGCGGCCATGTATATGCTATCGTCGACGAAGTCGATTCCGTTCTAATCGACGAAGCGCGAACGCCGCTCATTATCTCGGGGCCAGTCGGCAATGAATCCGACGCCGAGTATGCGATGCATAATGCGGCAGTCGCCCGGCTGGTGAAGAGGCAGAGCGATCTTGCGAATGTTCTCGTTGCCGATGGTGAGCGCGCGCTCGAAGCAGGTGATACAGATACCGCTGCGGTCAAGTTCTATCAGGCGCAGATGGGATCGCCGAAGAACAAGCGACTTTTGAAGGCACTTCAGGAAACTGGAGTGAAACAGCTCGTGCAGAAGATGGAGCTCGAGCATCTAGCTGACAGAAAACTTCCTGCCGCGAAGCAGCAGTATCGCGAGATCGAAGAGGAGCTTCTCTATGTCCTCGACGAAAAGGGACATACGGTGCATCTCACCGATCAGGGCGTCGACTACATGTCGCCGTCAGATCGTGATGCATTCGTTCTTCCTGATCTGTCGCAGGAAGTGCATCGAATCGATCACGATGAGAACATGACTCCTGAGCAGAAACTTCAGGAGCGCAATGCGATCAATGTCGATTACGCAGCGAAGAGTGAGAGACTGAACATCGTTCATCAACTCTTGCGCGCGCACGCGTTGTACGAGAAGGACGTGAATTACGTCGTGCAGGAAGGACAGGTGTTGATTGTCGACGAGTTCACCGGACGTACGATGCCGGGACGTCGGTGGTCAGAGGGATTGCATCAGGCGGTCGAAGCGAAGGAAGGCGTGCAAGTGAAGGGCGAGACGCAAACGCTCGCTACGATCACGATTCAGAATTACTTCCGCATGTATCAGAAGCTATCGGGCATGACAGGTACTGCGGAGACTGAGGAGACAGAGTTCCACGAGATCTACGGACTCGAGGTTTCCGTCATTCCAACGAATCGGCCGGTAATTCGCGACGATCGTCAGGATCTCGTTTTCAAAACCCGCCGAGAGAAATACAACGCGATTCAGGAGGAGACCGAGCGTCTGCATAAGCTCGGATATCCTGTGCTTGTTGGAACTGTCAGCGTTGATGTTTCCGAGACGCTCGGCAGAATGTTTCAGCGAGCCGGAATTACGCGAAATATTCTGAACGCGAAGTACCACCAGCGTGAAGCGGAGATTGTCGCATCTGCTGGACAACCGGCAGCTGTCACGATCGCGACAAACATGGCCGGCCGAGGAACTGACATTAAGCTCGGCGAGGGTGTTACGGTTTCTAAACCGTCGCGGGTGAAGGATGCGGACAACAAGCTGGTAGATGTCGAGGAGATTGGCGGACTTCACATCATTGGATCGGAGCGTCACGAATCGCGGCGCATCGATCGTCAGCTGCGCGGACGCGCTGGACGTCAGGGTGATCCTGGAACATCGCAATTCTTTTTGTCGCTCGAAGATGATTTGATGCGGCTGTTCGGCAGCGACCGCATTGCGAAGCTGATGGATCGTATGGGTGCGGAAGAGGGAGAAGTGTTGACTCATCCGCTGATTACGCGCTCGATCGAGCAGGCGCAAAAGCGCGTGGAGCTTCAGAACTTCCAGTCGCGAAAGCGATTGCTGGAGTATGACGATGTAATGAATCAGCAGCGCGAGGTGATCTATTCGCTGCGCTCGTTTGCGCTCGACGGTGGTGAGGAGCTGAAGGGCGAAGCCGAGAAGATGATCGAGAAGGGAGTTACTCGTCGCGTTGAGACTGCGCTTGCAGAGTATGAGACGCCCGAGGAGTGGGATCTCTCGCTGCTTCAGCAGGATCTGTTGATGCATTACCTGCTGACGGTGCCGCAGTTCGAGGCGGGCAATGACGAGCATCCGACGGCGATAGACGTTGCGCAGGAGCAGGCTGTCGGTGCAGCGAAGAAAGCGTTCCACGACAAGCTGACGAATCTCGAGGAATTCGGGGATCGCCTGTTGTCACTGGTGATGCTGAATGTTCTCGACGAGAAGTGGAAGGATCACTTGTACGATCTGGATCAGCTGCGAAACGCGATTCATTATCGCTCGTGGGGACAGAAGGATCCGCTCATCGAGTACAAGCACGAGGCGTACACGATGTTCGTGGATCTGATGAACGACATCTATCACACGTTTACTGAGCGCTTCCTTAGAGCGCAGCTGACGTTCAGTGGGCCGACGGATTTCGAGGGCGTGACCGATAGCGAGCTGGCGTCACAGGCGCCGCCGGCGCCGACCCAGAAGTACAATGAGCTCGGTGTGTTGGAGGATATTCTTGCTAATGAGCCGGTCGTGTCGGATGGGAACGGTGAGAAGGTTGTCGATGTTGGGCCGGCCGAGTCGCCGCCGACGACGAAGAAGGCCGCCCGACAGGATCCGGTCGTTACTGGAGCTGGGCGAGTGCGGTCATTGAATTCTGTTGCTGCGGCGGGTGGAGTTGCTGGTTCTCCGGGTGGTGCCGGTGGCGGGAGTGCGGACTGGACTAATGTTGGCCGTAATGATCCATGTCCGTGTGGCTCCGGGAAGAAGTTCAAGAAATGCCACGGGGCTAATCTGTAGGACTGCTTTTCGGGTTCGCCCCGGCCGGTTGCGGGTGAGCCTGAGCGTAGGGCAGTTGTAGTGAGCCCAATGACAGTTTTGCATTAAACAGTTTCTGTGC
>DATLDN010000012.1:0-4040 GCA_035525855.1 Gemmatimonadaceae bacterium
TTTGTAGTTTTCGGTGTTTCGGTGCTTCGGTGTCGTCTTGGTTCTACCGCTGTTTGCTATTTCACTTTTTGCTTCGTCCAAATCACGACCGTTTCGCAATCGTCGAAACCCGTTCGGAACTTTGCTGGAGTGAATGTCTTCGCGTAGACTTCGATCGCCGCAATATCAGTTGCAGTTACGAAATCGTTGACGTCGCTTCCGTTCCAGTGAACCCCGTCGACAAAATAGCTGACGCAGCTGTTCGAAAAAGAAGTCGTGTTTCCAGCCCCGACATTGACTCTCGGTGTGCGACCTGCGACGACCGTTCCTCGCGCACTACTCGACATGCGAAGCATCGGTGCAGCGCGCAGCAAGTCAGTCACATCGAACGCGTTGCGCTTTTCGATTTCCTCGGGCGTCATAAAGAAACCGCTCGCAATCTGCTTTCGCCGCACGAATCCCACCTGCTGCAATGCACGAGTTTCACGCGCAGCTCGAATCGTCACGGGATCGAGCTGGGGCACAAACTCTCCCATTCTGATCGTTACATCTGACGGCTTGGTAGCATGCAGGTCAACCGGTAGCTGCGTAGGCTCGAAACCAAGGCGACGCACGGAAACGAGTCGAGTTCCCGTGTGAAGATTGTGAATCGTGAATCGCCCGTCAGATCCGGTGAGCGCGTATGAAGTATCTGCGTCGACCGCAACGCGTGCGCGGGCAAGTCCGCGCCCGCCGATATCCAGAACACGACCTGTCAGCGTTGCCCGCGCATTCGTCGCAGCTGGACTCTCCCGCGGCTCAGGCAACACGAGTCCGACGACGCCCAGTGCACCTTGAACGTGGACGTCCACAGCCGATGTTGAATCCGCTCCGAGAGCTGCGATCAGGCTTCCGGATACATCGGCCGGCAACCCACAAATCCTGAAACGACCATCGGCGCCAACGTCTGCTGATTTTTCACGTGCAATCGCAGCGACGCTTTTCCTTGTCACTTCGTGCTCGACCCATGCGAGACTGACCTTGGCCTTCGCGGCCGGCGTTTCAGTTTCCGCGTACGCTACCGTTCCGATGAGTACCACTGGACCGATCGAGCGCTCGCCCGTGGTGCACTTCATCGCAAGGATCGTTTCAATCGATGGCGTCGAGACAACGAGTCTCAACCGCTGGCCGGCAGCTAACTGAAGCGGAGCAGTAACGAGCGTTACGCCCACCGTGTCGAGCAATGGATGTATCACCTCGATGCGACGAACGCCGGGGGGAACGCTGTCGAGTCGATAGCGACCGAGACTGTCAGTGACTGCGCGTGATGCCGCGCCCTCGACCGTGAGCACTGCTCCACGAAGAAAATCCTGATGAAGGCTGTCGATCGCTACACCCTCAACGACCGCGAAGCCTGATGCCGGCGCGGGTGTTTGCGCGAAGGCACCTGAAAAACCTCCGATAGCAAAACTGAGCGAAAGAAGAAACCGCTTCATATCAACGAACCCTTTGCTTCGTCCAGATAACGACGGTTTCACAATCCGTGATCCCCTTACTGAATTGAGGCGGAGTAAAATTGCTCGAGTAAACTTCGATAGCAGAAACTTCTTCGGGACGAATGAAGTCTTCTATTCCGGCGCCGATCCACTCACGTCCATCGAGATAATACGTGACGCAGCCCGGACCTGTTCCCCGCGACCGTCCGGTTACAACCATCCTGCCACCATCATTCACACGGCGCAGCATGGGCGCAGTAGACAGTAGCGAAGGGAGATCGTAAGCAGACGAACGCTCGATTTGATCGGGACCGAGATAGTATCCCGTTCCCGTGCGTTTGCGATCTGAAAATCCAACACGCGCGAGGTCGATATCACGACGCGCGGTAACTTTGACAGTATCGAGCATCGCAACTCGTTCTGACATTCGAATGGTCAGGTCCACTGGCTCACGAGAATGAAGTGCCACAGGCATCTCGACGGGCGCAAACCCCAGACGACGCGCGGCGAGCATTCTTGTTCCCGGCCGAAGATTTCCGAGCGTGAATCGCCCGGCAGAATCGGTGAGCGCGACACTCGAGTCGCCAACAATCGAAACTCTCGCGCGAACAAGGCCTGAGCCACCTGCATCTACGACGCGACCGGTCACGCTTGTTCTTCCTGCTCGTGTAGACGTTGAAGGAGGATCCGGAAGCTCGAACGCGGCAACACCCATGACGGGTGAGACACGCACACCAATGGATCCCGTTGTATCCGCAGCATTGAATGCGGTGATTGCGCCGGACGTTTCCGACGGGAGCGCGCAAATCTTGAAATGTCCTGACGGAGTAACAACTCCTTCGCGGCGCATGGGAATTGATTCGACGCCGCTGCGCGAGATACGGACTTCAACGAACTCGAGTGCCACTCGTGCGCCGCCAGCCGGCTGTTCACTCTCTGCAAATTGAACGAAGCCTAGAACCGCACCGGGTCCAATTCGCATTTCCTGCGGCGTGCAGCGCGCGGCTACGACTGTTCGCGCCGACGGTACGGCGACCGTCAGCAGAAAAGTTTTGCCCGGCTCGAGATTCAACACTGGAGTACGGAGTCCTACTCCAATCGTATCGAGTACTGGATGAAGCACATCGACTTGATACGCTCCGGGCGGAACACTATCGATGCGAAACCGCCCAAGAGAATCACTCATTGCCGCACGCGTCGTTCCGTGAACTGTGAGCAATGCGCCACGGAGCGGCCCGCGGTGAAGACTGTCGAGTGCAACACCCTGGATCGTTGCGGGTTCAAGCGTAATAGACGCAGAAGGTAGTTGAGCGTGCGCGATACTGACCGCACAGCAAACAAGTGCGGTAAGAATCAAAGCGGATCGACGCAACAACGTTTCTATGGCCTGCATGGGGATGGGAAAGTATTGCTGGCGGACACGATCGCATCAACCACGGGACGATTCTGCCTCGCGGCGTTCCGGCAAATCTCTGCGATAACCGACTCGGTGCCTGGCCACCGTCGGGTTCCATCGTCGCTCAGCAACTTTTGCCGCCTTCTGAGCTCCGCACGATACCATTCCGCAGGCAACAATGGCACAACGACTACTGTCACATCTCGTCTATGCCCCCGCACTTCCTGGAGATACCAGGATGGATAGACACCATTATCGGCGTGAACGAGAACAATTCCGTGCGTCGGAGTTCGATCTAACGTGCGTAGTCCTTCTCGTATCGCCGCAGACGACTGCGGCTCAATGCGCCTGCTAACCGCAGTCCAATTAAAAATCACAGGGATAAATGCTGCGATCACACCAAGCATTGCCGGCTTATTGGATCGTCGCATCAACCGTACTGCCCCAAGCCCTGCCCACAATCCCCAGCAAATCCAGACAAGCGTAAAGAAATAGTCGCGCTCACGAGCTTCGTGCTTCGCGTTCGCGGGAATGAATGACCCACCGAATGATGGGCTCGCCTTCAAATTCAGATACGCAAGAACTCCAATCGTTGCCGTTAGAAAAAGAATAAGGAGCGTCACCCAGCTGCGTCGATCGAGGCGCCGGTGCGTCAAAAAACCGGAAATCCCAAGGGCTCCGAAAACCAATGTGAGGCCCGTACGGAAAACAGTCGGCGGTGGATCGGGTGCGAGACCAAGCGCAACCTGCCAGTCTGCGTACTCGAACAAATTTCCAACCTGTATGAAGATCGGAGCCTGCCTCGGCCAAAGCGGCGCGGGCGAATATTGCTTCCGTAGAATGACATCCCAGAACGCGGCAAGCGTCGACGGATTTCCCTGATTCACAAACGGATCGTGGTGCGCGCGCACGAGCATAAAGAGCGTTGCCGATGCGCCGAGGAGAAAGAGTCCCACGAGTGCCGGAAGGTGACGTCCGAGAATGCGCACGCCGCGGCGCGAGATCACCACGTAAAGCGCGGCGGGTACCGTCAGCAGCGCGGTGAGATGCAAAGAGACGCCAAGTCCGGCAACGTACGCTGCGAGAAACAGCCACCGTCTGTCAGAGTTTTCTTTTACGCGATCAGTCGTCCAGAGGATGAGACAGCCGACAAGCAGCGCCGATGAATACACCTCAGTTTCAGTTGCACT
>DATLDN010000017.1:0-8590 GCA_035525855.1 Gemmatimonadaceae bacterium
GCACACGCGGATAAAAACAAAAACCAACGACCAAAGCCGTTGGTTTTTGTTTTTATCCGCGTGATCAGCGGAATCCGCGTGATCCGCGTACCCTCGCTGTTGCTGTTACGCTTGATCTTGGGCACTTGGACCTAAATGGGAAAGTTGTTTGCGAGCAACGACTTTACTCCCAGGTGGTGTCTAAATTCCGAACATCCGGAATCGGACCTAAGCCACCCGTTATGTGTATATTTCAACGATGAAAAGGTTAGCAGTTTCCCTGCTGTTTCTATGTGCAGCGGGCTCTTCGGCGCTAGGACAGGAACCCGCGCCCGGAGTATGCACAACTCCTGATTCAATCGCCGTCACCGGGAACGCACGCGTCGCCGACGCGACGATTCGCTCGGGCGCCGGTCTGTTGCCGCATACGACCCTCAACTTCCGAGATGTCCAGCGCGCCATCAAAGCGCTCTATGGGACTGGGTCGTTCGAGGACGTCCAGATCGTTTGCCTCGTACCGCCAGCTGCGCCTAAGACGACCCTCACGATCAAAGTCCGCGAGCGTCCGATTCTTTCCAGCTATTCCGTAGTCGGAGCGGATCGTGTCGATCCTAAAGACGTCAAAGAACGCCTGGCGCTGGCCACAGGCCGTCCCCTAGATCCGGCCGTCATTGCGAAAGCCGTGGAGCGCGCGGATTCACTTTATGAATCCAAAGGCTACTACCTCGCACGCATCCATGTCGACAGCGCTGTAACAGGCGACAAGGTCGCAATCACTTTCCGAATCGAAGAAGGCCGCCGCCTCGCAATTTCCGGTCTGCGCGTGAAGGGCAACAAGAATATTTCCGCCGCCGACATTGCCGGAGTAATGGAATCGAAGCCCGAAGGATTCTGGTGGTTTAGAAAGGGTGAGTTCGATGATTCGAAGTACGCGGCGGACCTGGCTGAAAAAATTCCGGCGCTGTACTCGAGCAGGGGGTTCATCGATTTCCGAATTCTAAATGACTCACTGATCATCGATCGCGAAGCCGGCAAGGCCGTCGTCGATCTTACAGTGAGCGAAGGGGCGCGCTACAAGATTGGAAGCTTCGAGGTAATCGGTAACAAGCGATTCTCGACTGACGAAGTGAGGCAGTTCTATCCCTTTGCTGGACAATCGACGACGCTGAGCCAGCGCGCGATGGGGATTGTGCGACGGACGTATCACAATCCTGCAAACACATTCGACGCATCGAAGTGGGAAGAAGCAGAAGGGAAGCTTCGCGACGCGTACAGCGACGAAGGCTACATCTATGCGCGCATTCGGCCTGTGGTCGAGCGCGTTCCAGGTGAGACGAACGCGAACGTTCGCACTGTAAATCTTCGCTGGGAAATCGAAGAAGCCGCGCCGGCGATTGTGAATCGAATCGACATCGAAGGCAATGACTTCACTTACGAGTCATGCATTCGCGAACAGATCGTTCTCGCGCCAGGCCAGGTCTTCAATCGCGGCTATCTCCTGAGAAGCTATCAGAACATCGGCAATCTCAATTTCTTCGAGACTCCGATGCCCGCGCCTGAGACTCGTCCAAATGGCGATCAGGGCGATGTCGACATCGTTTTCCATGTGAAGGAAAAACGAACAGGCAACATCAACTTCGGCGCGTCGACAGGTCAGGGTACCGGCGTCGGCGGATTCATCGGACTCGATCAGCCGAATCTTCTCGGCCGGTGCAAGCGAGCGCAGCTGCAATATCAGTTCGGCAAATACATCAACGATTTCAACGCGACATACACCGATCCGAACATTCGTCAGACACGAATTTCGGGAAGTGTTACCGCATACAACACGCAGTCGCGTTTCCGTTTTGCAGATTTGGGCAGGGCGACACGAACTGGTGGCCAGGTTCAGGTTGGCTTCCCGGTTCCAGGATCGCTCTACAGCCGCTTGCTGCTGTCGTACGGTGGTGAGGCAGTGAAGTACGGTGATGAGGGGTTACTGAGTACGGTCGCGAATGAATGCTCGCGCTGCTTCAGATCGACGCTTGGATTTACTGCGTCGCACGATACTCGAATTGGATTACCCTTCGCTGCTGAGGGCGGCTCGCAAACGTTCACCGCGCAGTTCAACGGTGGACCCCTCGGCGGAACTGCATCGTTCCAACGGTACACGAGCGAGCTGAGATCGTATACTCCGATCGGCGCGATTGGCGGCGGCAACGGACTAGGCAGCGAGCCAATGGCAATTATCCTGGGGTTGAGCGCACGCTCCGGAATGCTGTTCGGCAGCCCCGGACCGTTCTTCTATTCACAGGCATTTTCGCTTGGCGGAACGCAATACGGCGAGCCACTTCGCGGCTACGACGAGTTCTCCATTACGCCGAGTGGCTACAACTTTGCCGCAGCAGATGGAGCGGGTGCAACGCGCCAATCGTTCGGCAATGCGTTCTTCGTCGGAACGGCTGAAATGGGATTGAGGGTGAATCAGTCGCTCTATTTCGATACATTTTTTGAAGGTGGAAACGTCTGGGGTCATCCGCGCGAATTCGATCCCACTCGGCTTTTCCGTAGCGCGGGGTTTGGGGCGGCGCTCGTCAGTCCGCTCGGGCCGATTGGAATTGACATCGGATATGGATTCGATCGCCTGGATGCTGCGGGACGTCCCGCGCCAGGTTGGAAGCTGCATTTCAAACTAGGACAGCTCTTCTAACACCGGAGTAATTCATGGGTAGTTTGGTTCGTGCGACGACACTCGCACTCTCATTATGTACTGTCATTGCCGGGTCGGCTGGCGCGCAAGCAGGGGCGACGGCGAAGTTCGGTTATGTCAACTCGGCCGCGATTCTGGCGCAGGCACCTGGCCGAGCTGAAGCTGAAGCGCAGTTCAACACCGAAGTGAAAGCGTATCAGGCGCAGCTTCAGCGCATGAGCGATTCGCTTCAGCTGCTCGCAGCGAACTTCGACAAGGAAGCTCCGAAGCTCGATAGCGTAACTCGCGAGAAGCAGGCGAGCTCTATCCGCACAAAGGAAGCGGATTACCAGAAGCGCGCACAGGCCCTCGACCAGCAGATGCAGAATCGACAGGCCGAGCTGGTTCGGCCGCTGATGCAGCAGCTCCAGCAGATTATCGAGCAGGTTCGGAACGAAGATCATTACGCCATGATCTTCGATGTCGGCTCTCAGACGAGCGTAATTGTCGCAGCTGACAAGACGCTCGACATCACCGACAAGGTTCTCGCGCGCCTCAAAGCTGCGCCCAGGCCGACCGCTGCTCCGGCGAAGACAACACCGGGAACGACGCCTTTGACCACGAAGCCAGCAGGAGTGTCTCGACCGCCGGACAAGTGATCCGACCGGACGAACAAACTTCTTCTTACAGCGGTGAGCGTGCTTGCACTCTCACCGCTGGTGTCATTGCGGACATGGTCCGCGGAGAGCTTCGTGGCGACGGTGCGATCACTGTCAGTGCAGTAGCTCCGCTCGATCGCGCAACTCCGAGCGACGTAACGTTCGTATCGTCCGGACGTTATGCACCATTGTTTCGCGATACCAAGGCGGGAGTCGTACTCGTTTCATCCGAGCTCGCAAACGCGGAAACGACTGCACTCTCGCGCATTATCGTAAAGAAGCCGCACGAAGCGCTCGTCGGATTGTTGCCTAGTTTTTATCCTGCGCGCGAGAGGTCGCCGGGAATCAAGCCGACGGTTCGAATCGGGCGCGGTGCAACGATGGGAAATGGCGTCACGCTGGACGACTATGTCGTCATTGGCGATGGCGCATCGATTGGCGATAACGTGTGGATTGGATCGAACAGTGTGATTGGCGACGGCGTTCGCATCGGTACCGGATCGGAATTGTTTCCCAACGTTACAGTCTATTCCGGTACGCTGTTGGGTGATCGTGTTCGCGCGCATTCTGGAAGTGTTCTCGGATCCGACGGATTCGGCTACATCTTCAAGGGCGGTGAACATTCGCGGATACCTCACATTGGCCGATGTATAATCGAAAATGACGTGGAGATCGGCGCGAACACGACAATCGATCGCGGATCGATCGATGACACGACGATCGGCGCCGGCACGAAGATCGACAATCTTGTGCAAGTCGGACACAACGTGAGAATCGGTCGGCTCTGTCTCATCATGGCCCAGGTTGGAATTGCAGGATCGGCTGAGATTGGTGACGGCTGCGTGCTGGCTGGTCAGGCGGGAATCGGCGGGCACATAGCTATTGGGGACGGCGCGAAGATCGCCGGGCAGGCAGGTGTCTTCGGTGACGTTCCTGCGGGTGAAACGTGGTCCGGGTATCCGGCGCGTCCCCACCGTGAATCGCTGCGCGCTACCGGTGCGTTGTTTAAACTTTCGGGCATGATCAAGAGTCTCGAGCAGCTGCTCGAAGAAAAGACACGTCGTTGAGCCGAATCACGATTGGCAAATCCGCTTCTCTCGAGGGAATCGGATTGCATCTCGGTCAACAGTGCCGTCTGACGTTCAAGCCTGCGACGTCGGGGCAGGGCATTGTCTTTCTTCGCACGGATATCGATGACGGCAAACCAATTCCTGCGCTCGTCGATCAGGTTTGCGCGAGTGAGCGTCAAACTCAGCTTGGCGCCGATCCAGCTGCGGTGCATACCGTTGAGCACGTTCTGGCAGCGGTGTCCGCGCATCGTATTGACGATCTTACGATCGAGATGGATGGACCAGAGCCTCCGATTCTCGATGGAAGCGCAGAGCCGTTTTTCACCGCATTGGAATCAGCAGGTCTTGCGAGCCTTAATGGTCAACCGGATTATTTGACTCTGCGCGAGCCCGTGCGAATCATCGACGGTGAGAGTGTTTATGAAGCGTACCCAGCGAAGGAATTGGAGCTCGATGTCACCATAGAGTTCGACCACCCGATGATTGGACGACAATCATCGCGTGTCCGCATTACGCCGCAAGCTTTTGGAAAGGAGCTTGCTTCAGCTCGCACGTTTGGTTTTGTGAAGGAAGTAGAGACGCTTAGAGGAAAGGGTCTCATTAAGGGAGCATCACTCGAGAACGCTGTCGTTCTCGATGAGTCGGAGGTTCTTAGCGGACCGCTCAGATGGAAGGATGAGTTCGTCCGTCACAAGATGATGGATTGCGTCGGTGATCTGGCGCTGGCGGGCGCGCATATTCGAGCGCGGATAGTCGCACTGAAGCCGAGTCATCGGGGAACCGTAACGCTGGTGAAGGAGATTGTTCGGATGGGAGTAAAGACTGAGGGAAACGGAGCAAAACCGACTGTCGCTGACCGCGGCCAACGAGGGGGCGCAGTGTACGGAATCGAAGAGATCATGAAGGTTCTTCCGCATCGTTATCCATTTCTTCTCGTCGATCGAATTCTCGAGATCGAAGAGAACAAGCGGATCGTGGGTGTGAAGAACGTGACGATAAACGAGCCTTTCTTTGCGGGGCATTTTCCGGGGCACCCGGTGATGCCCGGCGTGCTGATCATCGAAGCAATGGCCCAGGTTGGCGGCATGCTGCTGATGGGATCGGTAACCGATGCTCAGAGCAAAGTCGTGTACTTCATGTCACTCGATAACGTGAAGTTCCGTAAGCCTGTTAAGCCTGGCGATCAAATAATCTTCGAGCTCGAGGTTACACAGATACGCGGAATGGTTTGCAAAATGCGCGGAGTTGGAAAGGTCGATGGAGAGGTAGTGGCTGAAGCGGATATGGCAGCGATGGTTCGCGATAGATGAAACGCGCGGGGATTCACCCCTCAGCGATTATTTCATCCAAGGCGCAGCTCGGATCACGCGTCGAGGTTGGTCCGTTTGCGATCATCGGCGAAGGCTGCGAAGTATCTGACGATTGCATCATCTCCGCGCGTGCGACGCTCGAGCGCGACGTCCATCTCGCGGCCGGAGTAAAGATTGGCATCGGAAGCGTAATTGGTGGAGCCCCGCAGGATCTGAAGTATGCCGGTGAGCACACGACAGTCGAGATCGGTGAAGAGACCGTTGTGCGCGAATACTCCACGATCAATCGCGGTACTTCTCAGTCGTTCAAGACAACTGTGGGGAATCGCTGTTTGCTCATGTCGTACGTTCATCTCGCTCACGACTGTCACATTGGTAACGGCGTAATCATCGCGAATGGAGTTCAGCTCGCTGGTCACGTGACAATTGACGACAGGGCGACAATCTCGGGTCTTTCGGCCGTGCATCAGTTTGTACGCATTGGCCGCTACAGTTTCATCGGTGGATGCTCGCGCGTCTCGAAGGACATTCCGCCATTTCTCAAAGCTGTCGGAAATCCGGTAAAGCTTTACGGATTGAACAGCGTTGGCCTTCAGCGAAATGGATTTCAGGAAAATGTTGTGCGTGAGCTAAAGCGTGCGTACCGTCTTTTCTTCCGCTCTGATTTGAATTTGACGCAGGCGATGCAGCGCGCTGAAACCGAGCTGGAGCAATTGCCTGAAGTCGTAGAGCTGTTGCAATTCGTCGAGGCTAGCGAGCGCGGGGTTGTTATTTGACAGCTCCCGTCAAAGTGGGAGTGGTTGGTGCCGGCAGCCTCGGCTTTCATCACATCCGAATTCTGCGCGACGTTCCTGGAGCGCAGCTCATGGGCTTCGTCGAAGCGCGCGAGGATCGCGCACGCGAAGTATCCGCCGAGCTCGGGGTTGAATCCTTTGCGACCGTCACAGCCCTGCTCGATGAAGTCGATGCGTTGACGATTGTAGTTCCGACTCCTTTGCATTTCGGTGTAGCACGAGAAGCTCTGAAGCGTGGCAAGCATGTATTCATCGAGAAGCCAATTACCACGACACTCGACGAAGCGGATGAATTGCTCGCCGTTGCCAACGAGGGTGGAGTCATCGTGCAAATCGGCCACGTTGAGCGGTTCAATCGCGCTGTTCGCGCTGCGCTGCCCTATGTGTCCGGACCGAAGTTCATTGAGAGCGAGCGGCTAGCGACTTTCAATCCGCGCGGCTCCGACGTTGCCGTTGTTCTCGATCTCATGATTCACGACATCGATCTCGTGCTGACGCTCGTCGGAGATTCTGCTGAATCGATAACGGCGATCGGAATACCCGTGCTCACGCCGATGTTGGACATCGCAAACGCGCGAGTAACGTTCGCGTCCGGCGCAGTTGCGAACATCACGTCGAGTAGAATTTCGCGTGAGCGCGTTCGCAAAATCAGAATATTCCAGCCGAGTGGTTATTTATCTCTCGATCTCGCGGCCGGCACGGGGGAGTTTTTCCGATTGAAAGGCAAATACGATCCATTGAATCCTCCTTCGGGGCCGTTGGACATTTTGAATCTTGTCGATCGCGTAAAGCTCGAGGCGCCAGAAGGCGAGCCATTGCGTTTGGAGTTCGAGAGTTTCGTCGCGGCTATTCGCGGAGAAGGACCCGTCCTGGTAAGTGGTGAAGAGGGCCGCAGAGCTCTTGCAGTGGCGCTCAAAATCGTGGCTGAGATCGAGCGAACTGCGCCGGCGTTCGCGGGAGAGCTCTCGGCGAGCCGTGTCTGAGGTCCTGTTCATTGCCGGCGAAGCCTCAGGTGATCTACACGCCGCGGGAGTAGCAGAAGAACTGGCTCGGGTTCGGCCCGAGATAAAGATGACCGGCATCGGCGGGCCGAAAATGGAGGCGGCGGGTGTCGAGCTACTCGCGAGCTACGACGAAATGTCTGTCATGGGATTTGTTGAGATCCTCACGCATCTTCCGCGACATTTTGAATTGCTGGCGCAGATGCGCTCGAAGCTCGAGGCGGGACGGGTCAGCCTGCTCATCGTCGTCGATTATCCCGGGTTCAATATGAAAGTCGCTCGCATTGCTTCCGAGGCGGGTGTGCCCGTTTTGTATTACGTAACTCCACAGGTTTGGGCATGGGGAGCAGGACGTCTTCCCGAGCTCGCGAAAATCGTCACGCGGGCAGCTGTCATACTTCCTTTCGAGGAGGAATTGCTCAAGGGCTATGGGGTAAACGCGACGTTCGTGGGTCATCCGCTCCTCGATCGCGCAATTGATCTACCATCGAAGTCTGAAGCACGCGCAACGTTGGGTCTGTCACCTGACAAGCCCGTTCTCGCGCTCTTTCCCGGCAGTCGCCAGCAGGAGATTGACAGGCACCTCGATGACTTTGTCGATGCATCCAAAATCGTTGAGGAGCTTGTTACCGGAGTGCAGATAGTCGTGAGTGTTGCTCCAACTGTGGAGCTGGATCCTGCACGGTGTCCTTATCAACGCGTAGAGTCTGCGTCATTCACTGTACTCCGCGCGTCTGATGCAGCCCTCTGCAAAAGTGGAACGACAACACTGGAAGCGGCGATCGCGGACTGTCCGCTCGTCGTTGCATACCGCACCGGATTTATCTCGTATCTACTCGCTCGCGCGATGGTGCGGATTCCGCACATCGGCTTGGTGAACGTCGTGGGCGGACGCGAGATCGCAAAGGAATTCGTGCAGGATGATCTTCAGCCGCGTCCAGTGGCGAATGCTCTGACTTCACTGCTGGACATGGGAAGCGATGACAGAAAGCGCGTCCTCGAAGAATTAGCTGAAGTACGAGGTCGCCTGGGCGAGCCGGGCGCTGCCCTTCGAGTCGCGAGGATGGCGAGCGAGCTTGTACCGTGACCGATGAAACGCTTCCAGTCAG
>DATLDN010000027.1:0-11471 GCA_035525855.1 Gemmatimonadaceae bacterium
GACCTGCTCATCGAGGCCCGCCGGAAAAAGCGAAACCCCGCCGCCAACGCTGAAGTTATCCGTTATACCGTATGCAAACCCGGGGAAGAACAGCTCGTAGTCAGCGAAATACCCTTCGCCCTTTTTCAGCATTTGTCCCGATGGCGCAAAAAATAGTCGCGTGTAGTTCGGGTTGGGGAACCAGTATTGTCCGTCGTGCATCACGGCCGCGCCCCGTTCCTTCACTTCGCGAATGTCCGCAATTGCGAGAGTCACCCGACCCACACCCATCTGAAAGTCAACGCTATCTCCGCGAATGGCGGCTACTCGACCAACCAGCGTCGATTTATCGCTGAGCGTTATGATCTGAATCGACGTCGAATCGACGACGCGGATCTGATCACGTACTGATGGAGTAGCCTGCGCGAACGCAGGTCTCGGGGCGATCGGCAATAGCAGTGCGACGGCAATGAGGATGTTTTTCATATGGGTGTTGAGAGAGATGCGACAGTGTACGACTTCCGGGGTACAGCATGAATACGTAGGCTGACGTAGATGACGCGCATTTCCGATATATTTTGGCTCATGCGACTTTCCTCGCTTGCCCTTCTATTGATTCTGTTCGGATGCCGAAAAGATCAGCCGGTAATTTCAGACAATCCGGCGAACTGGAGTGTGACGGGGGTTAGCGGATTGCTGCAGCCAGGCACTGTCGACACGGTTCGTTTCGCTGCAGCTCTCGATACTGGGTGGTATATCTATTCGCTGACACAAAAATCCGGCGGACCTACGCCGATGTCCGTTACGATCGAGCCATCGCCTCCTTACACATTGGCGACGAACATCGTTGGCCCTGAGCCGGTAACGTTTTTCGATAAGGAATTCAACATCGAAACCGAGCGTTATGTCGGTACGCCGAAGTTTGCAGCTATTGTCGCGATCGACGGCAATAGCTCGAGCACACCGCCGTCAATCAACCTCAAAGTGCGCTTCCAGGCCTGCAATGCAACTCTTTGCCTGCCCGCGCGCACCACAACATTGACCACACCAGTCCGGGTGGCAACCCCGAAATGACTTCGTTCCTCTGGGTTGCCGTGGTTGCCGGTTTCCTGTCGTTACTGACACCGTGCGTGTTCCCAATGATTCCGATCACGGTGTCGTATTTCGGAGGTGGCGCGCAACGCACACGTTCTGCTGCGCTCACTGAAGCCGGCCTGTTCGCCGCGGGAATTATTGCAACATTCACCGCACTCGGACTCGGACTCGCATTATTTGTCGGCGCGTCAGGACTTGCACGCCTCGCTGCAAATCCATGGGTGAACATTGCAATTGGATTTTCGTTTGTTGTGTTTGCGCTGAATCTTATGGGAGTTTGGGAGCTCAACCTCCCGATCCTCGCGCGTACAGCGACGAACGCTGATGCCGCGGTTCGCGACCAGCGTGGCGGTCGTGCTGCAGCGCTGCTCATGGGGTTTGGATTCACCATCGCGTCGTTTACATGTACCGCGCCATTTGTGGGTCCGTTGCTCGTCTCCGCTGCGCGTGGTGACTGGCACCGCCCCTTAATCGGAATGTTGCTTTTCTCGATTGTTTTCAGCGTACCGTTCTTTCTCTTTGCGGTAATTCCTGCTCTGATGCACCGACTTCCTCGTCCCGGCCACTGGATGGTGAGTCTTCGATTCATTGTCGGCTTGGCAGAGCTCGGCGCATCGATAAAGTTTTTTTCGAACGCAGATCTTGTCTGGCGCACCGGTGCGATTCCACGTACTGCGATGGTCGTGACGTGGGCGGCTCTCGCTATTGTTGCCGCGATTTATCTGATTGCCCCGGTCATACGATCGACAAGACGACTTTCTATTCAGCGCACTCTGGCGACAGTCATTTGCGCAGCGATCGCATTTGCTATCGGTCGCGGCCTCGCCGGAAAATCACTTGGTGAGCTCGAAGCTTTTCTTCCGCCGCCGGACATTATCGGCGAAGGAGTTGCTAACGCTGCAAGCAGCTCGAGCGACCTGGATTGGATTCTCAACAATCAGCGTGCAGCGCTCGAGAAAGCTCGCGCGACAGGAAAGTTGGTGTTGATCGACTTCACGGGATACACATGCACGAATTGCCGATGGATGGAATCGAACATCTTCGCGAGAGCTGATGTATCGAACGCTTTGCGCGGATACGTGCTCAGCCGGCTGTATACTGATGGGCAGGGGAAACTGTACGAGGAACAGCAGGACTGGCAGGAGAAACAGTTCGGGACAGTCGCCCTTCCGCTTTATGCCATTGTAGATGCGGACGGTCGAACAATCAGAACGTTCGCTGGACTAACTCGCAGTCCTGCCGAGTTTCTCGCCTTTCTGGGGAGCGTCTCCTAGCATAATAGGCTCGTGCTCGTGCGTCACCGTTTCCACTTCTTTGAGCGCTCGCTTCCTGAAGATGAACTCTGGTGCGAGCGCAACGCCTACAAGCGTGATTGGTAGGATCTGAAGCGTTTGAATCAGCAATGACACGGCAATAGCGTCGTTACGCGCGACCCCGAATTCCCCTGCTGCAAGCGCGTACACGAACTGGAAGAACCCCACATTTCCTGGCGTAGCCCGAATCAGCAAACCGACATTGATAGCGAGTAACCCCGCGAGACTTCCAGCCAGCGGCAGCTCCACGTGTGCAGCGGCAGCGGCAAGTGCGAACGTCACAAACTGCCCCGCCCACGAAAGCATCGAGAGCACGAAGGCGCCCAAGAATCTCCATCCTGTTGTAAGCGAACGCGTGCTCGAGGCAAAACCGGACAAGTATTTTCTTACTCGGCCCCAAAGCGTACGAGCTGTTGTTCGGCGCTCAGGTACATGCTCCGGCTTCATCGTTCGGGCGGCGTGCACGAACCACACAAGAAACACGACGATCGCAACGAGCAGCAGCTCGGCGGGGATGCGCCACTTCTCGAGCATCGGAGGAAGCTCGAAGGCGATAATTCCGAAAACGAGAAGTATCACGAATCCTACCGCATCGAACATCCGCTCTAGGGCAAGCGTCGCCAGTATCGTCGAGCTTTCTATGCCCGTTGAGCGGGACACGAACACGACACGCGCTGCATCGCCACCATTTGCGACAAGCACGTTGTTCAATCCGGCGCCTGCCAGTGTTGCGCGCATCGCTAGCGGAAGCGATGGAGATCCAGCAGCGCGAAGGAACAACCACCATCGGACTCCCTTGAAGCCGATGGATAGAAAGTTGACGGCGACAGCGGCGACGAGGAGGGGCAGGGAAGCGTGACGAATTGAATTCCACGCTGCTGCCCAATCGATTGTGCGCGCAAAAATAATGAGAAAAACAACAATGACCGCTGTCAAAACCCAGCGGAGACCGCGTGCCACGTTGTGGTTCATTCTACCGGCAGTGTGACGAACTCGTATCCTCGCTCGCGCAGACCGGTGATAATCTTTGGAAGCGCCGCAGCCGTCTGCAGCCGATTCCCATCCGCGTTGTAGCCGTCGCCATCATGAAGCAGAACGATCGATCCTGGCTTGGTGCCTTCGATTGTCCTCTTCACGATTGCATTCACGCCTGGCTGATCGCTGTCCCATACACCAAGAGACCAGCCGATTGTGCGCTCACCGAGGGATCCTGCGATTGCGGATACCCATGGACTTCTGAAACCGTGCGGTGCGCGGAAAAATTGCGGCGCAGGCGCACCCGAACGCTGGATGGCGCGCTTGCCGAGAACTACATCACGCCGCACGTATCGCGGAGTACGAAAGTGCAGCTTCTGGTGGAAGTAGCCGTGATTGCCAAGTTGATGACCTTCGCGAACTGCGCGGTGGACGAGATCCGGCCATCGCTCCGCATGACGGCCGAGAACAAAAAATGTCGCCCGCACATCGTATTCACCGAGAGTGTCGAGAATTCGCGGCGTTGCATCCGGGTTCGGACCGTCATCGAAGGTCAATGCGACCTTCAGCCCATCAGTCGGAAGATGTCCGAGCACGGAACCGAAAACGAAACTGTTTCGGTGGAAAGCACCATGTACCGCGCTTCCCAGAAGAGACAGACCGATAGCAGCGGGCACTACTATCATGCGAGTATTTTCGACCCAAGCACAGCCGAGTACACATCCAGCACCGCCTCGGTGACATTCCCCCATCCATAAACCTGGGCCTGCTGGCGTCCAACCTTTCCGAGCCGCGCGCGCAACGTCTCGTCATCCAGAAGGCGAACAAGACTGTCAGCAAGCGCTTCACGGTCACCGCAGTGGAACATCAACGCTTCGCGCTCGTGCTTTACGACATCGCGGAATCCGAGAATGTCCGAGCAAACAATCGGCGTCTCGCATGCCATTGATTCGAGCAGGGTTATTCCAAACGACGCCTTCGTTGTCGGACACGCATAAATCGCGCTGTGAGCGTAGTAGCTGGGACGAGAGTCGAGCACCGATCCGACGAACGTGATGTCTGGATCGCCGCCGGCCGCTTTGTAATAATGATTTCGGAGTGGGCCGTCGCCGACAACGACGAGCTGGGCTTCACGATTTCGTCCGCGAACTTTTTTGAAAGATTCGATGAGTGTCGTCAGCCCATTGCGCGGATCAAAGCGCCCCAGAAAAAGAATGACGGGAAGATCCCGTCGAATTCCCGGAGGCGGTGGAACGTGGGGGTTGAACAATTCGAGATCGATGCCGTTCGGCACGATAGTCCAGTTTGCTTCGAAGTAGCGATTCAGCGCGACGGTGGTCGAATGCGATACCGCAATTGCAGCGGCGAGAGAGTCGAGGCGACGCTGAAGATTCGGCCGGTACAGCTTGTAAAGAAACGACCGATCGAAGTATGTGTGAAAAGTTCCGACTACCGGACAATCTGCTTCATCGATTGCGAGTATTGGAAGCCAGGGACTGAGCGGCGAGTGCACGTGTACGAGATCGTATCGCCCGCGCCTCAGGGTCTCGCGCATTTTCTTGCGAATCCCCAAGCCGACAGTAAGGCGGGCCTGTGAGCCGTTGAAATACGTCGGTTGACTTCGCCCGATACGAATGACGTTCGGTTGCTCCGGTGCGTCGCCGAGATTCGACGTTATGATGTCGACGTGATGTCCGCGCAGGCGCGCTTCGCGCGCGAAAAAGTGCACGTGCTCGCAGATCCCGCCGAGATGCGGATAGTAGTACTCCGTTACCAGCGCGATTCGTAATGGTCGCGCGAATAAAGGAGGAGCTATTGGCGAGGGTGACGACGGCCCGAGGCGAACCGCCGTCGCCAGGTTGTTAAACCGTACCGAGGGCGGCATGAGCAGCGGCTAGTCGCGCTATCGGCACGCGGAATGGAGAGCAGGAGACATAGTCTAATCCCATATCGTGGCAAAGCTTGACGGAGCGAGGCTCGCCTCCGTGTTCACCACAAATTCCTATTTTCATGTTGGGACGTACGCGCCGCCCATCCTCGACTGCAATTCGAATGAGACGGCCAACGCCATCTTTGTCGAGCACCTGAAATGGATCGTCGGCAAAGATACCACGCTCGATGTAGGAGGGTAGGAACCGGCCAGCATCGTCACGACTCAGTCCAAAAGTAGTCTGCGTAAGGTCGTTTGTTCCAAATGAGAAGAATTCGGCCGTTTGGGCGATCGAATCGGCGGTTAACGCCGCGCGTGGAAGTTCGATCATCGTGCCGATAAGGTACTCGATCATTCCGCTTCGCTCGCCCAGAACCTCATCCGCAATGTGCTGGATTATTGCGCGCTGGTTCTCGAACTCTGTTACAGAAGAAACAAGTGGAATCATGATCTCGGGGCGGACCTCGATCCCCTTACTCGTCGCGTTCAGCGAAGCCTCGAAGATCGCCCGCGCCTGCATCTCGGTGATCTCGGGAAAGGTTATTCCGAGCCTGCAACCGCGATGCCCAAGCATCGGATTCGATTCGCGAAGAGACTCAACAATTCGAGCGAGGTCGGGGCGGCTAAGTCCAAGTGTGCGCGCGAGTAGCTTGCTTTCCTCTCCGCCGTGTGGAAGAAACTCATGGAGCGGAGGATCGAGCAATCGAATGGTGACAGGCAAGCCATTCATCGCCTCGAAGATTCCCTCGAAGTCAGCGCGCTGCATCGGCAGAAGATCCGCCAGCGCCCGGCGTCGGCCGGCTTCGTCGCGCGCAACGATCATCTCGCGCATCGGTGTGATTCGATCGCCTTCGAAGAACATATGCTCCGTACGACAGAGACCGATTCCTTCGGCGCCAAATCCACGAGCGATCTGTGCATCGCGCGGAGTATCGGCGTTAGCGCGAACCCTCAGAGTTCTGAGCTCGTCCGCCCACCCGAGCATCTCTGCATACGATTGATAAACCGGGGACTCCGATTCCTTCAGCGCACCAGTTGTTACGCGAACGATGTCACTGGGAACAGTTGGAAGATTGCCGGCGAACACACGTCCAGTCGCTCCATCGAGCGTGAGCCAGTCGCCTTCAGAGATGGTAGTGCCATCGACTGCAAATCGGCGGTGCTCGGGATCGATCTCGAGCTCCTTGCATCCAACAACCGCGCACTTGCCCATTCCGCGCGCGACGACTGCTGCGTGACTCGTCATGCCTCCGCGCGCAGTGAGAACTGCGCGAGCTGCGACGATACCATGGAAATCTTCCGGCGTAGTTTCATCTCGAACGAGTATGACAGCTTGCCCCTGTGCTGAACGAGTTTCAGCGCTTTCCGGATCGAACACTGCGATGCCGCTCGCGGCACCCGGGCTCGCCGGAAGACCGGTGCAGAGCGGATGCGCGGTTACCGACGGATCGATGATCGGATGAAGCAGCTGATCGAGCTGCCCCGCCGGCACACGCAACACTGCTTCATGCTTGTCGATAAGTCCCTCACCGACCATGTCACGGGCAATGCGCACCGCCGCTGGAGCAGTCCTCTTTCCAGTACGGGTTTGAAGCAAAAAGAGTTTCCCGCGCTCGACCGTGAACTCGAGGTCCTGCATGTCGCGATAATGCTTTTCCAGTCGCTCCTGAGTCGATATTAGCTCCGAGTAGGCTTCTGGAAGACGATGGGCCATTTCATCGATGTCGAGTGGCGTACGAATTCCAGCGACCACGTCCTCTCCCTGCGCGTTCACAAGAAATTCGCCGTAGAACTTTCGCTCTCCAGTCGATGGATTCCGTGTGAAGGCGACTCCGGTACCCGAATCGTTACCGAGATTTCCGAACACCATCGATACAACGTTGACCGCTGTTCCGAGGTCTTCCGGAATCCCGTTCACCCTCCGATAGTCGCGTGCCTTCTTGAGCGTCCAGGATTTCCAGACGGCTTCGATCGCGCCCCACAGCTGAACGACCGGGTTCGTCGGAAATTCTGTTCGCGTACGATTGCGTACGAGTGACTTGTATTCTTCAACAAGATTTCTAAGAGCGTCTTCCGTGAGGTCGGAATCGGTCGCCGCTGCGGTTGTCATTCGACGCGCCTTAAGGAGGTGCTCAAAATCCGACGCAGGTACTCCAAGCACGACATCCGAGTACATCTGAATGAATCGTCGGTACGAATCGAATGCGAAGCGCGCATTACCGCTTTGTCTCGCGAGACCTTGGACTGTTCGATCGTTCAATCCGAGATTGAGAATTGTTTCCATCATTCCCGGCATCGAGACCGGGGCCCCGGATCGAACCGAAACGAGAAGCGGATTAACTGGATCGCCGAGCTTCTTTCCAGTGACCGACTCCAATCGCGCGATATTTCCTTCGACTTCAGCGCGCAATCGATCAGGGTATTTCCCGTCGCGCAGAAATGAAATGCATTCACTGCACGCGATCGTGAATCCTGGTGGAACTGGAATCCCGATATTGGTCATCTCGGCGAGATTCGCGCCCTTTCCACCGAGTACCTTTTTCATGTCGCGCGTTCCTTCCGCGACGCCGTCTCCAAAAAAGAAGACTGACTGTGCCATGCTCTCAGCAGCCACAGCCGAAGCGCAGTTTCTGCGGATCGGCAGGCGGTGGGGTTGGATAGTCACCAGAGAAACACGCGTGACAAAAACCCTTGGGTCCTCCGGGAACTGATTCGAGCATCCCGTCGAGTGAGAGATAACCCAGTGAGTCTACCTCGAGAGTTTTGGCGATTTCATCGACGGAAAGATTCGCGGCAATCAGCTCTTCGCGATTTGGCGTATCGATGCCGTAGTAACAGGGTCCCGTAATCGGCGCTGAGCTGACGCGCATGTGAACTTCTCGCGCCCCGGCAGCACGAACCATTGCCACGAGTCCGCGAGTTGTCGTTCCGCGAACAATGGAATCGTCGACCATGACGACGCTTTTTCCCTTCAGCACTTCATGCACGGCGTTGTATTTCACTTTCACCTTTGCATCGCGCCCGGCCTGTGTTGGCTGAATGAATGTTCGGCCCACATAGTGATTTCGAATCAAAGCGAGCTCGTAGGGCAACTTTGATTCCTCTGCGAAGCCGAGGGCCGCAGAATTAGATGAGTCCGGAACGCTGAACACGAGCTCGGCCGTCGGGGCAGGGCATTCACGCGCGAGGCGCCGGCCAAGTGCGCGACGCGCCCTGTCGACGGATCCACCGAAGACGCGGCTATCAGGCCGCGCGAAATACACATACTCGAACACGCACTGGCGGGCAGGCTTTGGTGCAAGCGGAAATGAAGAGCGCATTCCTTCGCGATCTACCGCGACAATTTCTCCACGCTCGACTTCGCGGACCGCTGTTGCGCCTATGATGTCGAGCGCGCACGTCTCCGAGGCAAACACCCAGGAATCACCAAGCTGGCCCATTACAAGGGGGCGCCATCCGCGCGGGTCACGCGTGGCAAGCAGCGTTTCGCCAAGTATTACAACGAGCGAATACGCACCCTCCACGTCGCATAATGCGTCTGCGAGACGATCCTCGGGCCGTTCACCATTCGAGCGTGCAATCCGATGAACAAGCACCTCCGAGTCCATCGTCGACGTAAAGATTGCTCCGGTATCGACAAGCGCGCGCTTCATCTCGGTCGCGTTCGTGAGATTTCCGTTATGCGCGAGTGCCACGTCTCCATCACGAACGCGTGCGAGAACAGGCCCCGCGTTTTCGATAGTCGACGAGCCCGCGGTGCTGTAACGAGTATGACCGATCGCGATATCACCGGTAAGCCGCTCGAATTCTGCGGGCTTGAACCCTTCAGACACGAGCCCCATGCTTTTCGCGGCGCGTGCGCCGTTGTTCACGTCGAACGTGACGATGCCGGCGGATTCCTGCCCACGATGCTGCAGCGAATAAAGGCCGAGGTGCGAGATCTCAGCGGCTTTTGGATGGGCGTATATCCCGAAGATTCCACACATTGTCAGACGCCAGCGAGTAAAGGTTCTGCCTCAGCGTCTGATGCAAGCGCTGTTCGCGACATGATGTTCGGGATCGCATCGTGATAACTCGATGCAAGCTCACGCACGTCAGCATTGAGCTCCGCGCTTCCTGCTGTAATTCGAAACCCCAGTTCTTCCTCAGTTACCACACCGATCACCGCAGCAGGCACGTTATGAGATTTTGCAATTGAAATAACTGCGTCCACGTTGGACGTAGATAAAACGAAACGTCCCTGGGCTTCGCCGAAGAGGAGAGCGCGCGAGGAAACATTTTCGGGAAGGTCCGTCTTTACTTCAGCTCCATGCAGGTCGTTACGGTTCGCGATGCAACACTCGGCTAATGCGACCGCCAGGCCGCCATCACTGCAATCATGAGCAGAGGCGATGTGACCTCCCATGATGCATTCGAGAACTGCATCGATCGCTGCTCGCTCCTCTCGGAGATTGCAATCGGGCGGGCGGCCTGCGACGACCCCGTGAATTCGTGCGAGATATTCACTTCCGCCAAGCTCATCTGTGCTCTGGCCAAGTAGAACTATCGAATCTCCATCCGTCACAAATGTCGATCTCGTCGCCTGCGAAATGTCATCGAGAAGCCCGACCATGCCGATGACAGGTGTTGGGTAAACGGCTCGTCCGGGACTTTCATTATAGAGTGAGACGTTTCCACCGGTGACCGGAGTCGAAAGTGCCTCACATGCTTCGGCCATCCCGGCGATTGCTTCGCTAAGCTGATGATACACTTCGGGCCGTCTCGGATTTCCAAAGTTGAGGCAGTTCGTAATCGCCATTGGTCGCGCTCCTACACATGCGACATTGCGCGCCGCTTCAGCGACCGCAATCCGTCCTCCAATTCGAGGATCCAGATAAGTGTAGCGGCCGTTGCAATCCGTTTTAAGAGCGAGCGCTTTAGTCGTTCCGCGCACGCGCACCAATGCTGCATCACCGCCGGGCCCGATTACTGTGTTCGTGCGAACTGTCGAATCGTATTGGCGGTACGCCCATGACTTGCTCGCAATCGTCGGCGATGAAAGCAGCTGTCGGAGTGTCCACGCAGGATCGCTTTCTTCGGGCAATTCCTCGATTGAATTGACATCGACGTCTCGCAAGGCGGCGATTGCCGGATCTTCACGCGCCGGCGGCGAATAACGAGGACATTCAGTAACGAGTCGCGATCCTGGAAATTCGGCAACCACGCGATCACCTTCGACGACACGATATACCGGCTCAGCGATCACTTCGCCGATTACGGCTGCCGCTAGATCCCATTTCTCGAGAATCGCACGCACTTTGTCTTCTGCGCCGCGGTGTGCAACAACCAGCATGCGCTCCTGCGATTCGCTCAGAAGAATTTCGTAAGGGGTCATGCCGATCTCTCGTACCGGCACCTTGGTCACGTCGATTACAACACCTACATCGCCGCGCTCTGCCATCTCGGCTGACGATGAAGTAAGTCCGGCAGCACCCATGTCCTGAATGGCAACGATGTGACCGCTCGCGATGAGCTCCAGGCTTGCTTCCAGAAGAAGCTTTTCGGTAAATGGGTCGCCGACCTGAACCCGTGGACGCTTTGCTTCGCTCGCCGCAGAGAGATCTTCAGAAGCGAAAGACGCACCGTGAATTCCATCACGGCCCGTGCTCGCACCGACAGCCATGATTGGATTGCCCACGCCCTCTGCTTTTGCACGAATAAGATCGCGCTCGTGCAGCAGGCCGACGCACATCGCGTTAACGAGTGGATTCCCCTCGTAAGCGTCGTCGAACACGATCTCACCTGCGACAGTCGGAATGCCGACGCAGTTGCCGTAGTCACCGATTCCTTTGACAACGCCGCTGAACAGGTATCGGACACGTGCACTGTCGAGTGATCCGAAGCGCAGCGAATTCAGCATTGCTATTGGGCGCGCGCCCATCGTGAACACATCGCGAAGAATTCCGCCGACTCCAGTCGCCGCTCCCTGATATGGCTCGACAGCCGATGGATGATTGTGCGATTCAATCTTGAAGGCGACTGCGAGACCATCACCAATTGAGATAACGCCTGCGTTTTCTCCTGGACCCTGCAACACGTACGGAGCCGAGGTCGGAAGCGTCCGCAACAAATTCCTGGAATGCTTGTACGAGCAGTGCTCGCTCCACAATGCGCTGACAATACCAAGCTCGGTAAATGTC
>DATLDN010000032.1:0-14020 GCA_035525855.1 Gemmatimonadaceae bacterium
GCGCTCGAGCTGCGTTTTGATCTCAGTCGTGAGGATGGAGGACATATGTAACGACACTACTGACTGCTGACTACTTATCAGCAGTCAGCAGTGCAGTTACATCCTCAATCTCATTTACGCGCCTCGGATCTTCGGACATCCCCTTCCGTCCGGAGTAGTGCGCTTGAATGTCACTCCTTGCAGCTCCACAGATTCCGCTCCGCCACTCTGCGGAAAACTGAACGACGCAACGTTGCCTGAACCAGCTATCGTAAGTCGCATCTGGTTCTTTGACGCATCGTATATCTCGACGGGACCATACAGATCGCCCCATCGGTACTGAAGTTTTCCGCCACACATCTTGAACACGATCGTGCCATACGCAGGCTCGGAATACGTACCCTCGAAACCTCCCCACGAGTGTTGAAGCGGCTGCGCCTGTCGTGCAGCTCTGATTGAATCCTGCCTGGCAGTGCCGGCAATTCCACCGGCGACCTGTTTTCTCAGGTCATTCATTCGCGATTCGGCGCGAGTTGCAGCATCGGCCCGGCCAGCTTCGAGATCATACGCATATGCTGCGATCACATCGGTAACCACTGACGGTCCTCCCGTCGACATCGCGACGACACCGATCCTCCGCCCGGGCAGAAACGACAGATGGGAACGCGTCTGCGCGTAGCTGCCGAACCTGCTCACCATTCGCTCACCTTCATAGGTGCCGATGTCCCAGCCCGCACCCCAGCCTTCGCGATCGAAAAACGCAAACTTCTTCGCCTGATCGCGCGTGTGATTTGCAATCAGTGTCTGACTCAGAACAACAGCGCTCTTCGGAAAGACACGCTTGCCATCGATCACTCCCGAATCCATCTGCACGATCGTCCATCGCGCGAGATCGTGAACCGTTGCGATATGCCCACCCGCCGAGTTCATGGTGCGATCGGTTTTGAAAAAGGGGACACTGATGTATTTGCCGGATGCAGTTATGTCAGCGGGCTGCGCGATTCGCTTGGGCTCGATCCCGGAGATGCGTGTAAAAGTCTGGCGCATCCCAGCCGGCTCTTGAACGTTTTTCTCGAGAAATTTCCTCCAGCCTTCAGGCCGGAGTCGGTCGATTACCATCGCACCGACGTTGTATCCGAAATTCGAATAAACCAGATCCCTCGACGGCATCGGTCCAGCTAACACAATGAGACCAGGCCATTGCGATTCCGGAATCGCGCCAGTGAACGCTGCGCTCGACACGACAGCCTGATCGTTGATGTAGTGCGTGTGCGACAGAAATCTTGCTAGCGTGAGCGAGTCCGCATGTACCAGCGGATTCCACTTCACATTAGGCAGAAGCTTCGTGATCGGATCGTTGAAGCTCAACACACCTTTATCTGCCAGCAGGGAGATTCCAATACCGGTGAACGATTTACTCGTCGAGGCGAGATACCATAGAGTATTATCGTCGGCGGGAACTCCGGCGGTTACATCCGCCATCCCGTATGACTTTGAGAGAATCGTCCGACCATCCATGGTCACCGCTACGCCCAGCGCTGGAGCAATTCCATCAGCGACTGCGCGTCTCGACAACGAGTCAACGAGTCGTGCGATAGTTGCCGCATTCGCGCGATGCGTTTGCGCCGACAGAGTGGTTAGTGGAAGTAGTGCGAGACCTGCAGCAGCTCGGGCAAGACCGGGCATGTAATGCTCCTGTGGGTATTGAGCCTCACTAATTATGCCTGCCCGGCAACTCACAAACTTGAATTTCCGAAACCTTACGCGAGATCTCTCACGATGGACCGATAGCGGCGCGGAGTAACTCCGAACGCGCGGCGAAAATCCCTGCACAGGTGCGGCTCGTCTGCAAACCCTTTGGAGTGAGCGATTGTCGAGACGTTTGCGGTCGAAGTTGCCAGCGATGCCGCGGCAGATTCCATTCGAAGCCTGCGTAATTCTTCCGCGACGCCCACTCCATACCACCGTCGAACGCAGCGTGCGAGGTAAACTGGATGCACCCCGGCGCGTTGCGCGATGTCCCGAACACATGTACCTGGATTCCACGAGTGTCGAAGCTCGAGCATTACGTCCTCGAGCCACCGCGGGGGTCGACCTTTCGTCGAAACGATCCGGCTCGTGAGCGACGCGAGCAGATCTACGATGTCGGAATCATGCTCATCGAGCCGAGCTCCACCGAACTGCGTGCGCTGGACAATGTGAAGAAACGGTTTTGCTACACTCGCGTGATGGGTCCAGATCCAAGGCCCCGCGCGCGACGCATCATCGACAATTTCGCCGAGCGTTGAGCTATCGAAGGTGAGCCGCATGACGATCGTACGCACCGGGAAGTCGTCGGCGTGAGCGAGACCGGGATCCTTCGCGACAACGCTTAACGCATGTGCGCGCTCAGTTATCGAGCCCACGGTTTCGGAGACTGACCCCGCGAGCACTAAACTCAGCTGAAGCGTGTTGTGCTCGTGCTTCGGATGCTGCGTGCCAGGCGTGTAGATACTCGTATCAAATCGTATCATCTCACTTCACTACTCTCGGCCCGGCGAGAAAGATTCGCTCCCGACAACTAATTACTCCGGGATTACAGCAGTTGCCTCGATCTCTACCTTCGCCCGCTCCTCGATCAATCCACTCACAATAACGATGGACATCGGCGGATAGTGATTCCCGATCACCTCGCGATAAACAGCTCCAATCTCACGACGTGAGACGATATACTCCTCGCGCTCCGTGATAAACCACGTGAGTCGGACCAGTCGGCTCGGCGACGCATTCGCCTCACCGAGCACCGCGACGACGTTCTTCAGCGCCTGACGAACCTGATCGACGAAATCATCACTCTCGAATTTCGCAGTCTCCGGGTTCCATCCAATTTGTCCGGCAACCGTAACGATTCGGCCGGATACAGAAACTCCGTGACTGTATCCTCGAGGACTCGCCCAGCCATCAGGCAACAGAAGCTTCGCATCACCGGCCGGAGTGAGACTCATGTCGCACTCTGGCGTAAACGATACCGTTGCAGCTTACCAGTCGCCGTGCGCGGAAGCTCTGAAACGAAATCGACACGACGCGGATACTTATACGGTGCAATGCGCGCCTTCACAAAGTCCTGAAGTTCCTTCTTCAATCCATCGCCTCCTTCGTTACCGGACTTGAGAACGATGACTGCCTTCACAACGTGTCCGCGCTCTTCATCAGGCTCTCCAATCACAGCGCACTCCAGAACGGACGGATGCTCGAGCAAGACATTCTCTACTTCCGGTCCCGCAATGTTGTAACCGCCGGAGATGATCATGTCGTCGGTGCGTGCTTGATACCAGAAGTATCCATCCGCGTCGAGCTTGTATGAATCCCCGGTGAGATTCCATCCGTTCTCGACGTACTTCTTCTGCTGTTCGATGTTGTCGAGATACCTGCAACCCGTCGGCCCACGAACAGCGAGGCGTCCGACACTTCCTGCCGGCGCGCCGCGACCGTTTTCATCGATGATCTTCGCCTCGTATCCCGGGACAATTTTTCCTGTTGCACCCGGCCGGATCTCGTCGCCCGATGCACTAATGAAAATGTGCAGCATCTCGGTCGCGCCAATTCCGTCGATGATCTTTATTCCCGTCGCATCGAGCCACGATTCATAAACGCTCAGCGGCAGCGTCTCTCCTGCCGACACACACTTCTTCAGGCTCGACACATCATACTCGGCGATCATGCCACACATCGCGCGATATGCAGTGGGAGCGGTAAAACATACGGTCGGTCGGTATTCGCTGATTGCCTTGATCAGATTCGGCGGCGTAGCCTGCTCGAGCAATAGCGAGCACGCACCGAATCGCATCGGAAACAAAAGCAATCCGCCCAACGCATACGTAAATGCAAGCGGTGGAGAGCCACAGAAGAGGTCATCGGCCGACGGTTTCAAAACGTAGCGCGGGAAGCAATCAGTAATCGCAAGAATGTCGCGATGCGAATGCATCGTCCCCTTCCCTTCACCGGTGGTTCCTGATGTGAACGCAATGATTGCAATGTCTTCTGCAGCTGTATCGCAGCAGTCGAACGTTGGCGGCTTGTCACGCATCGACAGCTGGAGCGCGTTAAAGTCCATTATTCGCGCGCCCTTACGTGTTCGAAATCCGTCCTCGCATTCGGATGCGATTCGCGGATCGGATAACGCAACGTTGATCTCCGCCTTGTCTGCGACAAAACGAATCTCTCGCTCGCGGAGCAAGGGCATCGTGCATACAACGACTCCACCTGCCTTCAACACACCAAACCAGCATGCAGCGAGCATAGGGTTGTTGGGACCGCGCAGCAGAACCCGATTTCCCGGAACCACACCGAGGTCATCAACCAGGACATGCGCTATGCGACTCGCCGCTTCATTCAGCTGACTATACGTCCATGTTCCCTCTGGGAAACGAAAGACTAAACGATCACCCCATTCATCCATTCGTCGATCGAGCAGCTCATTAGCGCAATTCAAACGCTCCGGATAATTCAGCTCCGGAATTCCGGTCCAGTCACGAACCGGCCATAGCTCTGACGGTGGAAGACGATCAGCGCAGAACGTATCCACGTGACCGGTTTCCATGGTGGTCTCACGCATTCTGGCCGTCGGCCTTCTGGTATGCAGCGAGAACTTGTCCGGCGATGACGAGTTGTTGCACCTCAGTGGTCCCCTCGTAAATCCTGAGCGATCGGATCTCCCTATAGAGCTGTTCAACGGCGTTGCCTGCTGCAACTCCACGTCCGCCAAGCAGCTGCAGTGCACTGTCGATCACTCGCTGTGCCGCTTCAGTCGCATACATCTTTGCCATCGCTGCTTCTCGCGTCACCCGCTCCGCGCCATTGTCGCGCGTCCATGCTGCCCGATAAACGAGCAATGCACTTGCGTCGATTTCAGTTGCCATCTGCGCAAGGCGTGCCTGCGTCAGCTGAAAGTCCTTGAGATGCTGCCCGAACATTTTGCGCTCGGTCGCATATGCGAGTGCTTCATCCAAAGCCCGACGCGCAAAACCAAGCGCTGCAGCACCAACCGTCGAGCGAAAGACATCGAGGGTACCGAGAGCAATACGCAAACCCTTCCCTGCATCACCAACCAACCGCGTTGCAGGCACTCTGCAACTGTCGAAGGTCAATCGCCCGAGCGGATGTGGTGCTATCGTCCGAATTCTTTCAGGAACCGAAAAACCTTTGTCGTCCGGCTCGACAACCAGAGCCGTAAAACGTGGCTTGGCCTCAGAGGATTCTTCGCGACAAAACACAACGTAAAAATCAGCGATGCCGCCATTCGAGATCCACGTCTTCTCACCATCGATCACATAATCTTTTCCAACACGACGGGCGGTGGTCTCCATCGAGGAGATATCCGAGCCTGCATTCTTCTCAGAGATTGCGAACGCAGCGATCGACTTTCCCGCAGCAACACTGCGTAAATACTTCTTCTTCAGTGCAGCTGACCCGAACAGTGAAATGGGGCCCGCTCCAAGACCCTGCATCGCGAAGGAGATGTCAGCGAGACCTGAAATTCGCGAGAGCGTTTCCCGGATAACGCAGAGCGAACGCACATCGAGATTTCCAAGCAATCCGCCGTAGGGTGCGGGCACAGTGTAACGAAGCCAGCCACCTTCGCCGAGTTTGCGGATAAGAGACCGGCACGCTTCGTCGGTGTCTACTTCATCGGGCTGCCCCGCAACACCTTCTGTTATCTCGCGTCGCGCCCACTTGTCGAGTTTCCTGGCAAGGTCGCGATGTTGAGCATCGAAGAAGGGCCAGTCGAGCGTCGCGGAGTTCACGAATCAGTTTCCCTCGAACACCGGCTGCTTCTTTTCAACGAACGCGCGGTAGGCCCGCTCGAAATCCTCAGTCATCATACACTTTGCCTGCATCACCGCTTCATAGTCGAGCGCATCGTTGATACTCATCGACCATTCGGTGTTCAGACATTGCTTCGTAACCGCGTGCGCCGCCGTTGGCCCGTGGGCAAGAGTTCGCGCCACGTCGATTGCCTCCGGCAGAACGCTCTCGGGCTCGCACAACTTATTGTAGAAGCCCCAGCGTTCAGCTTCCCCGCCGTTCATCGAGCGGCCAAGAAACAGCAGCTCACTCGCTCGGCCGAATCCAATTATGCGGGGAAGAATTGCGCACGCTCCCATATCTGCGCCTGATAACCCAACGCGGACAAACAGAAACGCGACCTTGCTGCGCGCAGTTCCATATCGAATGTCACTCGCCATCGCGAGAATAGCTCCGGCCCCGACACACACTCCATCGACGGCAGCGACTATTGGTTGAGGACAGTCGCGCATTGCCTTTACCAGATCACCCGTCATCTGCGTGAACTCGAGCAACGCTCTTTCGTCACCTGCCTGCTTCATCTCCACCAGGCGGCCGATGATATCGTGCACATCGCCACCACTACAGAAATTCCCACCTGCGCCGGTTATGACAATTGCGCGGACGTCGTTCACGTGCTGCAGCGCCTGAAATGTGTCGGTCAGCTCACGGTATGATTCGAGCGTCAGCGGATTTTTTCTTTCGGGACGATTGAGCGTGATCGTTGCGACGCGATCCTCGATCTTCCACGCGAAGTGAACCGGCTCGAGTGTCGACGCTGAGATCGTATCGCTCACATCACTTCTCCACCGGCGATTGGAAGCGCGACTCCTGTAACGCCGGACGCTTGCGGAGTACAGAGCCATGCAACCGCACTGGCAACTTCGTCCGGCGAAATCAGCGATCCACGCGGAATCGTTCGCACGAGCATCGCACGCGCTTCGTCTTCGGTCACCTTGAACACGTTTGCAAGATTGGTGACTGAATTGTCGGTGAGATCCGTATCGGTGTATCCCGGACACACGGCGTTTACGGTGATGCCATGCTTCGACATCTCGAGAGCGAGCGCGCGCGTAAGTCCGATGATGCCATGCTTTGCCGCGCAGTATGCTGTCATCGTTTTGTAACCACGCAAACCGGCCGTCGATGCAACGTTCACAATGCGCCCGCTCTTCGCTGAAAGCATCCCCGGGATTACTTCAGCAGTGCACGCATATGTGCTCGTCAAATTCACAGCGATCATTTTGTCCCAGATTTCTCGCGTGAGCTTTGCAAAGGGGGCTCCATCTGCGGCGCCGGCATTGTTTACGAGGATTTTCACAGGACCGTTCTCTTCATGCGCTCGCGCAAACGCATTGTGAATCGAGCTGTCGTCAGTAACGTCGCATGCAATAGCTTCGACAGACCCGTTGACGGCATCACGGATTCCTTTCGCCTGACGCTTCAAGTCTTCGAGCGATCGCGACATTAGAGTAAGTGTTGCTCCTCGCTCAGCCAGCGCTCGTGCGATTGCCGCACCGATTCCCCTGCTCGCTCCCGTAACAACAGCATGCTGGCCTTCGAGATATCGATCGCCGTTCATGTCTTCTTTATAGTAGTGGTCGTCGCCGCTGCAATTTCCTTCGCGCGCTGAACTTCGCGCTCCAGCTGAGTCCTGCCGAGGTAATACTGCACCGGCCAGCGGATTCCTGCGAAGCCGAGGTGAGCTGCGGCGTGGAGTGTCCACTGCGGGTCCGCGAGGTGCGGTCGGCCAATCGCGACGAGGTCAGCGCGTCCCGCAGCAATGATGCTATTCACCTGATCTGGATCAGTGATGTTGCCGACGGCAATCGTCGGAACCTTCGCTTCATTTCGAATCCGGTCGCTGAAGGGTGTTTGCCAAAGCCTGCCGAATACTGGCTTGGCTTCGGGAGTGGTTTGACCGGTCGAGACGTGAATGATGTCGGCGCCGGCATTTACAAATGCCTTCGCAATTTCCACCGACTCATCAGGAGTTAGTCCATCTTCTACCCAGTCGGTTGCGGAAACGCGAACCGACATTGGCCTGTCCTCAGGCCAGGCCGCGCGCATGGCAGCGAATACTGCGAGTGGAAATTGCAACCGATTTTCCAGTGATCCACCGAATTTGTCAGTGCGCTTGTTGCTGACCGGCGTGAGGAAGCTGGACAACAGATAACCATGCGCACAGTGCAGCTCGATCATGTCGAACCCCGCATCGATTGCCATTTGTGTCGTCCGAACGAACTCATCGCGCACGCGGAGCATCTCTTCTTCCGTCATCTCCCGCGGCGGCGGCATCGTTGGCGCGTATGCAACCGGTGATGGTCCGATGGTTTCCCAGCCACCTTCGGGAATGGGAATGTCGTCCCCTTCCTGCCATGGAAGGCATGTAGATCCTTTGCGTCCTGAATGACCGAGCTGAAGACAGATCTTCGCGTCGGAGTACTCGTGGACGAAGCTCACTATGCGTCGCCATTGCTCGAGATGTTCAGCGCGATACATACCAGTGCATCCGAGCGAGATCCGTCCTTCAGCGGATACACAAACCATCTCCGTCATGACCAGGGCAGCGCCGCCAAGCCCCCGCGCACCGAGGTGGACGAGATGAAAGTCGTTCGGTGTTCCGTCGACAGCCGTGTACATGTCCATCGGTGAAACGATGACGCGATTGGACAATTTCATCCCGCGCAGCTGAAACGGCGTGAACATCGGCGGCGGTGGTGCTTCATCTGCGTCTTTGCCAGCGCGTGTCCACTTGGAATGGCTTTCGTCTGTCTGTGATGCAGTACTTGAGAACCAACGTTCTACGTCAGTCAGGTAAGTTGAATCACGCAGTCGGAGATTCTCGTGGCTCACCCTCTGACTTCGCGTCAACAGGCTGTACGCGAACTGTTCCGCCGGCAGATGCATGTAGCGCTTCACGTGCTCGAACCATTCCATCGAATTACGCGCCGCATTCTGCAAACGAAGCGCTTCAGTCATTCGTTCGTTCTGATAACTCTCGAGCGTCGCTTTCAAATCGCCGGATCCGGAAACATGCCGCGATAATGCGATTGCATCCTCCATCGCGAGCTTGGTCCCCGACCCAATCGAGAAATGCGCTGAATGCGCGGCATCCCCAATCAGAACGATGTTTTCATGAAACCACCGCTCATTCCGAACGCGAACGAAGTTTGTCCACGGCGAGCTCGCCCGATGCGCCGCATTCGAGATAAGCGGGTGTCCATTCAACCACTCGGCGAACATTTCCTCGCAGGCGGCAATGGTCTGCCGCGTATCCATTTTGTCGAATCCCGCAGCGCGCCACGATTTTTCATCGCACTCGACGATGAACGTCGACAGCTCATCGTCGAACCGGTAGCAATGCGCCTGGAAAACACCGTGGTCATTCTCGACGAAATAAAATGTGAACGCGTCGAACGGGAACGTCGTTCCAAACCACACGTAGCGCGCTGTACGCTGATCGAGATCCGGTTTGAACTGTTCGCCGAACACTTTTCGAATCCCGCTGTTTATTCCATCCGCCGCAATTACGAGATCGGCATCCTTTACACCGTCGTAATTCGCTTCGGAGGAGAAGCACAGCTGAACTCCTAAATCTTGAGCCCGCTGCTGAAGAATGTTCAGCAGCTTCTTACGTGCTATTCCGCTGAAGCCGTGTCCTCCGGACGTAATCCGCCGGCCATGCACGAACACATCGATGTCATCCCAATGCGCGAAGTTGTTCGTGATTGCTTCGAACGTCGGCTCATCAGCCGCCCGGAAATTGTCGAGCGTCTGGTCGGAGAACACGACACCCCACCCAAAAGTGTCATCAGGCTTATTGCGCTCGAGAACCGCGATGTCATGCGACGGATCAGCTTGCTTCAGAAGCAATGCCGTATACAAACCGGCCGGTCCGCCACCGATGATTCTTACTTTCACTCAGCACCAACGGGCATGAGGTACGCGCCAGCAATGTATGGCGATTGCCTCTTCAGCTCAGCCTCGGTATCGCGCAAAAGCTTCTCGATGTTCGCAGCCCCGAGCTTATCGTCGACGTCTATTCGCGCAACCACCCATAAACGCCGAGGGCCGATGAATGTTACGAGGAGCTCACCGACGGAAACGATTCCGGGCTGAGAAGCGATAATCCCGCGAACGGTATCTCGAATTTCCGGCGAACCCTGACGGCCGATAATGAAATCGCGGTTCCGTCGCGCGAGGTCGAAGGCGACAAATGCAAGAAGCAACGCGATCACAAGCGCGGCAATTCCATCAGGCTTAGACGATCCTGTCAGCTGATGCAGTGCGATTCCAATAAAGGCAATCACGTTGCCTGTGACCGCCGCGGAATCTTCCGCGAACACTGCTCGCGCAACCGGATCGGACATGATGCCAAGATGGGTGCGGAAACTTCGGTTCAGTGAGGCTGCTTCCTTGTTGATCTGACGGTACGCCTGCAGCAGCGAATACCCTTCGAGAAAAAACGCAATCACGAGCACCAGGTAGGCAGCGAGAAAATGCTCGGTCTCAGTCGGGTGCCTGAGCTGCGCAATTCCCTGACGCAGTGACAGAACAGTACCCGTCGCAAATATTCCGAAGGACGCGATGAGCGCCCAGAAGTACGGCTCGCGGCCATGCCCCAGTGGATGATCGTCATCCGCTGGCGCGCGCCCGCGCCATTGTGCTATCAGCAGGAAGATCTCGTTTCCCGTATCGGCCATCGAATGAAACGCCTCCGCCATCATTGCACTCGACGCAGTGAACAGCGCGACGACGAACTTCGCGATCGAAACGCAGACATTGGCGATAAGAGCGATGACGACAGTCTTCTGGCTGTCGCCATCCATCGGAATGACACCCGCACGCTGTGCACGACTCGACGCAACAACCATCGGCATAACCTGCATCTGACTCGCATGTTGGAGCAAACCGGTACATTTCCGGCCGCTGATGGCGCGTCGCTTGCCACTCGTTAATTGAATCGAACGACTACCACCCAACGAGGTGAGTCTGAATGACAGTACCCGCACAGGAATATCCCGACCGAATCGGCCTCGTATCGGACACCACTCCGACATTTACACCGTACATCGCGCCCGAAACAAACCTGCGCGAGCTCACCATCCTTCCAGTGATCGTGGGCGCCATACTCGGCCTCATCTTCGGCGCTTCTTCGCTTTATCTCGTCCTCAAAGTTGGACTGACAGTCAGTGCATCGATTCCGGTCGCAGTCATATCGATTACGCTGTTCCGCCTCTTCGCAAAGCTCGGTGCGCGGGACGCAACGATTCTCGAGCACAACATTGTGCAAACGGCGGGATCCGCCGGTGAATCGATTGCATTTGGCGTCGGCGTCACGATGCCGGCAATTCTGATTCTCGGATTCGATCTCGAGATCACCCGCGTCATGCTCGTCGCGATACTCGGCGGACTGCTCGGCATTCTCATGATGATTCCCCTGAGGCGCGCACTGATAGTAGCGCAGCACGGGATACTGAAATACCCCGAGGGAACGGCGTGCGCCGAAGTCCTAAAAGCGGGAGCCTCGGCAGAATCACGCGACGCCGCATCACCCGCAGCCCGGCGTGAGCAGGAAAAGCTGGGCGCGGGCACGAGTGCGAAAACCATCTTCACAGGATTTGGATTCGCGCTGCTGTACAAGACTGCGATGGTCGCGTTCCAGACGTGGAAGGAAGTTCCGGAAAAAGTCTTTGGCGCACCGTTTAGAAATGCTTCTGTTGCCGCAGAGATTTCCCCTGAGCTGTTAGGCGTGGGCTATATCATCGGGCCACGCATCGCATCGATTATGTGCGCCGGCGGAGTGCTCGCTTATCTGGTGCTCATCCCGATGATCAGCTACTTCGGGCAGTTCCTCACTGCACCACTGGCGCCGGAGACCACAGCACTCGTCAAGGACATGAGTCCGTCGGCGATTCGAAATGCGTACATCCTCTACATCGGTGCTGGTGCGGTTGCCGCAGGCGGATTGATCAGTGTTTTCAGATCGCTCCCCACTATCTGGCACGGACTTAAGGGGGGAATGAGCGACTTTTCGGCATCGAAGGGCACGGATGCTCCGGTGAAGCTGCGGACCGATCGCGATCTGCCGATCAACTTCGTTCTCATCGGAACGCTTGCGTTGGTCCTCGTGATTGCGTTTGCGAGCCCGCTCTATGTCGGCGGAACTGGAATGGGCGCGCGTGTCATGGCGGCGATTCTTATCATCATCTTCGGGTTCATGTTCGTCACGGTGTCGTCACGTCTTACCGGTGAAATCGGATCGTCATCAAATCCGATTTCGGGAATGACAGTAGCGACTCTGCTGCTTGCATGCCTGACATTCGTGATACTGGGCTGGACGGGCAGCAATTACTTCGTCACGGCGCTTTCGATCGGAGCGATTGTCTGCATTGCGGCGTCGAACGGCGGTACGACGTCACAGGATCTCAAGACCGGATATCTGATCGGGTCGACGCCGCGGAACCAACAGATCGCAATTCTCATTGGCGCGACTGTCTCGGCACTCGCGCTCGGTCCCATTCTGCTCAAGCTCAATTCAGCGGGATCGGTGTACGTTCCTGTCGCTACCACAACGAAAGGGCTCTCAACCGGCGGTGTTCAGCCCGGCGAAAAAGTGAACGTGAGCACCTTGCATCGTCGCGAGCGAATCGAGGGCACGCTTGCAGAGGGTGCCGCGGATAACAAGGAATACTTCGTCTGGCATCGGCAGGATCCGAGTGGCGGAAATGCGGAGAAGTATCTCGTCGATGATTCCGGAACGCCCGTGTACTTCGTGGATCGCGGAATCAACGGAAGCATCCGCACTCTTCCCAGCGGGCAGGACGTTCCGAAGTTCGACGCACCGAAAGCCACACTGATGTCCTACATCATTAAAGGAATACTCGGCGGGAAACTTCCGTGGGGATTGGTGCTGCTCGGAGCGATGATCGCGATCGTTCTCGAGATGTCCGGAATTCCATCGCTCGCGTTTGCTGTCGGGGTGTACCTGCCGCTGTCATCGTCATCGCCAATCTTTATCGGTGGACTCGTGCGTTGGCTCGTCGACAAGTGGATTGCGCGCAAGCATGCGCATCTGAGATTGACGGATGATCAGCTTATCGCGGAGGGTGATAAGAGTCCGGGAGTGTTGATGGCGTCGGGTTACATCGCGGGTGGTGCGATTGCGGGAATTCTGATCGCGTTCCTCGCGGGTGTTCCATCGATGGCCGGATTCAACAAGAGCATCGAGCATTTTGGTGAGTCGAACCCGTTGAGGAACGGGGCGTCATCGGATCTGTTGTCGTTGATTCCGTTCCTTGTGCTGATCGTGGTGCTTTATCTCACGGGTCGAGAAAAATTGCTCGCTCCTAATCGGAGAGATACCCTCTAGTGAAAACCAAGACGACACCGAGATTAACCCATTGAGTATTGGGTCAATGGTTCTCGGCAGTCAGCTAGTGGGTTTTCAGTGGTCGGCCTACCCACCACTCATCACTCGAAAGCCGAAAGCCGAGAACCATTAACGCAATACTCAATGGGTTAATCTCGGTGTCGTCTTGGTTTAAGCGCGTTTGAGCTCAAAGACAGTAACCTCTGGCCGCACATTGAACCGCACGTGCAGTAAGTGCCCGACGCCACGATTTATGTACATCCGCCGGCGACCACTCAACGCAAATTCGCCGGCTGTGTAACGCTCGTTCTTTACTGGTAGAATCGGAGGCGCAAGAAATGGCGGCTTGCATTGCCCGCCATGTGTATGTCCCGCGAGAATCCAACCGTAGTAGCCATCCCAAACCGGAAGATCCGCCGTGTCCGGATTATGACTCAGCACAATCGAAGCGCGGTTCTGGTCTATGGTCGGAAGCACTTTCTCGGCATCGAACGCACCGCCCCACAAATCGTCGAGACCCACAATCTGAAGTCCGTTTACATCGACGAGCTCGTTGCGAAGAACTCTGATGCCGAATGGAGTAACTGCATCGACAACCTGTTTCGCAACGTGCGGATGCGCCCAGCCTGGCCCATAGTCATGATTTCCGGGAATGCCGAGCGTTGCAAGGCGCCCACGCGGGAAATGGCGATAAACACGCGTGACGTGCTCGAACACTCTGGGTCTATACGTGATAAAGTCACCAGTCATGACGACGATGTCCGGACGCAGTGCAGTCACACGCTTGAACGTCTCGATGATGTAATCGTCGTCTACCCAGCCCGCATGAACATCGCTGATCTG
>DATLDN010000046.1:0-6572 GCA_035525855.1 Gemmatimonadaceae bacterium
GTCACCGTCTTCACCACGTTTGGACCAGTCACGAACATGTACGAGCTGCCACGAACCATGTACGTGAAGTCCGTAATCGCAGGTGAATACACTGCCCCGCCTGCGCACGGGCCAAGTATCGCCGAGATTTGCGGAACAACACCCGACGCAAGCGTGTTGCGCAGAAAAATGTCGGCGTATCCGCCGAGTGATACGACGCCTTCCTGAATTCGCGCGCCGCCGGAGTCGTTGAGGCCGATGACTGGCGCACCATTCCGCATCGCGAGATCCATGATCTTGCAGATCTTCTCGGCGAATGCTTCGGATAACGATCCGCCGAAGACCGTGAAATCCTGCGAGAAGACGTAAACGAGCCGACCGTCTATCCGGCCGTGTCCCGTGACGACACCGTCGCCGTAGAATTGCTGCTTCTCGAGACCGAAATCACGCGATCGATGAACAACAAATCGGTCGAGCTCAACGAACGATCCCTCGTCGAGCAGAAGATCGAGTCGCTCGCGTGCAGAAAGTTTTCCTTTCTCGTGCTGGGCTTTGAGCCGCTCTTCACCGCCACCTTTTTCCGACTCTACACGTCGCCGCTCGAGAAGGTCAAGTTTTTCCCGCATCGTCATAGGCGGGAGAAGCTAACGTTTGTGGAGTAAGGCATCCACCATTGGCCATGGAAACGTTGGAGCTTAAGCCTGCAGCCAGGCCGGGAACGCCCACCTACTGCTCAGTTTGGCTCCGCCAAAAACCTTCCGTGATTGGCTTTCAGGCGGTCTTGCATCCGCAACCCGCGGCGAACAGAGCACCGATCCGGCCGCTGCCGGACTCGGCCGCCATAACTCAGGGCTCAGCATCAGGCTCGTGTAACAGGTTCTTTCGCACTTACACGCCGGGCCACATTTTCTCGCTATCCCGAATGGAGAGAATATGTCGCTTCCGCCCGGCGCAACCGCATCGACAAGATCTGACGGCGTCAATTTCCTTTGGCTGGAGCTGACAAACCGCTGCAACCTTCAGTGCGTCCACTGCTACGCCGAATCGAGTCCCTTTTCGGGAGAAAATGACCGACTCGAAGCTGCAGATTATATGGGAGCCCTTACATCTGCAGCGGAGCTTGGATGTAAGCAGGTTCAATTCATCGGCGGCGAGCCAACCCTAAATAGAAGTCTCCCCGATTTTATCGCGAAAGCCCGCTTTCTGGATTACGAGTTCGTCGAAGTCTTCACAAATCTCACGAGAGTACCCCAGCCACTCCTCGAGTGTTTTGTCGAGCACGACGTAAACGTCGCTACTTCCTTCTACTCCGATCGTCCGGAAGTTCATGATGCGATAACAAAGAAACCCGGAAGCCATCGCCAGACCGTCCGAGGTATCGACGCAGTGCTCGCCGCAAGGCTGAGATTGCGCGCCGGTATCATCTCGATGCCCGAGAACGAAGACCACATAGATGATACGATCGCATTTCTGACCAGTCGGGGCGTCACTGACATCGGGACAGATCGCGTGCGTGAATTCGGTCGAGGCACAGATGAAACAGGCGACGAGTGCATGTCGAATCTTTGCGGCAATTGCTCCGGCTCCACCTTATGCGTTGCACCCGATGGCAGCGTCTCACCATGCATCATGTCGAAACCATGGTCGGTTGGATCTCTTCTCGAATCGCCGCTCGCTGAAGTCGTCAGCTCGAATAAGCTGCGCGATGTTCGCCGGCGTATTTACGACAATACAATCGCCAAACGCGAACAAGACCGGATGACACCACAGGCGCAGTGCGACCCCAGTTGTAATCCATGTTTTCCAGCATGCGTTCCGGCTTGCAATCCGTCGTGCGGCCCATCATGCGTTCCGTATTGCTCACCGTCATGCGTTCCATCATGTGGACCATCCTGTAATCCTTCGAGGTAGATTGTTGAGTCTAAATGGCTGATCCAGTTACGAACCTTCCCCCGCAGGAATACAACGACCTCGGTTTCGGTACCGTTGTCGGCAACGTCAATGAAAAGCGGCTGCTCAATCGCGACGGGTCATTCAATCCCCGTCGCGAGGGTTTGCACCCGCTCGTGCGGCTGCATCCGTATCATCTTCTGCTCACGATATCATGGAGGAAGTTTATTGCGCTGGTTGTCGCCGGTTACTTCTTCGCCAACGTCTTTTTTGCTCTTCTCTTCCTCGCATGTGGACCGGACGCTATCGCTGGTCAGGCGCCTGCCTACTTCGGCGGCCGCTTCGGTTTAGCGTTTTTCCTCAGCGTCGAGACATTTGGCACTATTGGTTACGGTAACATCTATCCTGTTGGGATAGCGCCGAACGTAGTCATCGCAATCGAGTCGCTCACCGGATTGTTCACGCTCGCCCTCGGCACCGGAATTCTGTTCGCGCGATTTTCTCGTCCCACAGCGGCAATCATTTTCAGTCAGCGCGCCGTCGTTGCGCCGTACCACGGCAAAACGGGATTCATGATTCGGCTGGCGAACAAACGCGTCAATCAGTTAATCGAGCTTGAAGCAAAAGTGTTGTTCAGCCGCGTGAAGGCGGGCGCGCGAGTTTACGATCAGCTGCGGCTCGAGCGAACCCGTGTTGTTTTCTTCCCGCTCAGCTGGACCATCGTGCATCCGATCGACGAAAAAAGCCCAATGTGGGGAATGACTGCGGCGGAAATCGCGGAGAGCGACGCAGAGTTCATGATTCTTCTCTCTGGGATCGACGAAACGTTTTCGCAGACGGTCCACGCGCGCACCTCGTATAAGCCGCCGGACATTGTATTCGGGCACCGCTTCGTCAACATCTACAACCGCGTTCGCGCCGACGGGACGGTCAGCATCGATGTTCGTAAGCTGGGCAAAACCGAGCCGGCCCCCGTCGAGGATTTGAATTGGCTCGAGACTACACAGAGTGTTCATCACACGATGCACTTCAGCGCCTATTCCCCAACACAGCGCGATCGCGATCGGCGAGACAACTGAGTCAGTCACGCGATAACCTCCGCGGCGTGATCGCGATGGTCATCGCCGTTGGCAGTCTGTCGCTGATGGATGGCTGCATGAAGCTGCTCTCGCCACACTATCCAGCGCTTCAGATTGCGTCGATGCGGGGGTTGTCCGCGCTCCCGTTCATTATCCTCTGGATCGGGTTCAGCGGCGGATACACGAGCCTGCTACGCATCCGCTTTCCGTTGCACGTCCTTCGTGCTGTGATTGGAATCATGATGCTGTCGTTTTTCGCGTTCGCGATTCGCCGCCTGCCACTTACGGAAGCGTACTCGATATTCTTTATCGCACCGTTGCTGATCACCGCCCTGGCGGTGTTGATCTTGAAGGAAACCGTCGACTGGACGCGATGGTTGGCCATCGCCATAGGGTTCTGTGGCGTGTTGATCGTGCTCCGGCCATCAGGAACGCACACGCTCACCATCCCCGGCCTTGCCGTTGTCGCGACAGCAGTCGGCTACGCGTTCTCTGCAATCATCGTTCGCGTGCTTGGGAAAACTGACAGCACACAAAGCATGATGTTCTGGTTGATGCTGATGGTGGGGATTGGCGCAGGACTTTTAGCGATCCCGAGCTGGCGTCCGATTCAGTCCATCCACTGGCCAATAATTGCAGGAATGGCTCTGTCCGGATCACTCGGCCAGCTCGCAATCACCGAAGCGTTCAAGCTTGGTGAAGCATCGTTCATCGCGCCGTTCGAGTATACCGCGCTCGCGTGGGGCGTTGGACTCGACTGGTTTGTATGGCGCACCAGCCCGGCTGCCATCACAATGCTGGGCGCGTTCGTCATCATCGCAAGCGGAGTTTATCTTGTTCGGCGGGAGAAGGTTCACGTCGAAGCCGAGCACCCATAATGCCAGTTGCAACGGTCGAAGAAATAAGAGCGCTGTTCCCCGCCCTCTCGCGTAAACACAACGGTCACCCGGTTGCGTATTTCGATGGACCGGGAGGCACCCAAGTACCGCGGTCAGTCGCCGACGCGGTGACGGATTACCTGTACAACCACAACGCAAACACAGAATGGGCGTATCCGACGAGCGCCGAAACTGATTCTGCGCTCGCGAGTGCGAGAGAAGCGTACGCGGATTTCTTCAACGCATCAGCCGACGAGATTGCTTTCGGCGCGAACATGACGACGCTCACGTTCCATCTTTCGCGAACAATTGGTCGCACGTTGTCGGCAGGTGACGAGATCATAGTGACCGAGCTCGACCATCACGCGAATGTCGATACGTGGATGGAGATGGCGAAGGATCGGAATCTCTGTATTCAAACTGTCAGAATGATTCCGGACACAGGCCAGCTCGACTGGGATCATTTCGAGTCATCGGTAAATGCACGAACGAAGGTCGTTGCAGTGGGAGCCGCGTCGAACGCGTTGGGAACTGTATCCGACGTTAGAAGAGCTGCGCGCCTCGCACATGAAGTAAATGCCTTGATGGTTGTAGATGGCGTTCACTATGCTCCGCATTCACTTCCCGATGTCCGCGCGCTCGAATGTGATTTCTTTCTTTGCTCCGCTTACAAGTTTTATGGACCGCACGTCGGCATTATGTGGGGGAAGAAAGACCTTATCGAGCAGCTGGACTTCCCTCGCCTTCAACCCGCCCACCATGCGTCACCCGAACGAGCTGAAACTGGAACGCTCAATCACGAAGGGATCGTCGGCGCTGGTGCGGCAGTGGATTTCTTCGCGTCGCTTGCCGAGGGAAATACGAGGCGTGAGCGGCTGAAGCGATCCTTCAACGAGCTGCATTCGCGGGGTGAGAGTCTTACGCGCGATTTGTGGGAAGGATTGTCGACGATCGATTCGGTGCAGTTGTATGGCTGCAAGCCAGGCGTGGCGCGAACATCGACAATCGCATTTACAGTCAGCCGATTGCACTCACGAGAAGTTGCACGTCGCCTGAGTGAAAAGGGATTGTTCTGCTCGCACGGCGACTTCTACGCGATGACGGTTGTTGAACGACTCGGCCTCACAAACGAAGGACTGGTTCGCGCTGGGTGCGCAGTCTACACGACCCCCGATGAAATTCAGCGTCTCGTTGACGCTGTAAGGTCGATGACGTGACAACCGTTTCAACGCACGCTGATGTTCACACGGGCGAGTTTGCGCTTCCTCCAGCTGCGCCGGCAACAAAGCGATACGACCGTTCGATAGTCGAAGGCCCGCTGCCCGCTGCGGTGTGGAAGATCGCGTGGCCAACGATGCTCACGAATATCATCGGCGGGATTCAGGGCATCATCGACAATGTTCTCGTGGGACATCTCGTCGGTTTCAAGGGGAACGCCGCGATTGGCGTTTCGTTTCAGATATTTCTCGTTGTGATCGCTTTCATCATGTCGATCTTTACGGGCATGAGTGTTTTGGTCGCGCGCTTCGCAGGCGCGGGCGATGAGGAGAAAGTAGATCGCACGGTTTACCAGGCATTTCTCACAGCGATAGGAATCTCGCTGCTCTTTCTCGCACCCATTGGCTATTTCGCTTCGCCAATGCTGCTGGATTTTGTCAACGCTGCACCGGAAGTAAAAGAGGAAGCGCTGCCCTTTCTTCGAATCATGTTCATGTTCTCGAGCGGAATGCTCATTTTCTTCATGTTGAGCGGCGCACTCCGCTCAGCGGGCGACGCGCGAACGCCCATGGTCCTCGGCGTTATTGCGACTGTTCTCAACATTGTGTTGAACATCATCCTCATTCGCGGGCTCGGTCCAATTCCGGCTTACGGTACCAAAGGCGCGGCGATGGGAACCACCATCGCGATGGGATCGATCGCCGTTTATTCCATGTGGAAGCTTTGGCGCGGCGGCTGGGTTGTTTCATTTCCGAGAGGTCAATCATTCGCTCCGGATTGGACGATCATCAAATCCCTTTTCAAATACGGATTGCCCACGGGTATTCAGGGAATCGCGATGAACATTGGCGGGGTGTTCATGATGGTATTCATCGGTTCGCTCGCGCAAAGCGCGGCAGCGCAGGCTGCATTCGCCGTGTCGTACTCGCAGCTATTCTCGTTCATAACGTGGACGTCGATTGGTCTTATGGGTGCTGCCGCCACCGTCGCCGGGCAGAACCTTGGTGCAAAAAAACCGGATCGTGCTGAGCAGGCGGTTCATGTCGCGGCGCGAATCGCAGTTGCCGGCGCTGCATTCGTAGGGTTTTTCTTTTTCTTTTTCCCGGAACAGCTGCTCGGCGTGTTCGGCATGAACGACCCTGTGGTTCTTCAAATCGGAACGCAGCTGCTTCGTGTCTTGAGTCTCTCCGGATTCTTTATCGCGACGGCGCTCACGTATACTGGCGGTTTACAGGGAACCGGTGACACCAAGAGCCCGCTCTACATTTCGATTGTTTCGCAAATTGTAATTCCACTGAGCATCTGCTTCATCATCAAGCAGATGACGACCCTCCAACCGATGCATATCTGGATCGCGATCCTCATCGGCCACATTACTCGCTGCACTCTGAGCGTCATCCGCTTCAATCAGGGACGCTGGCGTTCGATCGCAGTATCAATCGACAAGTAACGGGGGGATGAATTGCGGATTGAGGACATATGCGGAACACGACTAACCCATTGAGTATTGGGTCAATAGTTCTCGGCA
>DATLDN010000096.1:0-3936 GCA_035525855.1 Gemmatimonadaceae bacterium
CCCTCATCCATAGCGATTCGGTGAAGCGTAGTTCCGGGATACACTCGTAGTCCGACAGTCACATAGACTGCATCGCCGCGTTCCAACCGCCACTGCGCAAAAGCGAGCGTTTCCTCGAGCGTCGATGTCGTTTCGCCCGGCCCGCCGACAAGAAAAATCCAGAGAGTGCGAATTCCTGATTTCTCGACGCGCTCTGCGACTTCACGAACTTTCGCCGCGTCGAATCCCTTCTCGAGTTTCTCGAGAACCGAATCACTCGCGCTCTCGGCAGTAATTCCAAGCGTCCGAAATCCAGCGCGTCTCATCGTATCGAGTAATTCCGTCGACGCGGCAGCCGGCGTGAAGTTCGTTGTGTCCAGATGAAATTTCCCACCGCGTCGAATTATCTCTTCGCAGATCTCGAGCGCATGTCCCGGCGGCGAGTTGAACGTGGAGTCGACGAAATCAAAGTGTGTAACGCCGGCCTCACGCTTCAGCTCTTCGATTTCATCGACAACAAGGCCGGGTGAGCGTCGACGATAACCCCATCCTTCAACGTTCGTGTACGTGCAGTAAATGCATTTGTACACGCACCCACGTTTCGTCTGAATTGGAATTGTCGCGCCATTTCTTTCGTAGCGCTTGAGATCGATCCATCTGTGCAGCGAAGGAGACGGAAGCGAATCGAGATCCGCATCGTCACTCGGCGGAGTGAAATGGACGCGATCTCCTTCCGAGCGCACGAGGCCGCCGAGTGCGCCAATCTCGCCACCATTTGCAATTGCATCGACTAGTGCAACGCTCGCGCGCTCTCCGTCGCCGGCAACGGCGTAATCGACGCCGAAATCGCGGAACAATGCTTCCGGGGCGACGCCAAACGCCGCTCCGCCTGCAATGATTTTTGCCTTTGGAGCAGCAGCGCGGAGCGCGTTCAGAACATCGCGTGCTTCCGGCGTATAGTGTCGCAGCGCAATCGCATCGCTGTTATCGATGTTCCGAATCGAGACCCCGATAATCGAAGGGGTTGTTTGCTTCGCTGTCTTTGCAGCAACTGCGACAGGATCGTTCTCGAAGCAAAGATCGAGAAATCGCACGTCATGCCCTGCGGCCTCGAGTGCGGATGCAACACAAGCCAGCCCGTTCGGAACGACGGGGTAAGGTTGCCGCTCGCGATTCGTGCTCACGAGGAGAACAGGATTCATGCGTCTGGTGTGCGGGAGAGAACGCTATCGCAAAACGGCGAGTCCGGCGATTGCGCCTGCAATCGAAGCTATCGTGTTGACCAGATCGTTGCCGATCCAGCTAACACCTCCGTGCGGTTGTGTAATCGTACCACAGGTGTGCACGAGGCGTTCCGTCAGCTTCCCGCAGTGCGCGCACCATTGCTTTCGCTGAATCGTCGCACCGGCGAGAGAATCAACGATCGATCCGGTCATTCCTCCCGCAATCGCCGCAACAGCAGCACGCTCGCCCCATCCAGCAGCCAGCGTAACAATAGCCATCGTAATGCAGCCTGCGATTGCAGCTAGTGACCCCGCCAGAGTAATCCCACCTGACGTTCCTGCTTCAACAATTTTTCCGTTCGTGATCAGCCGGGGTGGACTGGATACGACAGTGCCGATTTCAGTCGACCAGGTATCGGAAGTGACCGCGGTGATTGCACCGGCCGCGATCATTAACCACACGCCCGATGGATTTATTAACGACGCCACGGCCGCCAGAGAAAAAACTCCACCGTTCGCGGCAACCTGCCACGCATCGCGCTCGTTTCCTTTCTCGACGAGCTCGTTGATGCGTTCGGCGCGCAGCCTATGTCGATAAGTCGACAAAATATTGGCACTGATAAAAAAAGTGATGAGCAGCGCTGCCCAACCCCATCCAGCCGCGGCGCAGATTGTGCCCATTGTTACCGCGAGGGTCGCGCCGCCTGGCGATAGCGCGTTCTTTCGACGAGCGATAAAGACGATGAAACCGGCAATTACAAATCCGACTATCGCTCGCGAAAAAAACGGGGACACTTTTCTCCGAATGAATTAGTTTATGAGCCGCCCGGCGACCTACGATCCCACCCCGTAACATGGCTCCCACTGTAAATCCGCTGATACCGCTCAGTCTTCTGGAGGCAGTGCGACGCATCGACACGCCCGAGGAAGATCCGGACGCGGAATATGTCCAGGAGCTTCGCAACAAGCGACTCGGTTTGAGCGACACGGTCTATCAACAAATTCGCCGGTACTCGGACGCGGTGAAACGAGGGCAGATGATTCCGTACACTGAAGCGACGGGACTCGGCACTTTGATCTCACGACGTCCCGACGCGAAAGTGCTTTTTGCGAGTGCTGGAGAAATTCTCGCGAATGACGTGTATGGGACAATCTCCCCCGGTCGTAGAAAGCTGATTCACGTTGTGCCGACAATGGTCGGTCGTCGTCTGGCGCTTTCGAACATGCGCCAGATTGCGCGGAAATTCTTTGGCGGCTCTGTCACCAGTAACACTCAGCTCGTCACCCTGGTGATCACAGACTCGGTCACAGTTAACAGCGGCTCACCTTCAGGCGGTTGCGACTACTACGCGTCCGCGCTTCACGAGCTGCTGCGTCTGCTTGTCAAAGGTGGAGGATCGGTCGAACACGTTCACTGTATGGAGCGTGGCGATTCCCGCTGCGAGTGGCGCGCCGAATGGACGAACGCGCAATCACAGGCCGCGTGAAATGCTGACAACGAATTCAGTTTCTGCGATTCAGCGCGCGCTCGATGAAGCCGGTGTGGACGGGTGGCTTATTTATGATTTTCACGGATTGAATCCAATTGCCCTCGGCATGCTTGGGCTCGAGGGAATGGCGACGCGGCGGATATTCGTTTTCGTTCCTCGAAACGGCGAGCCGGTAGCGATTACGCACGCGATCGAGCAAGGGCCATGGCGTCATTGGCCATCACGGTGGGGAAAGAAGGTGTACAGTGGTTGGCGATCTCTCGAGGGTGAAGTTGCGGCGCTCGTGAAAGGGAAGACGGTTGCGATGGAATACTCTCCGGGCGATGCCGTTCCTTACCTCGATCGCGTCCCCGCTGGAGTTCTCGAGATGGTTCGCGCCGCGGGTGCAACTGTCGTTTCGAGTGCGGACCTCGTCACTCGGTTCTATGCGACGTGGACGGACGAGCAGCTCGCTTCACATCGACGGGCTGCTGAACTGATTGCGACGATTGCAAGAGACGCTGGGAAAAAAGCGGGTGAGGGATCGTCCGGCGAGCATGATCTTCAGCAGTGGATTCTCGAGCGGTTCGCCAAGGCCGGGCTGGAAACCGATCATGGACCAATCGTCGCAATCGGCCCGAACGCGGCGAATCCGCATTATGAGCCAACTCCGGAAACGTCAGCGAGCATCGAGCGCGGTGACATTTTGCTTATCGATCTGTGGGCGCGCGAGGCGAATGGAATCTTTGCTGACCAGACGTGGATGTTCTCGCTCGGCGATCCCAGCAATGAGCAACAAAATATCTGGGCGGCGGTGCGCGATGGTCGCGACGCGGCTGTCGATATTCTGAAACAACGTCTAGGCGCTGGCGAACCGCTTCGCGGCGGCGAAGTGGATGATGCGTGCAGAGCGGTGATCGAATCTCGTGGATTCGGTCAGTACTTCATTCATCGTACTGGACATTCGATCGATGCGCGCGATCTACATGGATCCGGTCCGCACATCGATAACCTCGAGACGCGCGAAGAAAGATTACTGATACCCGGAGTTGGATTTTCGATCGAGCCCGGAGTGTATATCGCTGGTGATGTTGGGATGCGGTCAGAGGTCAATGCGTTCGTTCAGCCGAATGGGGTGCTGATTACGCCTTCTGATTTTCAGCGAGAGCTCATCGTCGTGTGAGCGCCCTATTGGCGTGGAGAGTTGGGGCTAATGAAGATGAGAACGACCGACGGTACCCGGTTCCCGATTCCGCGTGCCGAGG
>DATLDN010000061.1:0-3500 GCA_035525855.1 Gemmatimonadaceae bacterium
TCAGTACGAGGAGGCGGTGCGGCAGCTGCGGGCGTTCGCGAAGACCAGTTCCTGGACGCCCGCTGGACTCGCTCTCGAGCCGAAGCTCCAGGTGTTGCGAGGGAACCCGTTGTTCGAGGCGTTCGTAAAAGGCAACTAATCGCTTCGAGATTTACTCCGGAAACACAGCCGCGACTCGGGCCTCCAATCCTGCTACGTCCTGCTCTGCCTGCTTCAGATCACCAAGTCCGTTTTCCAGCTTTGTGCGCTCTGTCTCGAGAAATCGTTCGTAAGGTGCGATTACGTCGAGCAATTGCCGCTCGTACCTGCCCAGCTGCTCGCTGAATTTCGACTTCAATAGCGCGGCAAGATCTTCGTTCAGCTTCGCGACCTTCGCCTCGAATTCTCCAATCAGCTTTCTTCGGCGCGCGGGAATCAGCAGCCAGCCCGCGATCGCAAAAACAGTCGCGGTGAGAACGCCCGTTACATCGAGCGCAGCTGTAGTGAAAGCGGCGAGAAAAATTGCACCAAGACCAACGGCGAGAACATTTACGCCGAATGCTGTCATCACTGCTTCCTTCACCGAATCGGTGATCTGTCGCGCTTCCCTCTCGGTATCGAAGTCACTCAGACGCCGTTCCACCGGCTCGCGCAGCTTCGCAAATAATTCTTCCCTGTTGTACTGAAACTCCGTGTCGCCATGCGCCGCGAGCGCACCCGACGCGCGGAGTCGCGCAGTGTGAGCATCGAGCTCGGCGAACACCGTGCTCCACAATTTGAGATTGCGCTGCACAGTCCAGTCGACCATCCGGTGCACGACGTTTTCTATTGCCTGTGGTGTGTCCTGCACGACCTCTGAACGAAAGCGGTTCTCAACTGCGTCTTTGTTGCGGAGAAAATTGGCGTTGCCAATTCTGATTGTTCGCTCGAACCATGATCTTCCCCGGCGCTCGAGCTCATACAAAACGTTCCGAACCTCAATGAGATATCGCTCGGAATCGGTTTGCATTTCCTTTGTGTACGCTTCGAGCTGCTCACGAATCGATCGCAACACGCGCGCATCTTCATCGACGACTTTGAGACGTCCGCCGAGGGACTCGAGATTCATCTGCAATACATGTCGCAAAACGCCGAGTGGACTGAGAAGCTTGAGACGCACGCGCTCTGTTTCGCGAAGCGTCTCCATGACGTAGTGCTCGAGCGCAGGATACTGATTTTGAGGATCGGGAATCGGTGCTGAAGTCTGTGCTCCCTTCACTGCAAGCCGTCCGCGAAGCGCAAGCAACGCGCTGATGAAATAAATCGTTGGAGCAGTGCCACCGCCCAGACGAGTTGAAATCTCCTTTGTTAGATACTCGCGCACGCGGCCTATCTGCTCATCGGAATTTCGACGGTCGACTCCGTTCACGATGAACACAACCTTCTTTCCCCATTGCTGGATGTGCGCGAGAAAATCCAGCTCGCTTGCAGTGAGCGGCTGGAGCAAACTCGTCACGAACAGCACGAGGTCGGCGCGCGGTACAAAGTCGCGCGTGATCGCTTCCTCCATGCGCTCGATGGAGTTTGTGCCGGGCGTATCGACTATGTCGAGATCGCGCAGAACTTCGAGCGGATAGTGATACAGATGCGTGTTTTCGCCGATCGATTCTGGAGGACCGGCTTCGCCGTAACGAAGAATCGAAATGGCGCGGGTGGTTGGGAGATCCCCCATCGCGAAGACTTCGTCGCCGAGGAGAGCATTGATGAAAGTGCTCTTGCCGCTGTTGTATTCGCCGACCACTACGAGGAGGAAGAGCTCGTCCATCTCGTTGACGAGAGATGCAAGGCGGTCGAGATCCGCGCGTGAGCCATCCGATTTCGCGAGCACGTCGCGAACATGAAGAACGAGCTTTCGTTCCAGCGCGACGAGCTCGCCCTGCTGGCGGGTAAGGACCTGTTCCAAGCTTTACGCCTTCATTGAAATGAGGAAACGGAAGGGGTGTATTTCATGCGCGTTCAACTTCAAGTCTTCGGCCTGCATCCTCACCAATACTATTATATAGCAGGGCGTTCAGACGTGAGCTCGCACAAGACCTGATAGCGAGGAGAAAAGTCGATGGGCAACGCGCGGAAACAAAAACCACCCTCGGTTCAATCACGGCCGACAGCTTCGCGAAACCAGATAGCTAAACGAGCTCTCGCAGCTGTTGCGAGCTTCCTGCCTTTCCTTGCAATTGTCCTCGGGACACGAGTGGCTCTTGCCGAAGCATATCGAATTCCCAGTGGCAGTATGGAGCCAACACTGCAGGTGGGAGACTGGCTCTTCGTCAATAAGCTTCGACTCGGACCGCACATTCCCTTCACGCGTATGTCACTCCCCGGCTACGCGTCGCCTCGTCGATACGATGTCGTTGTCTTCGAGTCTCCACCCCAGCCTCCCGCAATCCGCATCAGCCCTGATGAAGTGACTCCTACTCTGGTGAAAAGAATCGTCGGGATGCCGGGTGACACGCTCGTCATGCGTCATGGCGAGCTCACGGTGAATGGATCGAGCACCAAATCCTACAATCGCGACTACATCCTGCCAGATAGTATCGCAGATCAACCCAGCCTATTCTTCGCGTGGCAGCATCGATTAGAAATTCGCGGATCGAGATTTGGTGATCCGATTCAAGATCCGTCACTACATGAATGGGGCCCTCTGGTTGTGCCACCAGGAATGCTCTTCATGCTCGGCGACAACCGCGATAATTCCGTCGACAGTCGCTACTACGGGCCCGTTCCGTTGGAAAACATTCGCGGAACGCCAATGTTCGTTTATTACTCCTACGATCCGGAGCGCGGCCTCGATTATTTTCGCGCAGTGACTGACATTCGGTGGCGCCGAATCGGTACTTGGATACGGTAGGACAATTCCCAGATTCATTTCTTACAGCCACCTAACGCTAGGTCGAGTTCGGGAGGCACGCACCCTGCCTTAAGGAGTGCCCATGAAGCTCTCACTGAACCGCAGCATCTTCGCCGGACTCGCAGCGCTGACCGTCGGCGGCTGCTCTGGCGAGGCCCTGTTCTATCGAACCGACGGCACTTACACCGCCGACGTTAGCACCGAAACCTCGGCGACGGTGTCAAAGACTCTGACTCTGGGTAAAGCCGGTGCGCCCATCGGCGCAAAAGGCGAGCTTCGGATGTGCGACGTCGACCAGATCTCGTGGGGCTTGGGCACTGGTCCCGCCGATATTGGCAAACCGGTGGCGATTCAGACCGCACTATCGCGATCGCTCTGCCAGACCGGTACGGCATCCATCGTGTCAGGGAAGATGTTGGTCTGGGGCCAAGCCCCCAACTCTCCTGGTATAACCGGAGTCATCTCCGATGAATGGACCGTGACGGGGACGATCACGATTCAGGACTACACCAACCTGAATCCCGCCGAGCCGTCCCTCAATCAGGAGGTCCTGTCGGAGCGCGCGAGTGGAACGGTGTCACTCCTCGCCACAACGAAAGACGGCCGAAGCGTGAAGGTCGAGAACGGGAACTTC
>DATLDN010000065.1:0-3807 GCA_035525855.1 Gemmatimonadaceae bacterium
AGTCTGATGCCGGGCGGCGCGTTCACGCGGATTCCCGGAGCCGACACGCTCGCGGCTGCCGTGCGCGATTCGTTAAATCGCGCGCGTGTGCGCACTCAGGCGCGGCGAGATTCGATGACAGCTAAGATGCAGCGCGAGACATACGCACAGCCCGCGCTGACTCCGGCAATGACCTGGCTTGACGCAGTGCCGCCGCCTGCACCGACTGCCTCACTCATGCGCACGGGAAACCGCGTCGACGTTACAGTCACACCACTGCGCGGCGAATTGCTTTCTGTCTGGGTCGTGCAATCGAAATGGACGAACGGCGGGTGGCGAACGGAGATCGTCCCAATCACTACGCAGAAGTGGACTGTCACTGCGCCAGCGGCGGACGCGGGCGCGCCGACGGATGTGTGGGTGTCTGTGGTCGATCGCGTCGGCAACCAGAGTACGCCAGTGCGTGTCCGCGAGCCTACGGGGCACTGATCGACTGTAGCTCACGCGCTGGTAGCTTAGCTCGCATTCTTTCATTCGCTTGCAGCTAGCCGAAGGCGTTAGAATGCATGACTGATGCATCTAAAAGGGCGACGCGTAGAAACGCAGCTGCCGGACGAGTATACGCGGGTCACCAATCCCGAACGGTTTCGCCCGCTTCATGACTTTGCTCGTAATTTTTTCGAGCGCCTGGCAAACGAATACGACGTCATCGAAAGCAGCGAGTTCGAATTAGTTCCCATCATCATGCAGCGCTTCGACTATGCCCGGCCGCCCATAACATTGACTCCCCAGGCGCGGGAAGAAGCTCCGATCTCAGTAGCGTTTACCCCGTTTCCAAGCCTGGTTCTTCGCTGCGGCAAATTCTTCAGTGAGCCTTTTCCCGTATGCGCCTGCGACGGGTGCGGCAGAAATGCGGATGAGGAGGTCGATCGTTTGCAGCGGGTTCTAAATCCCGTCATTGCTGGCGAGTTCCTCGAACAGGTGCAGTTACCGCTGTTTGGCAACGCACATGTGACGTATCGGCTAGGCAGAATCGACGCACCGCATGGCCTTGCTTCCGGAGGAAGCCAGGTAGCGCGCAGTGAGGCCCGTAAACTTCGACGAGCAGGCTTCGAGAGAATACAGTGGGCGCCTTGGTCAAAAAGAACCTGAACGACAACCGTATATTAGCTCGACTCGAGAAAAATCCAGTTTGACTGAAACGACACTTCGCGATCAGCTCCAATCATCACTCGGCACTGCCTACACGATTCAGCGTGAGCTCGGCGGCGGAGGGATGTCGCACGTTTTCGTTGCGCGTGACGAGGCACTCGGCCGCGACATCGTGATCAAGGTGCTGCCGCGCGAGCTCGCTGCGGAAATGTCTGCGGAGCGTTTCGCGCGGGAGATCAAGCTGGCAGCGGCGCTGCAGCATCCGCATGTGCTCCCGGTGCTCTCGGCCGGCGTCGCGGATCGACTTCCCTACTACACGATGCCATTCGTGCGTGGCGAGTCATTGCGCGTAGCGATGAACAACAAGTCGTTGTCGACGGACGATGCGCTTGCTGTCTTACGCGATATCGCACGGGCGCTTCGATATGCCCACGGCGAAGGTGTTGTTCATCGCGACATCAAGCCGGAGAACATTCTTCTTTCCAGCGGCAGCGCTGTCGTCGTGGATTTTGGTATCGCGAAAGCCCTTTCGGCTTCGCGGACCGAGGCACCCGGAGGAACGCTCACGCTCGTTGGTACGTCGATGGGGACGCCGCAGTACATGTCGCCCGAGCAGGCTGCAGCCGACCCGAATATCGATCATCGCGCCGATCTCTACGCGTGGGGAGTAGTTGCTTACGAGCTTCTGGCGGGACGCCACCCCTTCGAAGGAAAGATCACTCCGCAGCAATTCCTGGCGGCGCATCTCTCGGAAGCCCCACCGCCTCTGCGAAAGCTCGCGCCCGGTGTACCGGGCACGGTGGCTGACGTGATCATGCGGACACTCGAGAAAGATCCGAATCGAAGACCGCAATCAGCCGATGAGATTCTGACACAGCTCGGCGGAACGTCGAGCACATCAGCAGGTGCGATCTCGATTGAGCGTCGCTCGAGTTTGACACTACCGCTCATAGCGGTAGCTGCAGTTATTCTGCTTGCGATTGGAGCATGGATGTGGAAGGGTCGGGCGGCGCCGGCAGCAGACACGCCGATCATGCTCGCAGTCCTGCCGTTCGAGAATCAGGGGCCGTCGGAGCACGATTATTTCGTCGACGGACTTACGGATGCCGTGAACGGAAAGCTTGCAGGATTATCCGGCATTGGAGTGATCGATCGCCGCAGCACTCTCCCGTATAAAAAGACGTCGAAGCCGGTAAAGCAGATCGGCACCGAGCTGGGCGTGGAGTACGTCCTTGGCGGCGTGGTTCGATGGGCAAAGGGACCATCGGGCATGCGGGCGCAGGTTTCGCCGACGCTTGTCAGCACTCGTGATGCAACCACGAAGTGGGCGGGGGATCCGGTCGTCGTATCGTCAGACGATCCCTTCTCTGCGCAGACGGAAATCGCGACGAAGGTTGCCGGCGCCCTGCAGCTTGCGCTTGGGACGCAGGAGAAGAGAGAGCTCGCAAAGCGGCCTACACAGAATACCGAAGCGTATGATGCCTATCTAAGAGGTCGCTCACTGATAGACAGATCGATGAAGGCGTCGTTCTCGCTGCGCGACATCGATCAGGCGATTGCGGAGCTTCGGCGCGCAGTGTCGCTCGACCCGGTGTTCGCAAGAGCGTGGGCAACTCTGTCGAACGCATATGCGAATCGTCTATACGAAGTTCCGGGAGATACGACATCCGCCAGAGTCGTGCACGATGCAGCAGCGCGAGCGATGGCGCTCGATCGAACGGATCCCTTCGTGATCCTCGTACAGTCCGGTGTCATGTGGCGCGAGGGGAATCGCTCGGGCTCCAAGCGAATGGTCGAGGATGCGCTGAAGGCAGGTATTGTTGATCCCGATCTTCTGGCCGCTCACGCCTGGGATCTGTCTGATGCAGGGCAGCTCGACAGCTCCGAAATAACAATGGACCGCGCAATCAAGCTGAATCCGCGATACGCTGACACGCGCCTTTCGGCTGCTGACCTGGCGGAACAACGGAGGGATTGGGCGGGTGCGACGAAACATGTTCGTGCATTGATCTCGCTCGATCCAACCGACGAGCGAGGATGGGCGGAGCTCGCACAGATACCGCGGTTCCGGGGTGATACCGCGGGAATTCGACGCTCGCTCGAGGAGGCTCTTCGGTATATTCCCGCGCCCAGCAATCTGCTGCTCGTCTTCATGGTTTACGCAGGCCACGATTTCGGCACAAAGTTCGTTCGCATGACACCCGAGCAATTACGAATCGAGACTCTTCGAGACAGCGTCGGGACTTACTACGACAACAAGGCGGATTTTTTCTTAAGGGAAGGCGACCTTCCACGCGCTCGGATTTATCATGACTCTATAATCCGGAAGCTTGAAAACCGAAGTGTTGCCGGCCCCGCAGAATCTCGACTCAGACTGTACCTGGCGAATGCATATGGCGCGACCGGCCAGACCGCAGCCGCGCGCCGCGAGCTGGACAGATCTATGGCTGCCGCACGCACGTGGAAGCAGTTTGATCCGGACGGATCGCCGTCGCTCGATCATCGCATGGTCGCTGCCGTGTACGGCTATGCCGGTCAGTACGAGGAGGCGGTGCGGCAGCTGCGGGCGTTCGCGAAGACCAGTTCCTGGACGCCCGCTGGACTCGCTCTCGAGCCGAAGCTCCAGGTGTTGCGAGGGAACCCGTTGTTCGAGGCGTTCGTAAAAGGCAACTAATC
>DATLDN010000092.1:0-14049 GCA_035525855.1 Gemmatimonadaceae bacterium
CCGAAGCTCAGCGCCGAGCTCGATACTTGAAGTTCTTTATGCGGTGTAAACGGTCGATCCGCCTACGACAGTTCGAACGATCTTAACATCCTTGATCTTGTTTGGACTCACAGTGTGCGGATCATCTGAGAGAATAACAAAGTCCGCGAGTTTTCCGTTCGATATCGAGCCTTTGATTTTTTCCTCGAACGAGGCATGAGCTCCGTTGATTGTGAAAACGCGGAGTGCCTCGTCGACACTGATTCGTTGATTTGCACCCCACGTTGATCCATCCCATCCCGTTCGCGTTACCATGCCCTGCATTCCCATCAACGGAGCGAACGGTCCAGGAGGGAAGTCCGATCCTGCCGTAACTGGAATGCCCGCATCGATCATCGTCCGGAATGCCATGCTCCGCTTCATCAAATCTTCTCCATAGAAGCGAAACTTGTCAGTGTTGTAGTAGGCGTAGCTGCTGAACATTGCGGGCACCGCGCCCGCGGCTTTGATGCGACGGACGAGATCGTCGTTGATCAGCGTGCAGTGGGTGATCTTCGGCCGAGCATCGGGTCGAGGAAACAATTTCTGTGCTCGCTCGAATGCCCTGAGATACATATCGATCGCGACATCGCCATTCGCATGACAGTTCACCTGTATACCGGCTCGATGCACGCGCTCGACCCATGCGTCGAGCGTTTCCTGTGTTTCGGTAATGTTTCCCTTGTACGGGGGCTGCCTGTTTGGATACGGAGTGCTGATCGCCATCGTTCGCTCGGAGAACGAACCGTCAACTGTGTGCTCCGAGGTCGCACCGAACCGGATCCACTCGTCGCCGAATCCGGTTTTTATTCCGCTTGCAATCATTGAATCGAGAACTTTACCGGTTGCTTCGTAACTCACGCGATGATGCAGGTCGCCGCGCGCACGAACATCCTGAAGCGCCTGAAGATCGCCACCTTCGTGGTGCACGCTCGTTAGACCGTATCGAACGAACTGCTCCGAGATGTACGCCAAACCATCGCGCTGTCGTTTAGCAACCTGCTCAGGCGTAAAGGTCGGATTTGTCCCCACACGATCGAACACATCCAGTGCATTGTCGGTAACTCGGCCCGTAAGGTCGCCATTCGCATCGCGATCGAATGTGCCGCCCGCCGGATTCGGAGTGTCCCGCCTGATTCCAGCCAATGCGAATGCTTTGCTGTTATAGAACGACGTGTGGCCGCCGCGATGATGAACGGCAACTGGATGCTCAGTCGATACGCGATCGAGGTCGCGAACAGTCAACGGCTGGTTGTCTTTCACCTTCGTGTCGTCGAAGAAGTAACCTTCGACCCATTGTCCCGTGGGAGATTTCTGCGCGGCCGCTCGAAGCTTATCGACGATCGATGCAATCGTAACGAACTCTACCTCGAATGGATTTCCCACTACCGTTTCATATAAAAGCAAACCGCCGAGGGCGTGAACATGGCAATCGGTGAAGCCGGGCACGATTGTCATTCGTTGAGCATCTATCGTCTGCGTTCGCTTACCGGCCAGTGACCTGATGTCGCCGGTTGTTCCTATCGCGACGAATCGTCCGTCGTGAATCGCGAACGCCTCAGTTCGCGGCATTGCTGTATCTATTGTATAGACGCGCGCATTGAGAACGATGAGATCCGGATCGATTACGCCGGGCTCCCATTGCCGGCGGATGATCGGGAACGCGTTTACGCGCTCGATCCAGGGATCGGCAAGCGCGCCGGCAAGTCCGGCGGCGGCGATCGCTACAAATCTTCTGCGATTGGTAGAATTCTCCACTTATCTCTTGGGAAGTTTTCGTCCAGCTACGATCAAGTGCGCGCTCGCCCCAATAACAGACGGTTCGGATTCGAGTTTACGCGCAACGTCAATTAAAATGTGGCGTCGATCGGGATCATTCCATCGATCGACGAAATCGCTAAGCATCCAGCCGGGCCCTTCCACTCCGTAGAGACCTTCGATTTGAAAGCCTGCGTCACCCGCCTCAACGCCTAATTCGTCGGGGCGATGCAAGTACGCCGTTGTGAAATAGTCGAGGCGTTGCGTGGGATTGCAGTGGCGTCCATCGATGAGATCCTGTTCAGCGATTCGCGCAAACTCGGCATCGCGAAACAATTCGCGACTGAGTCCGTCCAGCGTAGAGGCCCATCGGGAAATTGCAGCGGCGATCAATACGCCACCTTCGCGCAGGACCCGGAACGCTTCCGTGAGTGCCCTGTGCCGGTCGGCGGAGTCAATCAGATGGTAGAGCGGACCAAGGAGAAGAATTATGTCAGCGGAATTGTCCGGTGCAGATAAAGCGCGAGCATCTCCGACGGTGGACGACGTCAACTTCTGTTCAACGCCTTCATTCCGGGTGCGCGCCACTTCGGTCAATCGCGGCGTCGCATCGATCAATTGAACGTCGTATCCCTGGTCGGCCATCCAGAAGGCGTAGACGCCCGCACCACCACCGACATCGAGTACGACCGCAGGTGGTTTCGGTGCATGCCGAAGAATTAACTCCCGAGTTCTAAGCTCCTCGAGTTGACCGGCGCCAATTCGCAATCTGGATTCTTCGGGCGCGCGGTCGTAGTAATCCTTGATTTTGGGATCGATCAAACTCGTATCACCGATCAAAGAGCCTGGTACTTATGCGCGGTGACTTGTTGTGTTGGACTGGATTACGTCAACCACATTGAAAACTGAAAAAGCGGGCTCAGCTCCCGCTTCGCGAAACATTAGAATGCCCGCAGGTGTTTCGCCTGAACTTCTCAATTTCTGTAGTGCTTCGTAGCTCGCCCACAATGTTTGAATCCGCCAGACTTTTTTGTCGCGTGGGTCCTGCAATAATTCGCTGCGCACCAAGCCTGGTGGAATGGCACCTGCGCCGGCGTTTTCGAATGCGCCTTGCAAAAGTGACTCTTTACCTTCATCCACCGTGGCTTCGAGAATCGTCAATACCATGGATACTCCATTTCAGCGTCAGCCGGAAACGTGCAACACGCAACCGCACCGCGCGAGTACCCGGCGGTCCACAAATCAGTTACAACTTGCGCAACTACCCTTATGCGGAAGATCTTCGTGACGAGCGCGATACACGTTATTTCTTCCCAATCTCAGCGGGCCATTGCTCGACAACATCCCATTCTTCGCGGCTCAGCTCGATGCCTTCAGGAAATTTCGCGGTGAAATGCTCTCGCAGCTCGGGTGCGTACTTCGCGAGATACTCGTCGAGCGTCTCGCGACTCAACGCCTCGTAGCGAATTCGGTACCGACCGGGTGACGAACGAACGAATGAAGCACCGCTAAACGCGCCAGTCGCGAGCAGCTCGGGAATGTGCCGCGTCCGCATGTATCGCTCGTATTCTTCGCGCAAATCCTGTTGTACCGTCGCGGTTATTTCGTACGTCACCCCTGAGCCGGCCACGAATCGCGCCGTCAGAGTTTCTTGCCGATAGCCTGAAGTCGTTGCTTCGCTTCGTTGTTGGTTGAATCGCGCTTGATCGCCTCGCGAAATGCAGCTTCTGCCGCGGCCGTATCACCTTTCATCAATTGAATGTTCCCCTTGAATACCGACATCCCTGATGAATTTGGAAACAGCTCCTCATTGTAACGAAGCAGCGTCAGCGCTTCGTCGGGCTTACCGGCCCGGGCCGTACGGAATGCCGCCGTGCTCAATGCAGCTTCGCTGAAATCATACGCATCTCTTCCATAGTATCGCGCGCGCAAAGCCTTGTATGTGCGAAGCGCCGAGTCCGCATTCGAACCGACTGCTGCCTCCTGAATCAGCGAATACAACGGAACCGGACGACTCACCCCACGATGACAGGTCATGCACGTCGCTGTCACTGCGGGCGTTCCCTTCTGTGGGATCGTATCGAGCCGGCGATTGATCTCCTGAACCATCAACATCATCTGGCGAGCCACGAGCTTGTTGCGCTTCTCATCGCTTGCGAAGTTGAACTGCGCGAGCGGCTGCCCTTCATTCCCCACGTGACAGAACTGGCAACGCACGCCAAGCGCTGACGTGAAGTTCCGCATCGTCCCGATCACCTCCTGAACCGGCGTCGTCTTTGGAATGACTTTGGTATTGATCAGCGAATCAGGAGGGAACTTGCCCTGTACCTGGGCCGAGGCAACCGAAGTCACGCAAAAGAGAAGGACAGTCACGATTCGCATGAGAACACTCGCAGCTAAAGTAGAATTGTCTCCAATGCAAAAGCTGCAAACGAATCAACCGAAATGCGAGTCGACTGGGGCGAACCGACCCATCCACGGTTTATTTGCGCATTCCGCTCGCAATGCCGGAATAAAGTGCGGTCGTAAATCGCTGGCCCTCGGACACTCGCGCAGTGTCCATCGCAACGTCTTCCACGCGCTCCTCGAGTTTATAGAGCCGGTCGGCGATCGCGGCAAGGTGACTTTCGACAAGCGAGCGTCGCTCTAGCGCTCGCGCGATTCTGCGGCCGAAATAAAAGAGGATAAGTGGAATCGCCAGCCATCCCAGGGCCATCAACGCTAACGGAACAAACACGGAAAGCAGCTCGACTAATCGCATCTACTTTATAATATAAAGTAGTTTGCGAAATCTTCAAGTGTACAGCGCTTTGTACCACAAAAGCTGAACTTCGTCCGGGATCTCCGGATAAGCGGCCGGGTTCACGCTTCCCAGCCGGAAACCGCGGGCATCATAAAAACGGCACGCATCGACGTTAGTGTTTTGCGTTTCCACCTTGAGCTCACTCGCGCCGCGATCGAGCGCCCATCGCTCGGCAGCTGAGACCAGCGCGCTTCCCACACCGCGTCGTCGAAATGATGGAGCAACCCTCAAATCCCAAAGCACAGCGAGGTCGTTCCGTTCCTCCAGCGTATCAATGGTGGCGTCACGCAGAACGACGACAGCTCCGCCGGCACGCTGGTTATCGACGAACGCGGCGAGTATCCCCCAGTTTTCAACGCCAAATCGCGACGGCCAGTCGAGCGGACTCTGTCCGTCATATCTGTCGTAATCCTTGATGCGAGCAGGCCCGATTGGAATCGTTCGAAAATCAGTGGCGTTGCGCGTAGCAACGAGGAGGGATGGATCGAGTATCTCCGACACCTCGAACGCTATCGGAATCGATGCATACTCGCCGAGGCTCGCGGAGGTTTCGCGAACAACACGAACCTGCACTACAACTCCACGAACAACTTTGCGATTTGCGGATTGGAGCTGCGCGCCGCATGCATCCAGAGTGGCGTTCCTTCAATGTCCACTGCTTTCCGAAGCGCCGGATGCCGCTCGATCAATCGTTGCGCCCATGCGACATCGCACCGCTCGATTGCAAAAAGCAGATCCTCGATTTCGATAGCGAGGAGACCACCTCGTTCGCGCAAATGCTCGATTGCCCAGCCCGTCGGCGTTGCGTGATGAGTCTCATCTCGCGCGTTGATGTCAGCGCCGGCTCTCAGCAGGATGTCCACGATCTCGCGGTGACCATGAAATGCTGCGTGATGAAGCGCTGTTGCTCCATCAGCTCCACATGCTCGTGCGAGACTCGCATCTTCGTCGACGAGCGCACGCACTCCTGCAACATCGCCGCGCTCGATCAGATCGAAGAATTCATCTTCGCGATTCATAGACATTCAGCGTCGTCGTTTCGGCCCTGGAGGATGCGGCATCAGACCGGTCATATGCCAAACCAGCTCGAACGGTGTGCGCGAAGTCGATGACGCCCGGAAGTCGGCGACACCTTCGGGTGCACCGCGCAAAGCCTTTTGCGTTCGATACGCAAGCGCGGCAAGAAAATGTTGAAGCAGCTGACGCGACTCGTTCATTTAGTTGAGCTCCGGCTGAATTATCGGTCGGAGATCTCAACGAGTAAAGGAAAGTGGTCCGACGCAGATTTCACTTCCTCTGGTGTGCGCCGAACCTCACATGCCTCGAGTCGTAACGCAAAGTCCGCGGGTGTGAATACGTAATCGAGCCTGACATGTGGATGCCACACCGGAAAAGTGTAGCCGGGATCATTGACGTGATCTGCGTATAAGGTCCGCCACGCATCAACATACCCTTCGGACTTCATCATCCCAATTGTTGTACGACCAATTTCACGTCCGCTCAGCCAGATCATTCCTCGGATCCATTTAGGCATCGATGAAGAATCAAACTTCTCATCCGGAGCGAGGGCGTTGAAGTCGCCTGCAAGAACGTGAAATGCATGAGCGCGGTTTTCCCGAACGAGCTGGTCTTTGATTCCGTCAACCAGACCACGCAGCTCATCCGTTCGGCGACGCTCAGTCCATTTCGAGAACCATGCGCGAAGGTGAACAACAAACAGGCGAGGGAAACCGTCGCCGAGCGTAACCTCGAGCCATGCATGTCGAGTTCGTGGCGGTTGATGCCAATCGAATCCAAACACGTCGACATTACTGAGAAATCCTGTCGAATGGTCGCGACGTGAACCCCAGTGTTTGAACCCTGCAAGCTCCGCGATGCGTTTGGTTACTGTCGGATCTCTCGCCTCCTGCAACGCAACAACATCCGGCTTTGCAGCCTTGATGACTGCCGCAATCTCCTCGGCGCGACCGACTCCGCCCTCGCGAATGTTGTAAGTGAGTAATCGCAAAGGAGAGCGCTTAATGGTTGTCGGATTTCTCCGCGTCGCGCTTGTCGATCAATACGAGGTAGGGCTGATCCATGAAAACGTCGCGAGCCTGCTGAACAAGTGACGTTGTGGCCTGGAGGTTCACTGGCCGGCCCACCATCTCACATAGACGCTGCCTGAGCGGACCGAGTGACGGTGCGGCGAACGGGTGCTCTTCACTCAATGGTGCTGAGTGAATTCCCGGAATGTGAAAATCGCGGAAGAGCATTACCATGTCGCCGCCGACGAAAGTGACGTCCAGATCGCTCGTACCCGGGCCATCGTGGTCGAAAGGCTCTTCGGGGTGATGCCATTTGTGTCCCATGACAGCGCTTCCGCGAAGAATTACCTCCACGCCGTCGGGAGTTCCATCTGAAAGCGTCTGGACGAACTCGTTGAATTTGTTTTCGTCTCCGCCGAAGGCCAGCTTCGTCACTCTCTCGCGAAATTCGCGCTGACTTTCGGGATCGAGCCGGTTGCTTTCATCTTCCGGCTCGTTTTGGCCGGACGTCGTTTTTTCTGGTGTCGGTTGCATGACAACCAGTCAAAGCAAGACGAGCGCCATGGGTATCAGGGCCGTTATTCGATTGTGCGCGTCATGCGCGCGAATGGAACGCTGACGCCGCCGGGAAGTGGAGTATTCACGCGTTCGACTATCGTGAAGCCCAGCGAGAGGTAGGCGGGGACGCCTGGAGCAGTTGCCATCAATTCAAAACGTGTGAAACCGGCAGCGAGGGCCGCGCGAGCACACTCATTATATAGGCGACGAGCGAGACCGTGGCGAGCCCACGCGGGATCGACAAAGAATGCGCGGATTCTAGCCGCTTCATGCAGAGGGTCGAGCCGTGGATCTTCCGTGTCTTTCATCTGGTCGCCACCGTATAGCGTTCGTCGTGCACTCCATCCACCGGCCGCGACGATCGTGTCATCAATCTCGATTACGTAATACGAGCGATCGGCGATGAGCTGGGAGTCGACGCCGAACACGTGCATTACTGCGCCGTCAATCTGCTCAGCCGTGTAATACCCGATGCTGAGCTCACGCGCTGAGCGATCGATCAGTGATTGAATCGCCGGCACGTCATCATTGGTAGCCGCTCGAATCGACATCGACACGTGGGAGACCCCCTGCGGCGTTTTTGAACGATCTACGTTACGTTATTCGGCGAGATGAGCGCAAATGGTCACAGGACCTTCCCCGATTTGCCGTGCCATCCTTGCCCGTACGATTCATCGTGCTGCGCATACGGCACATCGCTGTCCGAAGCGGAAGCCAGTGCGATCGACGCCAGTCACGGGCCAGGGGTTGTTTATCTCTCGCGATGGGGCGAATGGAGAACTCGCGTCCGGAAAAATCGCTGCGTTTTGTATCGTGACTCAGGATGCAGCATTCATGATAAATCGTACTATCCGGCAATGTGCCGGAGCTTTCCGTGGATCGATGCTTTTACCGGTGAGCGCTACGAGTACGACGTGGATATTTGTGGTGAATTCGCCGCCAGTGAGGAGCTGATTCAGCTCCAGCGAGCTGTTCCAGTAACGACTTCAAAGGAGCTGCGATGAAACGGATTCTATTCGTTGGCCTCTGCGCGTTGATGAGCCTTGGTTTTGTCCGCGCCAAACAACCTGCGCCGTACCGAGTGGTGTTCGATCTCACGAGTCGTGATACTCTCGAACAGAAAGCCGTGCTGCGGTGGCTTGGTGAGGTTGGTACCTATAGCCCGAACGCGCAGATGGAAGTCGTGATGTACGCCAGGGGATTCGAGCTCGTGATGCCCGAGCGTTCAGCTTACATCGCGGAAGTGAAGGATGCGATGAAAAATCCGAACGTGAAGTTCACCGTTTGCGCGATCGCGTTGAAGAACAACAACGTCAATGCGAGTCAGCTGTTACCAGGCGTTGAGACGGTGCCCGATGGGATTTACGAGATCGTTTCCAGGCAGCAGGATAACTGGGGGTACATCAAGGTGATGCACTGACATCGTCGACCGCGATGTCGAAGTGCAGCACATCTTCCCGCGTTCCAAGCTTCGTATACAGCGCGATCGCGGGTTCATCCTCGATGCCCGTGTCGGCCTGAACAAAAATCACGTAGGCTCCGCGTGCAGCCGCAATTTTCCGGAGCTCTTCGATCAGCACTGTGGCTATTCCTTGCCGGCGATGCGTTGACGCAACGGCTAGATCATAGATGTAAATCTCGGTGCGGCGCTGCTCGAACTTCTTGAGCTCATAAGCTGCGATGCCCCCGACCACATTTCCCTCGTCCAAAGCGACTAATGCAATGAATATGTCAGCGGCGAGAAGCTGCTTCGTGTAGTCCGAGTCGGGGCGGTGACGCGTGTACGTGTCCACATCATTGAACGCTTCGCCGAACATCGTGAGCAAACCATCCATCAACTGGATGTCATTAGGTGTAAGAAGGCGGATTTCCATCGGCATTCAGGTCTGCGTTGTGTACTCGACCAGGTCCCACCGGTTTCCATAAAGATCTTCAAAAACAGCGACGGTTCCATACGACGCAACACTCGGCGGGCGTAGGAACTTCACGCCAGCTTCCAGCAGTCGATTGTAATCGCGGTAAAAATCATCGGTGCTTAAAAAGAGAAACACTCGGCCGCCTGCCTGATTGCCGATAAACTTCTCCTGCTCCGGCGTTGAGGCTCGCGCAAGGAGAAGTGTTGTCCCTGACGAGCCGGCAGGCGCGACAATTACCCATCGCTTGTCCTGCTCAGGCTGATATGTGTCGTCGATCAACGTGAAGCCGAGCGTTTGTGTGTACCACGCGATGGCTTCGTCGTAGTCACGCACGACCAATGCGATGTGAACGATCGAGTGTTTCATCACGAAGAATTTACGATAGATTTGCGCGAAGAATGGGTTGTGGTTGCGGAACCCCGTCCCCCGCGCCATATCACGGATTCAAACCCCGAGGAGACGTATGAAAATCGTTTATGCATCGCTTGTTGCGCTCGCGCTGCCGGTGTCACTACTCGCTCAGCAGCCCCAGCCGCCCGCAGGTCTCGTCTCGAGTCCGATCGCGACGGTGTTATGGACAAGAACAATCGGCTATCAACGCCAGCTTGCTCAGGCGTTCGACTCGATTCCTGAATCGCTTTACAAATACAAACCGACGCCGGTTCAGCAGTCGATAGGGTATGTCGCACAGCATTTAGCTACGGACAACTATCTTTTTTGCGGGAATTTTGGCGACATGAAGCCCACTCGGACTGCGGAGGACACGACAACTGCAGATACCGTCAAAGCAACGTGGCCGAAGGCCAAGCTTGTTGCGAAGTTGAAGGAGTCATTCACCTTCTGCGAAAACGCGATTGGGCAGATCGATGATGCGAAGCTCGCCGGAATGTTCAGTTTTTCATTCAGAGGTGCCCCTCCGCGACAGCTGCCTCGCGCATCCATGGTGATCGGACACATCACCGACATGGCGGAACACTACAGTCAGATCGCCAGCTACATGCGATTGAACAACATGCTCCCGCCAACTGCGCTCCCTCGACCACCTCGGCCCAGCGGCGGTCAGTAACACTTGGAAGCAATCCGTCACGGTGGCGTGTGTTCGCGCCACCGTGACGGATTTTTTATTTGGTTCTTCAGGATATTCCGGGAAAGTTTTACCGACGAAGCTGACAGTTTGCGCGTTCGGAGATTTCAGTTGTTCAGTTCGGCGCTTCGAGTACCAAGAAAACGAACGAGCCACGAAGCTGCGTCATCGCCCGCTGCTTCGGGAAGACGATGACCACTCGCGTACCAGCGTAATTCTTTCGGCTCCGACGCTGCGTCGTATAGACGCTGCGCTTGCTCCGGCGGAATCGTTCGATCGTGTTTACCGTGCAGCATCAGCAACGGTCGCCCCTCGAGTGATTTCACCGATCGAATTGGATCGGACAACATGCGCACCATCTTTGTCCACGGCGTGGCAGGAAGATCTCCGCCGGCTGCGATAATTACGCAACGAACGCGATTGTCTGCCTCGGCAGTTTGTAGGGCGACGTAACTACCTAATGAATACCCGGCTACGGCGAGGCATTTCGGATCGATCGTGCGCTCTTTGGCGAGCCAATCGATTGCTGCTCTCGCTTCAGCCAGTGCCCTGTTCCAGTGCTGCACGAGACCAAGCGCATTGGTACGCGCCTCTTCGATTATTGCATCGTCACGCGCGCCGTGCAACGGAAGATCGATCGCGATGCTCGCGATACCGCGCGCAGCGAGTGCCGTCCCCATTGTATCTGCGAGCCGTTCCTTCGACGAGCTGTATCCGTGCAGAAGCAGCACTGCTGGAACCCGACGCTTTGAATCGGGGAGCAGCAGAATGGACGGCACCTTCGCACCGGCGAGATCGATCGCTAATGAACGGCGTATAACTTGTGTCGGCATCGGCGGCGTCAGTACGCAACCGCTGAGCCGTTCACTTATTTACATCGCTTCCAGCTCGCGCACCTCGCATTCTCCCTCGAACTCCGGCCAATGCTCGCGATGCAGGTCCATGAAATTTCGCGCGAACTCGAGCGCCTCGTCCTTCGAATTCACCTCGACCATTGCATAACCGCCGATAATTTCCTTGGCCTCGGTAAATGGACCGTCTGTAACGCGCAGCTTGCCACCGCTGGAGCGAATTCGAACACCTTCTGAAGTGGGCTTGAGTCCCGCAGTGTCCTTGAGCACTCCCGTCCTGAACGCTTCGGTTACGAAAGGGCCAACGGATTCATTGAATCCAGCGGGCATCGGCAGTGATCGCAGACTCTCAGCGTGTTTGATCAGCATCAGAAACTTCATTTTCAGCCTCTCCTTTCGATGGATTGATCGATCTCTATATCAACACGTCGAACGAGGGGCACGAAAATCGACATCGCGAGGCATTTATTTCGCGCCTCCTACCTCGCGCAGTATGTCGTAAAAGAGTTTTGTGCCAAAACGCAGATTTGCCGTTGAAACGCGCTCGTCGTTGCCGTGCAGTCCCGTGCGTTCGTCATCGGTCATCTTGAACGGGTCAATGCCATAGCAGGGAATCCGCTTTTCCTGGAAGTAATGACAATCAGTGAAGCCCGATGGCATGAATGTGGTGACAATTGCGCCGGGATCAGTGCGCCGCATCACTCGCTCCATTGCACGGAACGGTTCGGAGGTGTCTGGAGATCCAGTGGACGGCCAGCCAATACCCTGTGGAGTAATCTCAACGGAATCATCGGCGACAACGCGCCGAATATCAGCGAGAAATGCCTGCTGATCCTGACCAGGAAGAAGTCGTACGTCTAGTTCGGCTCTCGCCTCGGGGGGAATTACGTTCGTCTTGTTCGAGCCTGACAGCACCGTAATCGAGATTGTGTTTCTCAAGATTGCGTTGTAGTACGGATTCGCCGTGATGCGTGCAACGGCTTTGGGATCCTGCACTGCTTTGCGGATGTCAGCAAAGAGCGGTCGCAGTGAAGGGTCTGCCTGCGGTGCGAGGTCCCGGAAGTAGCGCTCGACCACCGGCAATATCGCGATCGGTGTTTCCCATGTGCGAATGCGCTCGAGCGCGCGCACGAGGCGATTCGGTGCTGCAGTTGGACGTGGGCGCGAGCCATGACCTGGAACACCGCGCGCGACAACGTTCAGCCAGAAAGGCGATTTCTCGGCGGTCACGATTCCGTAATAGCGCAGCTTGCGCGCGTCATCGAGCTCTATCTCTCCGCCTTCATTCAACACGAGCTCTGCATCGCCTACGAGATCGAAATGATTTTTGACGACATCGCCGGCGCCGAGTGCGCCGCCAACTTCCTCGTCACTTGTTGCGACGAAGATGATGTCGCGATCGAGCTTCACACCTTGTCGCTTGAGCGTAACCAGGGCCATGAGCTCCGTGATGCCAACCCCTTTCATGTCGAATGCGCCGCGACCCCAGACGTACCCATCCTTCACGGTTCCAGCGAAGGGATCGACCTTCCAGTATTGTGGCGACGCCGGCACGACATCCATGTGATTGAGCAGGATCACGGGTTTCTTTCTACCGGTTCCTTTCCATCGTGCAACCAGGTTTGCTTTGCCGGGCGCAGGTTCCCAAATCGTGGCGTCGATTCCAGAACGCGATAGAACGTCGCGAAGAAATGTTGCCGCCTTCATTTCATTTCCCGGCGGATTTGCTGTGTTGATCCGGATATAATCGGATAACAGCTGCGTCGATTCCTTCTCGATCGCGTTCCAATCCGGTTCTTGCTGTGCGCGCGCGAGCGCAGGTGAGGCGATGAGCGTTATGAGTAGAAGCGCAGGTATGATTCGTCGCACGGAGTTACCTCGGTTGTCGGATACTCGCGGGACCAACGTGCGACCTTGTGGCTTGTGTGGCAAGCACATGCTCGCAACTATAGATGATGGACAATCGTGAAGTCGGGCGCGTCGTTGCGTTGTTCCGCTATCCAGTGAAATCGATGTGCGGGGAAGATTTACAATCCGTCAAGGTGGGCTGGCACGGATTCGCGGGTGATCGGCGATGGGCGTTCGTTCGGGCGGGAACGGAGCGCAGCGATTTTCCATGGCTGACGATTCGCGAGCGGCCGGAGATGTGGCGGTATCGACCTTATTTTGCCGAGCCCGAGAAGCCTGATTCTTCCGTGACGATGGTGCGCACACCATCTGGAGACGAGCTCGATGTTGTCGACGAGGCGCTCGCGCGCGAGCTCGGCGCGGGCGCAAGGGTGATCAAGCAGGGCCGTGGAGTATTCGACACGTTCCCCCTTTCAATGATTTCCACTCAGACTGTTGCAGGACTCGAGGGTTACGTCGGGTCAGAGCTCGATCGTCGCCGATTCAGACCCAACATTCTTGTCGAAGCAACGAACAGCAGTAGCGAATTTCCGGAGGACGGATGGATTGGAAATACGCTTCGGATCGGTGAGATGAAAATGCGCCTCGACAAGAGGGACAAGCGATGTGTCACGATAAATGTGGATCCGACGACAATTACGAAGAACGCTGAAGTTCTTCGCGCGGTCGCGCAACAAAGACAATCATGCCTCGGCGTCTATGGATCTGTTGTTCAGCCGGGAAACCTCGCAGTCGGCGATAGCATTTTCATCGAAAGCCGTTAAGAAAAAACACCACACCTCGGTCGGGTGCGGGTGAGCCTGAGCGTGGGCAGTTGTTAGAGAGCCCAATGACAGTTTTGCATTCACGAATTTCTATCGCTGAGTTTCAGCTCCGGGGAGTCATGCAAAACTGCCATAAAGCTCTCTAACAACTGCCCACGCTCAGGCTCACCCATACGCTCCCTCAACGGTTGTGGAGGTTTCCCAAAAAAGAAACGACGAACGCGCGCGTAGCGCGCGGCGTTCTCGCGGTGCCATCTCATTCCGCGTGTGCGAATAGCACCGCGCGCTACGCGCGCGTTCGTCGTAAAAAAACTGGGGTGAAAAAGCTTGATAGGGAGGGTGCGAATCTGAGCGTGGGGGAA
>DATLDN010000097.1:0-11594 GCA_035525855.1 Gemmatimonadaceae bacterium
GGGCGTGCTTCAAAAGCGAACTCCACTATCAACGTGTTTGCCCATACCGAAAACGCTCCAACAAAAGCCGCACTCGCCGAGACTACCCGGCGGAGAGTAAAAAAAGTAAGAACGAGAGCCATCCATACTGCGATAAAGCATGTAACGCGCAGAGAGAGAATGGACGTTCCGCCGGCGAGAAATGAGACGAACCGTTCGCCAAAATGCAGAAGTGGAGGCGCGTAATCACCGCCGCCCGCAAGGTCACGCATACTCTGCAGGAGCGAGCCCCGCTCTGTCATGAAAAGCGTGTGATACTCGTCGAGCCAGAGCGGCGCGCTGAAGAGAATTCCACCACGCACGACCGCAATGCCAGCGAGCATTAGCGCGAGGAGTGCACCCGGCGCCGCGATCCGCGAATCTCCGAGCCGTCGAAGTGAAAAAGTTTTCAAGCGCTGCTGGATCTCGCTCATCCAGTCTATAGAAGCGTTCCGCGAAGAAAAAACAATGCGACGTAGAAGTAAATACTCAACGCCGTGACGTCGACGAGAGTCGCAACAAACGGCGCCGACGCAGAAGCAGGATCAAATCCAATTCGTCGCAGAACAAACGGCAACATCGATCCGGCCAGGGATCCAAACGTCACGACACCGACGAGCGCAAAACCCACAACCGCGGCAACGAGCATGTAATGCTCGCCGTATCCGCCACCAATACCCATATACTGCCAGATCAAAACACGAAGCACGCCGAGTATGCCGAGTATGACACCGAGAGCAACACCGTTCGGGAGCTCGCGCAGCGCGACACGCCACCAGTCACGCAGATGAATTTCCTCGAGCGCCATTGCGCGAATGATCAACGACGTCGCCTGAGATCCCGAATTTCCGCCTGAGCTCATGATCAAGGGAATGAACAATGTGAGCACGAGCGCGTGGCTGAGCTCGACCTCGAAATGTTTCATGACCGTAGCGGTGAACATCTCTCCAACAAGCAGTATCGACAGCCAACCACCGCGTTTCCTTATCATCGAGAAGAAACCGATCTGCGTGTACGGCTCGTCGAGCGCTTCCATTCCGCCGAAGCGCTGAACATCCTCGGTATGCTCCTCGACGAGTGCATCGATGACGTCGTCAACCGTCACTACACCGACAATCCGATGATCTTCATCGACAACGGGGACCGCAACGAGATCGTAGTTCTGCGTGATGTGCGCGACTTCCTCGCGATCCGCCGTCGGTGCCACACTCACAACCTCTTCCCACGCAATGTCGCGAACGAATGCGCCATCTGGCGCGGCGAGAAGCTCGTGCAGCGACATCACTCCCTTCACTCGCCCCTCGGCATCAGTCGCGTAAATCGCGTGCATTGCTTCGCGGCGCCCGGCGCGCGCAATGCGGCGCACCCCCGCCAACGCATCCTCGACGCGCTGATCCTCGCTCACGGAAACAAATTCCGTAGTCATCAACCCGCCGGCTGATTCCGGCTCGTACGCTAGAAGTCGTTCTGTCTCCTCGCGCGCCTGCTCCGGAATTTCCGAGAGAATCTCATCGGCACGATCTTCCTCGAGCTCCTCGAGAACGTCCGCGCGATCGTCCGGCGTCATCTGCGTGACGAGCTCGGCTGCCTGGCGCGTCGACATCGCCTCGAGAACTTCGGCGCGCAGCTCCTCGTTCAGATACTCGAGCACATCAGCCGCACGATCCGCCGGCAGTGCTTTGAGGAGATCCGCTACTCGTTCTCGCGGAAGCGCTTCTGCTATATCCGCGAGATCTGCGGGGTGAATCTCCTCCGTTTCGATTGCAATGCTTTCAGCATTTTCATCGAGAAGATTCAGAATGTCCGGCGCAAGCAGCGCGGCCACTCCCCTTAATTCATCATCGCCAACAGGCGTATGCAGGGGAGTGTGCCGCGACTCTTTCATCACACCACCGGAAGCGCGCGCCGGTCGTCGCGGAAATCCACGACATCATAACCGGCGATGGAGATTGCCTGACGAATAGCATCCTGCGTAACGGATCCGTCGTGCTCGATTACTGCACGACCGATCGAAACATCGGCGCGAGCGATTCCCTCGACGCCTGAAAGCGCCGTGAACACGGCGCGAACACAATGCGCGCAGCTCATTCCGGAAATCGTTGCAGTTGTTACCATGGCCTCACAATATACCGTCGGCAATTCTCAACTGTCACTTACGCGCGTGCGATTCCGTATTGTTAGTGTAGAGGCAGATCGATGACACACCCAAACGAACCAGAGTTCGCCGAGCCGCGAACGCAAGTCAGTCCGCAGATGGATCCGGCGTATTGGAGCGCGGCTGATATCGAGCCACTGCCGCCACCGCCATTCAAGCGCGAGCGATTATTTCCGCGAAAAGTCCTGATCGGTTGGGCCCTGGCTACGGCCGCCGTTTATTTCGGCGTTCAGGTTGCGAAAATCGCAATCAAGGAGGCGGTGAGGCACGCCGCCGTCTATACAACGGGGCTTGAAACGAGCACTGACCACCGCCAAGTCATCTACACGACGCCAAATGGGCGCATGATCATTGTGAAGGATCGCGAAACCGGTCAGATCACCATACGCAAATCGAAGAACGGAGAGGTCATCAGGCAGCCTGCGAGACCGACACCGCCGGAGCGGCCGACTCGTGTGACGACCGATGGCCCGCCGGATCCCCTGGAGGTTCCGGCTCCCGCAGCGAAGCGCTAGCCGTCGCCTCTCACTTTCTCTGCTGGAACCGGCGGATTTTTCGCGCGCGGCTCCAACGTTTTTTCGAGCGCCGGTAAAAACACGTCGTACTGCGATCCCGGATTCCAGATCACCCATCCCTCATATCCGGAATCGTACACTGCCTTCTTTTGCTGCTCGATTTCCGGCGCGCCATACTTCGGCGGCCCGAGTGTGAATCCCTGTATCCACGGGCGAACATGTTGGCCTTTGACGCCCACCGCCTCGTTTCGCTCGCGCGCACGAGAGATTGCAATGTGAATTACGCGGTATGGCTCAGCGTTCGGATGCGCGATGCCGAATGATCCGCGCGGATAGTGCGAGGGATATACCATAGGAAGGAGCACGTCGACTGCTTTCGTCAATGGCTCCCAAGCCTGACCGACTTCGAGAGCGCCACCTACGGTCGTGACAAGCCCAAAGATGTCTGCTGTCGTTCGAACGCCAAGCTTGTCCATTCGTGCATTCGCCGCATTCAAAAACTCGGCAAGCGCCTGAGTCTTCGTTCTGCCATTCGATTCGGGAAAAACCTGCGGCGGCAGACTCTTGTATGGCTCGGGGAAGCGAATGTAATCGAACTGAACTTCTCCAAACCCCATGCGAATTGCTTCCTCGGCTACGCGGAAATTGTACTCCCAGATCGCGTTGGCGTACGGATTCACCCAGCTGAGGCCTTTCTTGTCGCGCCATGGCGAACCATCTGCTTTTCGAATCGTGTGCTCAGGATTCATTCGCGCCGCAACCGAATCCTTGAAGACGACAATGCGAGCGATTGGCAGAATTCCGTGCGCGTTCAGTGTATCGGCCAATGCCTTGAGGTTTGCGACTTTCGGGGCAACTCCCCCGTTCTTCTGAAGAAGGGGATCGTTGGAATTGAAGTTGAGCCCGAACTCATCCTTGATGTCGATTACGAACGCGTTGATCTCGGTCGAATCGGCGACGGCAATGAGGTTCCGCATTCTCTTGGAGCTCTGTGATGCGAAACGATTGATGTATAGCCCGCGTATCGGTGTAGAAAGATCAGTCCTCAGGTTTTGAGCGACGGCGGACGAAGGACCCGCTGGAGTTGTCGAAGAGGCTGGAGTGGCGGACGCGGCCTTTGCGCCGGAGTCGTTTCCAGCTCCAACGGCTGAGGCGGAAACAGAATCGAGGCCGGCTTTGGTTTTCGCCGCGGCATCATGTCCGCCGGCACAAGCGGGAAGCACGAAAAGAGTCAGGAAAAGGAAGCGCATTACCGTCGTCATTTTAGGAAGAAAAAAGCAGCGGAGAACCGAACATCATGCACTATATTTGCCACCGATGCGACCCCGTACCTGGCTGATAGCCCTTTCAATAGTTGGATGCAAGCTGCCCGAGCCTCAACCCCCCGCGGCTGAGTTCCTCGTTGCCGATGGCAGCTCCACCTACTGGGTGACGAGCAGCAAAGGAGGAATCCATGCGCGGGTCTCCCCGCTCATTCTCGCGCGAGCAAACGGTCACTATTACGAGGTGTTCGTCGGCGAGAGCACCCGTTCGTACGACGACGCGATCTTTTCCGCGGAGCCGATCTTCCGTCGGGATCTCGTTACTGGCGACACGACGCTCCTGTGGCAGGATCCAAAAATCACCGCATGGGAAAGTGTTTACCTCTCGCGGAATCCATCGGCTCGGCTGCTCGATCCAGACGAAGGTGACGAGGACGCTGTTTCACTCTCGGCAACAGCGGAGTCGGACATTCTGGGTGTTGTAGGACCGTACGTCTTGTACACCCATCGATCGATGATTCAAAACGCGGACATCGAGCGCGCGGATACCGCGCGTGGAATTATCGATGTCGGCCATGGGAAATCGGTTTCGATGTCGGCGCTCGCGCGCGATACCACTTCATTCACAGGAGGTGGAACGCGGGTGAACGGCGTCACGCGCTGGCAGCACAATGGATACGAGGTCGTTGCTCGATTCGATACGGCGCGTGCGCAGAGTGAAATGATGTTGAAGGACAAACGGCATCGCGTATGGAAGCTCGGATATGTGAATTCAGCGCTCCCCCGGATTTTCTGGCTGGACGAGCCACGCATCGATGCGCGCGTTCGAACTGCGCTGGCGCATGCGTTCGAAGGTGCACTCTCCGACGACGATTTTTCTCAGCTCGTCAGCCGCCGACTCAATCGTTCCGCCCTGCCGCGCATTCATTCTCAGTGATCGCTGCCGAATCACGCACCGTCAGGGAGACTCAACACGAGACCTCCCAGCTGATGATGCCGCAGCACTCGAACAACCTGAACAACGTTTTTGGCGGAGTGATCCTCGCGATGATGGATACTGCGGCAGCCGTCTGCGCAATTCGTCACGCGCGCCACAGCTGTGTTACCGTTTCTGTCGATCGCGTTGATTTTCGGGAGCCCATAAAAGTGGGCGAGCTCGTGATCATGAAGTGCAGCGTGAACCTCGTTGGGCGCACATCGATGGAAGTAGGTGTTCGCGTAGAAGCGGAGCACATGACGACCGGCGTCCGGCGCCACACGAATTCATGCTATCTCACGTACGTCGCGATCGATAAAGAGGGCCACCCCGTCGAAGTTCCGAAACTCATCTGCGAAACGCCGGACGAAGTTCGCCGCAATGAAGCCGCTAAGGAACGACGACGGCGGCGTTTGGAAGAAAGAACGGCCGAACAGAAAGCTTAAGCAAATACTTCACTTCGCCGCGTGCGACGGAGCGACGGCGAAACCGGCGAAAGTGGCAAGCACTGACAACAGCACACTCGCCACAACGTACAGACCGGCTCGGCCATACTGACCTTCTTCAAGTAACGAGGCTGTCTCGAAACTGTACGCTGAAAAAGTCGTAAAGCCGCCACAAAATCCTGTGGTGAGAAGCGCTCTAATCTCCGGAGTAACGGCAGGCGCGCCGAGTGAATACCTGACGATGAATCCGAGAAGGAACGAGCCCGTGATATTCACAAGCATCGTCCCCAGCGGAAATGCAGATCCAATTCGCTGCTGCACGAACGCAGTCATGAGAAGTCGACACACTCCGCCGAGCGCGCTCCCAACGGCGACATAACCGATCAATCGATTCATTCGTGACAAAGATACCTGGCAGCTCGCAGTTCGCAGTTCGCAGTTGCAGTTAGCTGATGGCTGACGGCTGATAGCGGACGGCTGCAGAATGGCACATCACCTGCGCAGCGTTGGCGCATGCGGAAATTGTTCACCGTCGACGAAGCAAACCGGATGCTTCCCCTCGTGCGCCGAATCGTTGGCGACGCTGTCCGCGATTACTGGCGATGGCAGGACACGGTTCGTGAGTTCGAGATCGCTGCCCTAAGGAGCAGCGCAGATCAGCCCGACGAAGGCGCTGAGCAGCTGCAGCTCGAAGCGACGCGACTCGCAAAGGAAATCGATGGCTACATGGGCGAGCTCGCCGAGCTGGGCGTGCAGTTTAAAGGGTTCGATACCGGGCTTGTTGATTTTCCCGGCGAGATCGCCGGACGTCCAGTTCTATTATGTTGGCAGCTAGGCGAAGAGAACGTCCGCTTCTGGCACGAAGAGAACGCGGGCTTTATTGGACGACAACCCTTGCCCGGGATTCAGGTAAGCGAATGGCAGACATAAAAGAGTGGACTGGCCCCGATGGCACGAGATGGGGTATCGAGATAAAGGTCCCAGGCTCCAGCAACGCGATGGTAGTCTTCCATCACCCCGGCGGGCGCACGGCGCGCCTCGATCGCTACGCCTGGCATCAATGGCACGGGCCCGAAGCGCGAAGCGTCACCGGCTCGCTGCGAAAGGACGCCGTGATGAACGCGCTTACACCGGCAGGTCTCGCGCTTCTTTTCAGACGATCGATGCCGATCTCACCCGGAACGAATCCCCTGCTCGAGCCGGTCGGCGCTGCCTAGAAATTCATCTCGCGCGCACGAAGTCGTTCGACAATTCCCGCGATATCACCTCTGCTCGACATGTCGAGCACGGGTGCCGCGATTTTCACGACCTTGAACCGGATCCAGCCGCGGTCCATCGCGTAATGCATCGCCTGCGGTAGCTCGAATTCGCCTCTTGCAGAAACCGGCACGTCGCGACAAGCCCGAAAGATCTCGCGGTCGAAAAGAAAGCAGTTCATGCTCGAGTAAATCGGGCCGCCGGAGCTCAGCATTTCTTCCGTTGGACTTACAAGGATTCGGCGCAGATAACCGCCGTCATCGACGTCCAGTGCACCGAACCGCTGCGTTCTTTCTGTTGAGACATTTCCTTCGCGAACGAGAATGTCGCGATCGAATCCAACAATAGCGGGCTCGGACAACCCATTGAGTGCAGTCAATGCATCCGCGGGATAAAAGTTGTCGGAGTTGATAACCGCAAAGGTGTCGCCGCCTGCGAAGTTTTCAGCGGAAAGCACTGCGTTCGCAGTACCAAGCGCGCGCTCCTGAATTGCAAAATCAATTTTGAGTCTTGTCGGAACGATCTCACGCTCGTAACGCGCGCGCAGCTGCTCGTGCTCAGGGCCAATCACGAGACACACGTTGGTAAACCCGGCATCGGCAACCGAGGTCAGTAGATAATCCACAAACGGTCTCGAACCGATCGGAATCATGGCTTTGACACCGGCACTCGCGGCCGTTGCCTGCTGCTCATCGAGCTTTGCCGTTTCATCGACTTTCCGCATGCGGGTGCCGAGCCCCCGTGCGAGAATAACGAGTTTATGCGTCGGCAAAGGGAACGTCGATCTCCATTCCATCTCGTGCGACGATCGTGTTTGGAAATACTTCGCGTGCTTCACGGATCAAATCGGCAGCGCTCATCGAATATCGCGCAGAGAGATGTGTAATAACGAGCTGCTTTACGTTTGATTCCGCGGCAACGGTTGCAGCTTCTCTCGCAGTTGAGTGACCCGTTTCTTTTGCGCGCGCAGCTTCTTCTTCGCTGAACGTCGCCTCGTGTATCAGCAGGTCTCCGTCTCTTGCCGCTTCGACGGTTGCCGCGAATGGCCGCCCATCACCTGTAAACGAGACTTTTCTGCCGGGTCTCGTCGGACCAACAAGGTTTGCTGCATCGATCACTCGCCCGTCGTCGAGCGTCACTGACTTTCCACGATGGAGCATTCCCCACATTGGCCCTTCGGGAATTCCCATTTCTCGCGCGAGGTCGGGATTGAATCTGCCAAGTCGTATTTCCTCGACGATGGAATATCCGAGCGCAGTCTTGCCAGCGTGATCGATTGCAAACGGTACAATCGAATAATCCTTCCGCTTTACCGGAGTATCCGTCGTCAGCTCTCGATACTCTACGGGAAATTTTTCCTTCTCACTTCCAAGCAGGATCGCGCGTTGAAGAAGATCCTTTGAGCCTATTGGCCCCCACAAAGTCATTGGCTCAGTTCGGCCCTGAAGAGCAAGCGTTCGAAACAATCCGATGACGCCAAGCATGTGATCCGCGTGCATGTGCGTGAAAAAAATGTCGCGCAGCGCGAAGCTCGTTCCGTAACGCATCATTTGCCGCTGAGTTCCTTCGCCGCAGTCGAACATCAGCGTCTCGCCTTCGCGAACAACCACGACGGACGTGACGTTTCGCTCGACTGTTGGCCGCGACGCGGACGTTCCGAGAAATCGAATGAGCAGCGACATGGCCCTCAATATATCGGGTGAGGGAACGCGGTTTGCCCAAGTGCCGATAGCAGATCAACGTGAGGATGGAATGGCAGCATCGAAAACAAAAACTCGGCGGAAATCACCCGGCAACGCAGCCGAGCAGCGAAAGAAGACGTATCCCAAACCGCCACTGCCGAAGCAGCACCAGGAATCCCCCGGCCTCGAATCGAATGTGAGACCACGCCCGAAGTTCGAGGCGCCTCAGTACAAGCCTGCAGGAAAGCTCGAGGGGAAGGTTGCGCTCATAACGGGCGGAGACAGTGGAATCGGCCGCGCAGTGGCCGTGATGTACGCACGCGAAGGTGCGGATGTGGCGATCGTTTATCTCCCTGAAGAACAGAGTGATGCAGAAGAGACGCGCGACGCAATCGAAGCGGAGGGACGACGCGCGCTCTTATTGTCCGGCGATGTTGGCAGCTCCGAATTCTGTCGCGGCGCCGTCGACGAAACGATCGCAGAGCTCGGCGCTCTCGACATTCTCGTGAACAACGCTGCGTTTCAGAAAAATCAGGAATCGATCGACGACGTGAGCGACGAGCAGATGGAGTACACGTTCCGAACGAATTTCTTTGGCTACTTCTATATGGCTAAAGCTGCTCTCGCGCAGATGAAGCGCGGGTCAGTGATCATCAACACAGGCTCGATCACGGGACTCGAAGGTGAGAGCACATTGCTCGATTATGCGTCGACCAAGGGTGCGATCCACGCATTCACGAAGTCGCTCGCGCAGAATCTCGTGGAGAAGGGAATTCGAGTGAACGGCGTCGCACCCGGACCAGTGTGGACTCCTCTCAACACGGCGGCCAAACCTGCTGAAGAAGTGTCGAAGTTTGGTGAGGACACTCCGATGGGACGTCCTGGCCAGCCCGAGGAGATTGCGCCGACTTATGTCTTTCTGGCTTCCGAAGCCGACTCGAGCTTCATCACCGGGGAGATCATCAGTCTGCTTGGCGGAAATACTACTGCTGCCTGACGTGAGGTCCCGAGGAACCAAGCGACACAGTGTCCGACACACATACAGTTTGCGCGTTTGGAGATTTCAGTTTGTCAGTTCGGAGATTCCAGTAGCATTGCCGGGGGGACGTATCCGGGCGCCAGGCTTGAGTGGATAACGCCTAAGGTTCGCGACTGCTTCCGCTTTCAACTACGCCCGGGCGCGATAGGGCTGCTTCGGGGTAAAGCAGTCTAACGGCGCAAATCTCGCCACCGAACTTTTACAGCGGGAGGTGTACGAATTCTCAATGCGGCCAACCCGGCCGCTGCGCTCATAAACCACGAGAATCCAATGCGAAAAAATTTACTGGCGCTTGCAGCGGCCGCACTCGTAGCCGGATCTATTGCCTGCAGTGATGTAACAGGGCTTGGTGTAAACGATATCGCCGGCAGCTATGACCTTCGAACCTTCAATGGGTTCACGCTTCCGACGGTCAGCTATCAGGACCAATTCGAGCAGCATCAGCTTCTTGGTGAAACGTTCACCATTTATACGGACGGGACGTACACCGATGATTACACGATCCGGATTTTCAGCAACAACGGATCCACCACACGGCAGTTCCGCGACACGGGAACGTGGTTTCAGAACAACAATGCGATTCAGTTCCGCGACGATGCATCGGGTGATGTTTTCAACGGCTCGATCACGGGGAATACGCTGACGGTCTCGCAGCTGGGAAGTGTGTTCGTGTATCAGCGCTAGCGGTCTATCGTGAAGCCAGGCAAGGCTTTGCGAGATCGTTACATTGACTTCCAGTCGGATTGGTGTATCTTTATCCGTAATAGATGCCCCGCGTCGTACAGCGGGGCATTAGTATTGCGACCCGTGTGCGACGGGGAAGCAGCCCGGTCCCGGGCGAGTGAAGGCCAGTCGCGCGCGTTATACGCGGGGCTGTAGCTCAGCTGGGAGAGCGCTGCAATCGCACTGCAGAGGTCAGGGGTTCGATCCCCCTCAGCTCCATGCGGAAAAAATTCGCCAGGGTGGCGAATTGGGGTATAAGCAGTCTTATGAGTAGCTGCCCGCCGCCGATCGGTAGGACGTAGAGTTCCAATGACGGCGTGCGTGGCACGTAGGCGCGGCCAATGAGCCGCAGATAAAAATGCCGCTTGATCCTTATGGGATCGGCGGCATTTGAATTTTGTGCGAGGGTGCCTTCCTGCTAGATGGTCTACCGAAGAAGCGCGTCGACATCCTGGCGTAAGGCATTGAACACCTCGGCGCTGAAGCGATTCTCCTCGGACTCGGAATTTCCGACGAAATCTCCCATCGCAGTTGCGCCTAGCTTGCCGATGAATCGCAGGATTGCGCTTTCCTGAACGACGGTCGACGTACGTCTTACAATAATTGTCGGCGTGCTCGGAGCGTCTCTCAGCACGAGGCGGAATGTCGATCCGCTTCCCTCGAAGGGGCGTCGCAACGGCGTGTGAATCATGAAACTCACCGCCGATGGTAGACGCCAGTCGGGTTCCTTCGTGAATCGAATGAACCATCCCTGCTCACGATTCGAATCGATCATTGTGATATCACCGACGAGTTTTGCGAACCCGACGGTAAAGAAAAGAATTCTGGTTGTGAAATCCGACGTGATTTGAAGCTCGTCCGGAAGCGCGCGCACGGGACCGTTGAGCGGAGCCAAATGTCCTCCGATGCTGCGGAGGCGGATTGTCAGGTAATTGTCGTCGCCGTTTATCTCGAGCCAGCGTCCACCACGTTTGTCGGTGACAAGCGTTCGGTATTTCGCGGGGGTGACGTATTTGTCGAGATACTTTGCGAAATCCGGCATCGCTTTGCGGATGCCGTCTGGTGTCAGTCGAATTCCGAGAACTATGCTTGTCGCGGATTCTCCATCGCGTGCAACACGAAGGGTGTCGAGCGAGAAGAGTCGTCCAAGCGAGGCAGTCGTGCGCGGAAAGTTCGCGCGGTAATCGGTGCGGATGTCACCTGGCGTACGGTTTTCGGCTGAGAGCATCCAGGCGTTGATGACGTTGACGAATTCGGCCGGTTTGATTCGCCCTGCGGTAATGTCGACGTTAGTGACCCATTCGTACTGGTCGTTGCGGAGTCGCTTGAGCTGAATGAAATGCCGGGAGTCGCCGGGAGTATCGGGTCGTGTTGTCGGCCAGGGTCGGGCAACGAACAGGTAGCGGTTGTTTGCGAATTCGCCGTCGATTGTGAGTACGCGTGTAGTATCCGCCCATGCGGTCCACACGGCGGTGTCGTTGAAGATTACCGAAGGGATGAGTGCGTTCTGTCCAAGCTTCT
>DATLDN010000100.1:0-6089 GCA_035525855.1 Gemmatimonadaceae bacterium
GGTTTTTGCAGTTAATCCGCGATGATCCGCGAAATCCGCATGATCCGCGTACACTCGCTGTCCCTTAGTTAAACCTCCATGCAAGGAATAGCAGAAGATCGGTAACGAATGCGCGTAATGCATGACGCAGCCTGCTGATCCGCCCCTTACGCTTAAGCATGGATTCAGACGAGTTGATCGAAGGCCCCCTCACGAAGTCTATCATTGGAGCCTTCTACGAGGTCTATAACACACTTCGGTACGGCTTCCTGGAACAGCATTACAGCCGCGCACTTCATTTGGAATTGGAATCGATTGGTCACCGGGTGGCCCGCGAAGTTCCTGCCCGCGTGCTATACAAAGGCCAAGTGATCGGTCTGCAGAAGATCGATATGGTCATAGACGAGAAAATTGTTATCGAGATTAAAGCGAGCGAACAGCTGCACCCTGCAGGCATGCGGCAGCTAGTGAGCTACATGCGAGCGAGCGAGTTACCAGTTGGCCTTCTCCTGCATTTTGGCCCCGAAGCCAAGTATTACCGACGGGTCCAAACAAGTCGAGCAGATCCCGAGGCAAATACATAGGTTTGATCGCAGTCCCGATGACCGCCACCAGTCTTCAGCCACCACAACTAACTCACTCTCAGAGTGCGTCGCCCTCTCAACAACGTGCGATTGAGGCGAGCCCGAGTCCTTTGCTCGTGCTGGCTGGCCCCGGAGCCGGAAAGACTTTTTGTCTCATCGAACGAATCCGCTTCCTGATCGACAAATGCGGCTATGATCCCGCACGAATTCTCGCCTTCACGTTCACCAACAAAGCCGCTGAAGAAATCGCCACTCGGCTCGAAGAGCTCGGACCACATGCGGCACGAATAAAGCGCGGAACGATCCACTCCTTTTGCGCAGAGCTTCTGCGCGAATATGGACCACTCGTGGGCCTCGCTCGCGGATTCGGCATCGCGGACGAGAGCTATCAACTCGGAGTGCTCGCGCGCCTCGAGCGATCGAAGGCGTGGCCGAGTACGCTGACTATGTTCGGGCTGCACCGGTTCTCGAATGTCGAGCTTCAGCCGACTGATCGCGCGCTGTTCACTGCGTACGAGAAATTTCTTGCGGAGCGCAATGTCGTGGATTTCGACATGCTGCTCGTGAAAGCCGCGCAGCTTCTCGAGGAAACCTCTGCCACCGAGGTAATTAGAAATCGCTGGAGCGCTCTTCTCGTCGATGAATTTCAGGATCTGAATTCAGCACAGTATCGCGTTGTGCGCGAGCTGGCCCGCGATCATCAGAATGTTTTTGCCGTCGGCGATCACGAGCAATCGATTTATTCATGGACCGGCGCAGATCGGAAAATCTTCACGCTATTCATGAATCATTTCCATCTGTCGCACGACAATCGGGTTTATCTCCAGGAAAATCACCGATGCCCGCGTGAAGTGTTCGAGCCGGCGCGCGCGCTCATGGCGATGAACCCACGATTGTTCGACGACTACGAGGCAGCGAAAGTCCAGCGAAGCTCCGGACACCCGCTCGAGGTCCGGCACTTCGACAGCGAAGATTCCGAGTGCGACTGGATCGTAAAGGACATTCAGCGCGACCACGACGGCAATTCGCATTCGTGGGGCGATGTCGCACTACTATATAGAAAGCATTGGATCGGTGAGTGCATCGAATCCGCCTTTCTTAATGCGGGTATTCCATGCAGGCTCGCCCAGGGTCGTGCATTGGCGGAAAATCCGCTCGTCAAATACGTGGTAAGTGCGCTGCGTGTGATCGCAAGCCCCACCGACGATATTTGCCGCGACGGCTTTTTCTCGATCGTTCTTCCCCGCCCTCTCTTTGAGGAAGCGCGAGCCCAGGCGCAGGCCGCTAAGCACACACTGCCTCGACGATTGAAAGAAATGGCGGCCGGTCGGCCGCGCGGTGATGAAACCGCGAGGCAGATTCGACGCGCGCTCGCGGCGTGGAAGAATCTCGAAGCAACAGGCCGCAACCACTCGACGCTCGAGTCGCTGGTCCATGAGCTCGCCGCGCAGCGTCGCCCATTGAAATCTGTTTTGCACGATCGGCACGATGACTTGTCTGATCCTCTGAATAATCCTGAGGTGGTGGCGCTTACTGATCGTTTGCGGCATGCGCGCGAACAAGATGTGACGATCTGGATCGACTCACTCGGCGGCGCCGAGATCCCACTCCGTGAGATGCTGATCAATTGCGGTTTCCGTCGAGTTGCAATCGGTGGAGCACGGCCCGACGATGCAGAATGCATTCTCTGCGATGATTGTCCCTCGCTGGGATTGGCACTGGGGTTATTCAAGGCGCTCCAGCTGCTGGAGATTGGAGACTTCGCTCCGGGATCACACAACTTTACCGCGGTCGATCTCGAGACAACCGGTTCGGATGCGACGATCGCCCGGGTCGTAGAGATCGCAGCAGTTCGAGTGCGGGATGGCGTCGTGGTCGAGGAGTTTTCATCCCTCGTAAATCCCGGCATGCCAATTCCTGCCGTAGCGAGCGAGATCCATCACATCTACGACGCTGACGTTCAATCCGAGCTTCCGTTCGACGCGGTCTGGAACAAGTTCACGAAATTCTGCGGCGATGACATAATCGTCGCACACAACGGATACGATTTCGATTTCGTTGTAATGCGGCGCATGTGCGACGAGTGCGGCAAGAAATTCACGCTGTGCACCTACGACACCCTTCCTCTTGCTCGCGATCTTTTCCCAACGAGCGCGCGACTTGGAAGTCTCGCCACGCAATTCGGTGTCAACATTGGAAGAGCGCATCGCGCCGGCGATGACGCGCGCGCTCTCGCGGAAGTTTTCAAGAAGCTGGACGACGCAAAACTCTGTCGCGCTCGAAAGACAGCGATGCGAAATCTTCTCGATCGCCTCGGGCTCGCACTCGCCCTGTCCGATCAAAATTCGCTGTGCAAAGAAGCCGAGCTTTTCCTCGACCTCTCGCGGCCGTTCACTCTTGGAAAAATTTCCGGGTGTCTGGAATCCTACGAGCGCCAGCGCGACGCCGATGAGACAATGCTCAGCGTTGACGATGCAATCGAGAGGCTGGGTGGCAGAAAAGCGATGGATGCAATTCGCCGCGAGAAATCGCCGGACCAACGTTATCCCGGCACGATGCTGCGATTGCGCAGGCTGATGGATCAGATTCCCGACGGGCCTCTGGAAGATCGAATCGGCGCATTCATCGAGCGAGCGGTATTGTCACGCTTCGATGGAAACGAGCCCGATGCTGCACGGGTCAACCTTCTCACTTTGCACTCGACGAAGGGGCTCGAGTTCTCGCGCGTGTATATCGTCGGAGTGGAGGATGCTGAATTTCCCGGCGATCATCCCAACCGCGCACCCACGGAAGATGAGATCGAGGAAGCCCGGCGACTTCTCTATGTAGGGATGACGCGGGCGAAGGATCGGCTAGTCATGACGTACGCGAAAACCCGCCGGGGCCGCGCGACAGGTGGTTACGCTTTTCTTACCGAGATGGGAGTGTTGCCGGTCGCGCCCTGACCAGGCTGGGTTTTCGGCAAATTGGACATGGCCCCATCTTCGGTTCTTTCCCATAAATGAGCGTGACAGGCCCGAGTGTGCGCGGAGTATCGGTTAGCGCTACCGTCAGTGTCATGGTATTTCCCGCAACGCTGCCCGTGAATTGCGCCGGATGCGTAATGCCGCGGTCGATTGGATACGCATCGACGTTGTAGGTTCCGGCAACATCGAATCGACCATTTGCATCGGGACGAATTACGTCTTTGGTGTCACCGAGTGTGCAACCGATGTGTACGTGAGCTGATGTATCGGTAGCGATGAGCCCCGCATTATCACCGCCCCATGTGCCGACGATTTCGGTTGGAACTGTCGGTGTGTTGTGACACGCCGCGATGAGCACTACTGACAGAAACAATGCGAAGCGTGTCATACTTCGACCTTATGGAGCTGCGCTAGAACTGTCAACAGCATGGGAAAGCAAATGAAACAGGATTGGCGAATCAAAGTCGGGGAATCGGAAACGTCGGCGTTGTTCGAACCCGCCGAGGGGAAAGAGCGAGCCGTTTTCGTTTGCGCGCACGGAGCGGGCGGAAACATGCACGACCGCGGATTGGCGAAACTCGCCGAAGCATTGCGCAGCGTTGGCCTGAGTGTCGTTCGCTTCAACTTCCTGTATAAGGAAAAGAAATCGAGTCGTCCCGATCCGATGCCCAGGCTCCAGGAATGTTTTTCCGCTGTGGTAGCGCACACTCGCCGCGAAATGAATGCGAAAAAGCTGTTCATCGGCGGACGATCCATGGGTGGACGCGCCGCCTCGATGATGGCCGCCGAGAATTTCGACTGCGATGGATTAATGCTGTTCGCTTACCCGCTTCATCCTCCCGGACAGTTGGAAAAGCTTCGTGACGCGCACCTTGCCGCGATCAAAGTCCCTGTCGTCTGCTTTAATGGAACCCGCGACGCATTCTGTACGCAGTCGCTCATGGAGAACGCGCTTCAGAAGGTTACAACCGACTGGCAGATGCATTGGATCGAAGGGGCCGACCACAGCTTTCACGTCCCAAAATCCTCGGGGCGGACGGATGCCGAAGTGCTTGAAGAGGTCGCACAGACCACTAAGGGCTGGCTCGCCGGTCTAACGGCGTAAATATCACAAATATGATACGCTAATATGGCATTTCCGGTACGCGTCTTGAATAAGTGGACACAAAGAAGTTCTTCCACCAATTCAGGAGCAGTCCAGATGCAAAAAGCACAACTAGAAACGCTGCGGCGGGGAGCGGCGCGCGCCATTGCACTGTCGCTGTTTGCTGCAACCGCGGTCTCGGCGCAGACCTCCCTGACGTTGCCAGAGGGCAGCGTCATCATCGTCAGAACAGCAACAAATCTCGAATCGGCCAATGCCCAGGTAGGACAATCGTTCGGCACTTTCGTCGTCGACACTGTGCGGCTCGATGACTATACGGTAATCCCATCTGGTAGTCGCATTCGCGGAACTATTACGTTTGCGCAGGCCGCAACCCGGTCGCAGTCGGGCGTCATCGAAGTAAACTTCGATCGTTTGATTCTTCCTGACGGAACTACATATCCAATCACCGGCAAGCTGACCAGCACGAACGCAGCTGAGCGCCGTCAGATCGATGCGGATCCAAATAACAATCGTGTCGTACTCGTTGGTGGTCGCGGCGGAATCGGCGCGGGAATCGCGGGCGCGGGTGGTTCATCATCCAACATTCTTACGGCACTCGGCGGACTTCTTTCTGAAGGTCGCAACGTGAGTGTTCCGGCTGGAACGCGCCTCGCAGTTCAGCTCGAACAGCCACTGTCGCTGAGAGCACGCGGTTCGCGACGCGCTGCTGACCAGTTCACCGTCTACACCGCCGAAGACAGAATTCGCGCGGCACAGCAGGCGCTCGCAGCGCAGAATTATTATCGCGGCTCGATCACCGGTCAGTACGACGATGCCACGCAGCAGGCAATCTTCAATTACCAGATCGACAAGGGACTTACAGCGACTGGCAATCTCGATTGGCGTACTGCCCGGTCGCTCGGAATTGTGACGACTGGCGGAAACGTTGGCGGCGGAAATGTTGGCGGCGGTTTCGGCGGGTCGCGGTACGGAGCCGTTCTTTCACTCTCCAGCGCAAATTCGCTTCGACGCAACGCCGATGCTGTTCTGAGTCGCGTCCGTTCGGAGCTCTCGCTGTCGACCGCCGGAACCTTGTCTGCAAATCGTGCCTACACGACAGGAGACATCGACCTCTGGTTTGCACTCTCGGCGTTTGCAAACAACGCAATGCTGTATGAGAATCTCGTTCGCACGAACGGTAACAACGACGCGTCGGCAATGGCGGGTCGTGCCTTGATCAACGCTGCGCGACTCGTCGATACGGCGATGCAGTCAGCGCGTGCGTCGACGTACACGCAGAATGCATGGAATGCAGTGAAGCGTCAGCTTGGTGCAATCGACTCGAGTTATTCGAGCGCTTACTAAGCCATCAAGTCGTAGTTCAGAGCCGCGCACCGAAATCGGTGCGCGGCTTTTTTTTGGGAGTTTTCGGGAAATGTCGGAAAAGGTTTGTCAAAAAGTTCTGACCGGTAA
>DATLDN010000104.1:0-29060 GCA_035525855.1 Gemmatimonadaceae bacterium
GATTGGCGCCGCCACCGCAGGTCGTGACAAGAGCCACGCTAGTGCTACCTGTGCCGGTGGCGCTCCGAGCTCGGAAGCAATTTTTCGGTTAGCGTCGATCACTTCGGTATCACTCGGCGTGTCATAGAGATCGACAGCGTATTGATCGTTGTCCGCTCGTGTGGTTCCCTCGACGGGCGAAGGCGTAGTGCGCGCGAGACGTCCGCGAGCAAGTGGTGACCACGGAATGACGCCGATCCCCTCTTCCACACACAGCGGCATCATCTCTCTTTCTTCCTCGCGATACACGAGGTTGTAGTGGTTCTGCATCGAGATGAATCTGGCCCATCCATTTTGTTCGGACGTCGTCAGTGCTTTCTGCATTTGCCACGCGTAGCCAGAGCTCGCACCGATGTATCGGACCTTTCCCTGATTCACGAGGTGATTCAAGGCGCCGAGGGTTTCGTCGATCGGCGTGGTTCCCTTGAAGCGATGGATCTGATAGAGATCGATTGTGTCGACTCCGAGCCGCTTGAGACTTGCCTCACAGCCCTGAATAATGTGCTTTCTGGAGAGCCCGCCCATGTTCGGGCCCTCGCCCATCGGGAAGTGCACCTTCGTCGCGAGAACGACTTCTTCCATGTTCGCCATTTCTTTGAGTGCGCGCCCTGTGATTTCCTCGCTAACGCCCATTGAATACATGTCGGCGGTGTCGAAGAAATTGATTCCGAGGTCGAGTGCTCTTCGAAAAAAGGGACGTGCTTCTGGTTCATCCAGAACCCACGGCCGCCACTTCGAGCTGCCATAGCTCATACACCCAAGGCAGATACGTGAAACCATCAATCCGCTTTTTCCGAGTTGCGTGTATTGCATGGGTTGTCGAAGATAGGCGATAGTTGGCAAGCCTTGGAACCGAGGGAGTGTCGCAATTGCGAGTCCACTCAGCAGGAATATTCACAGCATTACTCGTTGGCGCGATCAATATGCAGGCGCAGTCCGCGCCTCGAAGCTTTGTTCGTGTAAATCAGCTTGGCTATCTGGCGGACGCCCCGAAAACTGCGGTTGTTTGCTCCCTCGATCAAACTGTGATCGCAACGTTCACCGTTCAGGATGCTGACGGGAAGGTTGTTTTTGGTCCGCGAAAGTCAATTGCGTCGGGCCCATTTGGACCGTGTGCGCAAACGCATCGGTTGGACTTCTCTGCGCTCCGGAAACCGGGTCGCTACACCGTTGTTGCCGGTGGAGCTTCTTCGCCCACTGTTCGTGTTGGGCGCGACATATACGCCGGCGCAGCAGATACTCTGCTCTACTATATGAGAGAGCAGCGTTCGGGCTTCAGCCCGCTCGCTCGCGACTACGTGCACAAATACGATGGAGTAATCGTCGATCATCCGACGCGCACCGGTGAGCACATTGCTGTTTCCGGAGGCTGGGCGGACGCATCCGATTATTTGCAATACGTCGCTACGTCAGCGAATGCGACTTTTGTAATGCTGATGGCTTACCGCGATAATCCTCGCGCGTTCTCGGACAAGTTCGATGCGAAAGGATTGCCGGGGTCGAATGGAATTCCTGACATCATCGACGAAGCGAGACACGGACTCGACTGGCTGTCGCGGATGTATCCCGGTGGCGACGACATGTTCAACCAGCTCGCGGATGATCGGGATCACAGATACTGGGATTTACCGTGGACGGATTCCTCCGACTATGGGTGGGGTCGTGGTAAAGAGCGGCCCGTGTATCCGTGCACTGGAAAACCTCAGGGCTTGTTGAAGGCCAAAAACAGATCGACCGGCTACGCATCCACCGCGGGGAAATACGCGGCCGCGTTCGGGCTTGGCGCATCGGTTTTTGCGAAACGCGATCCCGCGTTTGCGAAAATGTTGCGAGAGCGGGCGCGTGCTGCATATCGGTTAGGTCGATTGCATGAAGGCGTTTGCCAAACAGCACCCGGCGCATCGCCTTACTTCTATGAGGAAGACGACTGGCGCGATGACATGGAGCTCGGCGCCGCGTCACTCGTCGATGCAACAGGCGAGCTTCATTTTCTTGGTGATGCACTCACCTATGCGCGCCGAGAACCGGTTACTCCGTGGATGGGGAAAGACACTGCGCGCCACTACCAATGGTATCCGTGGCACAATAACGGTCATTACGAAAGTTGGCGTCATGGCTCATCCGCCGAGAAGGCGCAGCTTGCCGGCTTTTACAGGCGTGGTCTTGCAGCGGTTGCCGCGCGAGCACAAAACGGTTTTCGAGTTGGTATTCCATTCATCTGGTGCTCCAACAATCTGATGGCAAGCTTCGCAACGCAGGCGTACCTGTATCGCAAAATGACTGGCGATACGCGGTACCGGGAATACGAATCAGCGGCACTCGATTGGCTTCTTGGTGCAAATCCGTGGGGTGTATCGATGATCATCGGATTGCCACAATCAGGAAAGTTTCCGTTGGATCCGCATTCTGTGATCGCAAAGGATTTGAAGATGCAGCTTACCGGCGGGCTCATCGACGGTCCCGTCTATCAATCGATCTACAAGAATTTGCTCGGCATTAAACTCCACGACGCCGATGAGTACGCCGATTTCAACACGGGCTTCATCGTGTATCATGATGATGTTGGAGACTACTCCACCAATGAGCCCATAATGGATGGCACCGCGAATCTTGCATACCTGTTTGCCGCGCTGACATCGAGATAATCGAGCATTGCCTGAGCTGCCGGACATCACGGTATACATCGAAGCGCTGGAACAGCGCATCATTGGGCACACGCTGGATCAGATTCGCATCACGAATCCATTTCTGGTTCGCTCGGTCGAGCCGCCAATTCGCGACACTGAAGGAAAACGTGTCGTAGCAATCCGACGAATCGGAAAGCGCATTGCAATCGGCTTCGACAACGATTTGTGGATTGTGATCCATCTGATGATTGCCGGACGTTTTCGTTGGCTTGTGCGCGGATCGAAGGTTCCCGGCAAGCTAGGTCTTGCGGCATTCGACTTCGATAACGGGTCGCTCATTCTCACCGAGGCGGGTTCGACACGGCGCGCGTCGGTAACTGTTGTGGAGGGCGATGAAGCGTTACAGGCGGTCGATCGTGGCGGGATCGAGCCGCTCGAATGTTCGCTCGAAGAATTCGCAGAACAGCTGCGCCGGGAAAATCATACGCTGAAGAGATCGCTTACAGATCCGACGTTGTTCAGCGGAATTGGAAACGCGTACTCCGATGAAATACTTCACAAGGGGCGACTCTCGCCGCTTCGCCTCACGAGCAAGATGAGCGATGAAGAAATCGCGCGATTATTCGAGGCGACGCAAGCAACATTGCGGGAATGGATCGACCGCCTGCGTGAAGAAGCCCGTGATGATTTTCCCAAGAACGTGACAGCGTTTCGTGAAGAAATGGCGGTTCACGGTCGTTATGGGAAACCGTGTCCAGTATGTGAGACGCCCGTCCAGCGAATTCGATATGCGAGCAACGAGACGAACTACTGCCCACGATGCCAGACCGAGGGACGTCTACTCGCCGATCGTGCGATGTCGAGACTTCTTAAGCAGGACTGGCCGCGCTCTATCGACGAGCTCTACTGAACTTTCTTTCCCAGGCCGCCGATCAAATCTGCTCGCACCGTTGCGAGCGATTGCCCTCCATCGCAAACAACCACCGTCCCCGTGATGAATTGCGCAGCGTCGGAGCAAAGGAAAAGGGCAAGGTCCGCGATCTCTGATTTCTCGGCGAAGCGCCGGAGCGGAATCGTGTCAATGAACGCGGCACGCGTTTCAGGAGTCGGTGCAAGACGCTTCATCCCCTCCGTATCGTCCACTGCACCGGGAGCGATGGAATTCACACGCACCCCCTGCGGGCCCCACTCGAGCGCGAGAGTGCGCGTCAACATGTCGACTCCGGCTTTTGCGGCGCAAACGTGTGCCTGAAACGGCATTGGAATAAAAGCCTGCGTCGCGGAAATGTTGATTATCGAAGCCCCTGGTCGACGCAAATGCTCGAACGCAGCACGACAAGTATTGAATGTGCCAAGCAGATCTATGTCGATTACCGATTTGAATGCGTTTGCGGACATTCCCAATGCGGGTGCCGGAAAATTTCCAGCGGCACCGCACACCACGATGTCGATGTTGCCGAATTTCTCACGTGCCGATGCAATTGCCGCAGCAAGCACATCGTAATTTCGAACATCCGCTGCAAACCCCGCTGCGACTCCACCCGCGTTTTCTATTTCGGCGGATGCGTGATCCAGCTTTTCCTGGGTCCTGCCAATCAACGCGACTTTTGCCCCGTGTTGAGCAAAGCGTTGAGCGATGGCGAGATTGATTCCGCTTCCGCCACCGGTGATGATGGCAGCTTTGCCCGCGAGCTGGCCGTCTGCGAACGTGCTCATTCCGATTCCCCGGTCGATTTGGCGCGTCGAGTACGTTTGATCACCGAATTTTCGTTTCCGGAAAACATTTCATTCGCGGCTGCGCGTGATAACGCCTCGAGCGCATACCTGTCCAGCGTCAGCACAACGCCGCGCTCCGTTTGCTGCTCGTCGAGGAGACCTGCCGCGCGGAGCAGCTGGACGTGATGAGAGATTGTTGCCTTCGACACGTTGAATTCCTTGGCGAGCTCGACTGACGTGCGGGGCGTTTTTGCCAGAAGTGATGCGATTGCGTAGCGCGTAGTATCACCAAGAGCACGGAAGCCCATTGCAGGATCGCCGTGATGAACCGGCGGCATAACTGGTTGTTGTGACCTGGGAAGTAATCCTTCGAGCAACGTCGGGTCATATACCGGGAAGTAAAGCTTCGTAGCCGTCGGGCTATCGCTATATGCTCCCCAAAATCGCGCATCATTGAACGCCGATGGAAGGAAGTGAATTGCGCGCAGGCTTTTGAATGGGAACAGCATGGTCCCCCGAGATGACCGCACGGTTCGCGACCGCTCGTCGAACACGACCGGCAATCGTTCGTCACGCGCGAACGACGCCACCGATCCTCTACTGAAGTCTTCACGCATCATCGCCGCTCGCTTCTGCATCCGCGGGTCCAGCGACTTCCACGTATAGCTGAACGCGGAATCCCAGAACAGCTCGAGCGCATCCGCGAGCTCGGCGCGGTACTTCTCCGGATGTGAAACGATCCGCGCGAACGCGTCGGCTACTCCGTGAGTATTCTGAAACGGAGTGAGGCCGACCAGCGAGATAAGCGCGTTCTGCTGGGACGCCTCAGCCGCGATTGCGTCCGACAACGTGATACGTTTGGCAATCAGGTCGGCGACGACACCCTGTCCGCGAAAAATGCTGGCGAGGACGGCGCGCTGAAACGATTCGTTCTCCCGAGTGCGGATAATCCGAATCATCTCGTCGAAGGATGGGTCCGATTTTTCGTCGCGCAGGGAATCCGCCAGCATCGGCCACATCATTGGATGCGGAGCCACACGCTCCACTGCGGTTGCGAATTTTTGCGGCAGCACATCGCGAACGTCTCTGCTCCATTCTGCCGCAAATCCAGTCGGCTGGTGTAGCACTCTTAGCGCGTAGAATAGATCGAAGCGGGGGGATACTTCTATTCTGACGAGTGGTGCGAGCAGGCGGCTGGGCATTCAGTTAGATAATAGTCTAATCATGGGGAGCATTGCCAGTCCCGCTGGCTCCTGCCGTCGAGGCACGTGCAATGCTCAGCAAGAGTAAAATCATTTTTTGGGGAGCTTCTCGCAGCATGCAGACTATTCGTTCTTCCACCTTCGCGCTTCTGGTTCTCGTTGGATGTACCGCCGCCCAGGCGGGCAATTCAGGGCAGTCAAGAGAAAAGGCCGCTGTCGTAATCGATGCGCCGGCGTGCGCGCGCAACGATGCCGGACTCAGACTTCCTCCAGGGTTTTGTGCGACGATTTTCGCCGACAGCCTTGGCGCAGCACGTCATCTCGTGGTCGCACCGAATGGCGATGTTTTTGTAAACGTCCAACGATCGCAACGTGGACCCTTTGCGTCGATCTCTCCTGGCCAGGTCGGTCTTCGCGATACCAACAATGATGGACGTGCCGATGTAATCGAACGATTCGGAGACAGCGGGAATACCGGCATCGCATTGTTCAAAGGATATCTCTACGCGGACGTTGGTACATCCATCGTTCGATATCCGCTTCCGTCGGGCCAGCTTCGTCCAGGCGGTCCAGCTGATACCGTGGTAACCGGTATGCCCGGACAACCCGGCCACGCGGCGCGAAATTTCGTCATCACTCCGAATGGAACGATGTATGTGAACTTCGGCTCCCCAAGTAACGCCTGTCAGTTGAAGGATCGTGCGGAGGGATCACCCGGAAAAGAAGATTGTCCCGAGCTGGAAACGCGCGCCGGCATTTGGAAGTTCGATGCTGGCGGCCACCTGCAGCGCCCGTCGATAGAAAGGCGGTACGCAAAAGGCCTTCGAAATTCTGTGGCGCTGACGCTCGATCCGTCCGGCAATCGTTTGTATGCAGCTCCCAACGGTCGCGATCAGCTCTCGGCGAATTGGCCGAAACTCTTCACCGACGCGCAAAACGCTGAGCTGCCTGGTGAAGTATTTGTCGAAGTAAGTGCAGGGCAGGATTATGGCTGGCCATTCTGTTACTACGATGGGCTCGCACATGAACACCGTCTTGCACCGGAGTATGGCGGCGATGGAAAAGCAGTTGGTCGCTGTGCGTCATTGAAGCAGCCGATCTACTCATTCCCTGCTCACTGGGCGCCCTTGGGGATTCAGTTTTACACAGGAAGAAACTTTCCATCGCATTACCGCAATGGACTGTTCGTCGCGATGCATGGCTCGTGGAATCGCGCGCCTCTGCCGCAAGCGGGATTCAACGTTGTGTTTCTGCCGATGCCGAACGGCCGGCCACAGGACCAATTTGAATTTTTCGCCGAAGGATTTACGACACCCAATCCGGCGCGTGGCACCGCTGCACACCGTCCCGTCGGGCTAGCGGTTGCTCCTGATGGCGCTCTCTATATCAGCGACGATGCAGGCGGGCGCATCTATCGGGTGACGTGGTCGGGCGGCTAACGGCCGATGCTGAAAACACCGTTCATTGCATCGATTCGCATTACACCCGTTTTACCTGCATCACTTCCAAGCACTCCGTCCAGCGCAATGAAGCTGGAGACAGCGGGTGTGAAGACGAGCAATTTCTGAAAGATCAGGTTGGTGCCGGCGAGCGAAAGCCGCAGATCCGGAATGAAGCGTCCACGAAATTCCTTCAACCCTGCGAAGCCACCGATCCTTTTTCTCTCGCCCAGGAACGTGCGCACCTGAGCTTTGTTTAGTAGACGCTCCATCGCGTAAGTCTCCTGGGCACCGGTGTCGAGACCAAAATGAAGCGGCAGCCCACCCCGCGAAATGAGACGAACGATCGGCGTGCCAACCCAGAAAAAATTTCGCTGCGCTAACGATGTCGGAGATTTCTGCGGCTGACTGAGCCTGACGACGCCCTTTACATAATCGACCTGAATGTCGAGCTGGCTGATGATATCGAAGCCCACTATTCCGTTGATTTTCACCGGTGGACCGGGTTCATCCATAGCGGCACTTCGAATTTGCATCAGTGCCGAGGAGACGATCATGGCCGTCGCATTTTGTATCGAGACTCCGCCGAGCTCGAGGCTCCGAATCGCTGCAGGGCGAGCAGGCACTCGGCCGGTCGTTGTTGCAACTTCAAGTGTGTCTGCGACGAGTGGAGCTACTCCAAACTCTTCGGCAACATCCGATGCAACAATCGACATGCTGGAGCCAGTGTCGAGCCAAAACACCTTTGGCTTGCCGTTGATTATCACCTGGATGGCCGGGGTCCCTGCAGCAGAAACGCTGAGTGGCAGCGTCACAACATTCGAAGGAAAACTTATTTCGCGTGTCGGAACATTCCTGAACGCATCGGCCCATCGCTCGACACCTGCGCGGTCGTCTCTGATAGAATCAGAGCGGGGCGACCGCGGTGGCGCTATCTCCGCGAGCTGTTTCCATTTGTTCTGATACTGGAGTGTTGCCGTCAGCAGTATGTGAGATGCAGAGCGAATGAGTGAATCCGTCGCATGTCGTCCGAGACTGTCGAGCAAAAGCTCGGCTTCATCGATGTCGCCGGCCATGATCGTACGCAGTGCATTCGCGAATTGTCGCTCATCGATGCTCACGGAATGAGTGTGCACATAGTCCGGATCGAGGCTTGTCATCGCCGCCCAGAAAGTTTTCGCCGGTGCGCTTCTGGGGCTCGCCACCCTCGCAGTGGTTGTATCGAGACTGACAATCGCCCCTGTGGTTACTTCTACGGGCTTTGATGCACACGACGCATTGCCCAGCACCGCAAAGGCGGCAATGATGAGACGTGTTCGCTGCAACGCGATTGTTTTCAAGATCGCAAGTTTTGCGGGGAAGATGTTTTTAATATCGCACTCGCAACCAGGTAAATCCGTAAGGATTTCGTCAACGTACAATAGATGCACAAACAGGAGAGAACCCAAATGACGGACAAGATTCGCAAGACGGACGATGAATGGAAAAAAGAACTTACGCCGACGCAGTACCGTGTGACTCGGCAGAAAGGCACCGAGCCGCCGTTCACCGGTGAATACAATTCCTCGAAAGAGGCCGGCATCTACCGCTGCGTTTGCTGCGGTAATCCACTCTTTGATTCGTCGGCAAAATTCGACTCAGGAACGGGGTGGCCGAGCTTCTATCAGCCTGCATCGCCCGAGAGTGTAGAGACGGAAAGTGACTCCAGCCTCTTCATGCGGCGAACGGAAGTCCTTTGCAGCAGGTGCGACGCACATCTGGGACACGTTTTCGACGACGGCCCCAAGCCAACCGGTCTGCGCTACTGCATCAACTCGGCAGCATTGGACAAAACCGAGAAGTGATACGCTTGACGGACGCCGTACGGCGAAGAAATTTCGACCGATCAATTGATTCCCGTACGGAGGGGTAATGTTCCACGTTCGTTCCACGGCTGTCGCTGCGCTTCTCTCGACAGCGAGCCTCATGGCCTGTTCTCCAAAAGAGCAGCCCAACACCACTGACAGCAGCGCTGCGCCAGTAACCACCGCTGCCCAAACAGCTCCAACCACTGTTCACCTTGTCGCGAAGGATTATTCGTTCGACGCGCCCGCTCAGATTTCGGCCGGGCTCGCCACGCTCCACTTGATGAACCAGGGTAAGGAGCTGCACCACGCACAACTGATCAAACTCACAGAAGGAAAGACGTTCGAAGATTTCATGACGGCGCTCAAGGCGATGAAACCCAACACGCCGCCACCATCATGGGTCGTTTTTGCCGGTGGTCCGAATGCCGCTGCGCCGGGAGGAACTGCCGAGACGACGCAGCTTCTCGAGGCGGGCAATTACGCTCTGATCTGCTTCATTCCTTCCGCCGATGGGGTTCCGCACGCGATGAAGGGAATGGTGCGTGGTCTGGTGGTCACCGCGTCGAACGCGGCTCCGGCGGCGGAGCCAACTCCGACCGCAACAATGACCCTTGCGGACTACAACTTTACGATGTCGACTCCGTTGAAGAGTGGTCAGAATGTCATCCGAGTCGAGAATGGTGCCGACCAGCCGCATGAAGTCGTCCTCGTAAAGCTCGGACCGGGCAAGACCATGAAAGATTTCCAGGCATGGCTGCCCGTTTCGAATAAGGGTGCGCCACCTCCGGGAATGCCGATGGGAGGAGTCGTCGGTCTGTCAAAGGGACAGCATGCGACGTTCAACGCAAATCTCGATGCCGGCGATTACGTGCTTGTTTGCTTTCTCGAAGACGCGAAGGATGGAAAGCCGCATTTCCTTCACGGTATGGTGCAGGAATTCAAGATTCAATAATCGGTCATAATCCGAAAACGAAATCCCCGCGACATAGTCGCGGGGATTTCGCTTTTGTATTGCCTTAGCATCTAACGCGCCAGCGCGCCGTCGGATTGTCTACTCAGTTGCTACCACGAATCGCGCCGAACCCAGTCGTTACCGCGAAGTAGCAGGACTCATCGGCGCTGCAGCTTTCGGCACAGGCGCCCCGGATCCGGGTGGACCAGACGGACCAGGACTCGGCAAAGAGACAAGAAGCGCTGTGATTGCGAGCACAATCGCGGCAAAGCCGAGCTCAGTAGTCGCCGAACGTGTAATGGCCGCAGCGCCTTCTTCGTTGCCTAGCTTCGGCGCCATTCGACGCCAGTTCCACGCACCCATTACGACAACGAGCGCAACTACACACAGCTTAGCATCGAGCGCAAATCCGTAAGGCGTAGTCCACAACGCATTCAGATGCTTCAGATGGCGCCACGCTGTTGTCACTCCAGTGATTCCCAGGAGCGCGGCCGCTGAAAGAGCGAGTGGAGAAAACCTCGATACCATCGTCGCCACGAGTCTTCCCCTTTCATCACTCGTAACATCACTGCGAAAAACAGTCGTGAGCCCCGCTATCGCGAGAACCAGCAGCGTACCCAGCCACAACGAGGCAGAAATTTCGTGGAGGGGGTTCACGTTCGAGAACCAACGCCCGGTGGTGATGTTACGGAGCGCATATGCAATCGCGACGAGTCCGGCTACAACCCAGCCGGTGCGCATTCGTTGCACAGCGAGCGCGAAGCAAATAAAAAAGAGCGACACACAGGCGATTTGAAATATTTGTCGACCCCCGCCTGCCTGAACCGCTCCCATCAGCGTGATGTTCTTTGCTGCTGCACGCTCGAGAAGCGATCGTAACATCAGCACGACCATCAGCACCGAGCCGACAAAACCAATCGCTGCCGCGCGACGATCCGCCCGATCAACCGGACTGCCGCCAACATCGATTGCGGGCTCTCGGCGGAGATCTTTCAAAACCTGAAAATGAAATCCGATCGCGCCGTATACGGCAAAGAAAGAGAGAAAACCGGCATACTCACGAATGATTCTTCCCGCGGTGACGTGCTCGTCGGCGGCCTGTAACAACATTGCGTAGGGGATCATCTTGCTAGGGCCTGATGCTAGTCCTAGTTGCTGCTCTGCACAACTCCCACGAGGCGCTCGAGATCCTCGACGTTCGTGGCCATTCCCACCGATGCGCGCACTGCACCGACAGCAATGTCCCGTCCGATACACTCGGAAAATTTCTCCACTGTGAATCCGGCCGAAGTGACATTTTCCGCGCATTTCCTTGCGAGGTTTGCGGGAAATTCAAACGCCGACTCTGACGCGCCCGGATTGCAAAAGCAACCTCCACGCACTGCTACACCGGCGTCACGTGCGGCCCTCTCGACAACCGGATACGGTACAGCATGCCCATCGCGGTCGAGGACGTTGAATGCAACAGTGCCTCCACGCGCATCGATATTGGTTGGCCCATATATCCGGACAAGAGGCAATCCATCCGCCCGACGCAGCGATTGCAATCTGTCGAGCAGCTCTGACGTGAGCATGGTGACTCGGGCATTCAAGCGATCCATCGTTACGTCACGCAGCAATTCGAATCCTTCACTGAGTGCAGCGATGTCGAGAAATGCCGGCGTACCGTCCTCAAAACCGGATTCTCGTTCACGCAGCAAATGCGACTGGTTCTGAACCGACGCGTACTCGACGGTCCCACCTGCGAACCACGGACGTCGTAAACGCCGCAGTGAATCGCGCCGAGCTACCAGTGCGCCCACACCAGTCGGGAATCCGAACACTTTGTACATCGACAGCGCGAGAAAGTCGACTGGTGTTGCGCGAAGGCTGATCGGATTTGTCGGTGCGAATGCCGCCGCGTCCACAAGCACCGCATAACCCAAAGCGCGCGCATATCTCGCGAGAGCAAAGCCATGTTTTACGCCGGAGAAATTCGATTGCGCTGGATACGCGAACATCTTGTTGCGGACGAATGCATGCTTCTCCAGATAGCTCAACGGATCGGCAAGCCGGAGGTCCGGGTCGAGTGGGAGATACTCGACTTTCGCTCCTGCCCGACCGGCGAATTCCCTGATGCCGTTGACAGAGTTGTGATTGTCCGTCGAGAGAAGCAGCGCGCTCTCGCTATCGAATGGAAAGCTCTCCGCGACAAGCTTGATTGCTGCGCTTGTATTAGCTGTGAAGCACACGACGTATTCTTCCGGCGGCGCATCCAGAAATTCGAGAAGCTGCTCCCGCGCTTTATCGATTATTTCAGTACTGGCGCGCGAAGGCTTGTTTTCCGAGTGGGGATTTCCGAACACACCTCGACGTAGAACATTCGAGTAAGCGCGAATCTGTCGTTCCGCGTATAACGCACTTCCTGTGTAGTCGAGGTATGCCTCGCCGTTCCGGTCGAGACGCGAGAACTCCCGGCGTCGGAGATCCGCAAAGAAATGATCTGTGGAGCCCGGCACCGTGCGCGCGCGAGTCGCTTGAACCGACGTCAGCATCCCCGGCGGCGCATGCGACGAACCTCGTCTGCAATATTTGACTGGAGCGCGGGCTTCGCTGCGCTCGTGGACGGTCCCGCATCCGATGAGCCGATAGCTCGCGGCACGCCACCGAAATAACGGCTGAGTGCTGCCACCTTAGTGAATTCCGCACGCGCGCTCTCAGTCGTGCCTTCTCTGACAACGGGATTCATGACTTCGTCCAGCCACTCCCTCAATCCGCCTCGAAGGAAATACACATGCTGATGGCCGAGTGCTCGAAGAAAAACCCATCCCTGCGCAGCGTGAGCTCCGCCCTCTGAGTAAAGCACGACTGTTTCATTCGAGCCGAAGTGCGCATCGACGAGATGAGTCAAGTCGAGGCGTTCCGCAGTCGGGATGTGATACGCATCGAATTCACTGGAATCGCGAACGTCGATCACACGCAGATTCGGCCGCCTCTCCTTGATCCAACCCGCAAGCTCGACGGCAGTGACATGATCGTCTTCCGATGTCACCGTTGCAGCAAGCTGTCGTACATCGACACCACGGTTCACAGCCTTGTCGGGATCCCCGGCAAACGCCGCGAATACTCCAAGCAGGAGTGCGAGACCCGCCAGCAGTCGAATGACTGACCGAGTGGCGAACAGATCAGACATTTGTTGACTCTGCACGCGACCGCGTACGTGCCTCGATTATTTCCGCGACGCGAAAACCGCCGATCGCAATCACCACCAGTCCGAAGACCACAGCGCCGTAGGACACATGAAATGCCGTTGGTATCGTGAGCTGGCCGCGTGCAGTCGTGTTGTAAAACGATTCGAGCGAAGGAAAGAAAATTCCTGTTAAGAAAACACCGGCGAACATTCCGAGCACTACCATCAAGCCATCGATGCGCCCCGTCACCGCGGACACGCACGATGTGCCGGGACAAAGCCCACCAATCACGAACCCAACGCCGAAAACAATTCCGCCAATCAGCTGCGGGAGAATGAAAGTTTCGGGAACATAAATGCGTGATACGTCGAGCACGCCGATCCATCCAAGCCAGAAAACTCCGAGCATCGCCGTGACGATTGCGCTGAACATCACTTTGAACACAGTCAGATCGGCGAGATAGAACTGGCCGGCGAGCTTACGCGCACTACCCATCCCGCTGCGCTCGAGACACCAACCGAATGCGATGCCGATTGTGACTGCGATCCACAGTCCGGCTCGATCGCTGAACGCACCGAATTCCGAAAAAGGCGCGATCATGTCCACGCTCTCTTCAACAACGGCGCGACTGCGTAGGCAGCACCAAATGCTCCACCAATGAAAAGCCAGCTCCCTACGCTGAGCAGTGCGCCACCGGTAAGTGCCTGGCCACTCGTGCATCCTCGAGCGAGCACCGCACCAAGTCCCATTATTCCACCGCCCGCAAATGCGAGCGCAAGACGATTGCGCTGCGAGATTCGCGGTCCCCGCTCGACTGCAATACGAACTCGTCCCGCGAGTAATGCAGACAGCAGTCCGCCAATACTGACTCCAAGCAGCTCCAGAACGAGCCAGTCGATTTCGACTGTACCATCTGCGCCGAGATATCGCGAGAAGTAGTGATTAGCCTGCGCAGTTTTCGGAGCGACCGTGTTGACTGCGGCCGCCGCACCGGTTGCGAATGCTCCGGATGCACCGAGCCCTCGCCCCATCAGCACGTACGCTGATAACAGCACGAGTCCAAGAAGAATTCCGGTGAGGTAGGGATTCGAGTAAGCGCGTGGTGTCAACGCACGCAGACGAAATCGCGTCTGCATGCGTTCGACGGGGGCGACTGCAGAAGTCACTATTTCGTTCCCTTGGTCGAAACCTCTACGGCATAACTCGCCGGATGCTTTGACCAATCTTCGAACGATCCGTCGTACAACAGAACGGGATGACCTAGCAGGCGCCCCGCGAACAACATCCCTGTCGCCTGCTGGCCGATGTGACAATATCCGACAATCGTATCGCCAGGCTGCACGCCTGCTTTTGCGAAAATTTCCGCAAGCTGTTCGCGCGTCCTGAAGATGAGATTGTCGTCTGTGATCTCAGTGTACGGAACGCTCTTCGCGCCCGCGATGTGTCCGGTCTTGTGCTTCGACCGCATTCCTTCTCCCGTTTCGATGCCATCGTAAAACGATGCAGCTCGACCATCGACAACTGAGATTCCCCTCTTTCCAATGTGCGATTTCACGTAATCAGCATCTACGATTATCGGCCGGACGCGCAGTGCCGACAGAGAACCTTGGCGTTCAATCGATTTCTCTGCGGTGACATTATGACCTTCACGCTTCCACGTGCTCATGCCACCATCGAGCAGCGAAGTGCGTGCGCCCAGCCCGGCGTAATCGAGTGTGAAAACGACGCGCGTTGCAGGCGTTACCCAATCCGTACCGTAGTAAACGATGACGCGCGAATTGTCAGAAATACCAAGCGCAGCTAATCGTGTGCGCAGCTCCTCGCTCGCAGGCATTTGCAGCATCAGTGCATCCGGCTTGTCGTGATCCATCTTCGTGGAGATGTCATTCAGCGAAACAAACCGCGCGCCGGGAATGTGTTCAGCTTCGTAATCTTTTTTCGATCCGACGTGAAGAAGCACTAGACCGGGATCATTCAGGTGAGCAGCTAACCACCCTGTGGAAACGAGTAGATCCGGCCGTGCCTGCTGTCCGCGAGCGCCGGGAACGAAAGCGGCGAAGACGACCGCGGAGAGGGTGAATCTCGCAAGAGAACGGAAAGTCATAAGGAGCCTCGTTGATTGTCTGTGCGCGACTATGCAACCGCGCGTTCACAAGACTACGAGGGACGTCTTCGCATGGGGTTGCGGAAGAGTGCGAATTGTGTGTTGGATTTGTGCTGACGCGCCCCTACGACACGAAGCGATATCCTACCTTCCACACAGTTACGATATGTTTCGGCTCAGCGGGATTCTCTTCCAGTTTTCGGCGCAGCTCGGCGATATGGGAGTCGACAGTTCGTGTCATGACGAACGCGCCATAACCCCATACTTCTTTCAACAGGTCGCCGCGCGTTCCAACAGCTCCATTGCGATGGACGAGGGCGAGAAGAAGCTCATAGGCTTTGGGCGTCAGCGCGCACGAAATTCCATTGCGAAGAACCGTTCGCGATGCGACGTCTATCGTGACGTCGCCAAATTTCACCACCGTAGGAGCGGGAGTTCTGCCGGCAGTATCAAAGCGTCTGAGCAGCGCTGCCACTCGCTCCAACAGCTCGACAATTCCGAAAGGCTTAGTGACATACTGATCCGCATCGAGCCGGAAGCCTCTCACCTTGTCCGCTTCTTCGCCGCGGGCGGAAAGAATCAACACCGGCACTCCGCTCCCGCGCCCTCGAACACTTTTGAGAACCTGATAACCATCGATATCAGGAAGCATGAGATCGAGAATGATCAGCTCGGGCGACCAGCTTTCAAACAGCTCGAGCGCGGCACGTCCCGTTTCTGCCCGGCGTACATCGTAGCCTTCGAGTCGAAGGTTGTACTCGATTCCTTCAGCGAGATTCGCGTTATCCTCTACGAGGAGGATCCTTTGACTCATCCAGCTATGGTCGCCGGCACGTCGTCCGGAGCCTCGGCGATTAGCTGACGATCCGCACTTTGTCCGGCTGCCTTGATCGGGATCGCGACAACGAAGCATGCACCGCCGCGCGGGCTGTCCTCGACCCACGCGTCACCACCGTGCTGTCGTGCAATTTCGCGGACTACGCTGAGTCCGATCCCGCTTCCCCCAGCGCCGCCGGCATTCCGCCCGCGCCAGAAGGGGCGCCAGATCAGCTCGCGATCCTCTTTCGGTATTCCGGGCCCTTCATCGCTTACGGAAATCAGTAGCTGTCCGTTTTTCAAAGCCATTCCGACACGAACGGTCTGCCCCGATGGTCCGTACTTCACTGCATTGTCCAGAAGGTTGATGAGAAGATGACGCAGCGCCTCAGGCCTGAGCAGCATCTTCGGAGCATCGACGAGCTCTGCTTCGATTGTAGCTCTGCTCCCCGACGCCAATGGCTGAAACTCATCCACAATGCGCCCCAATTCATCGGTCACATCGACCAGCGACGTAGGCGGAACGTCGGCGCGCCCCATCCGCGAAAAGCGAAGTACATTTTCGACGAGATGACTCAATCTCGTTGCCTCACGCTCGATGTGGCCAAGTGACCATTCTCTTTGCTCGGGAGTAGACGCACGGCCGAGTCGCATTGTCTCGAGATACAGGCGGATCTGCGCGAGGGGCGTTCGCAATTCGTGCGACACACTCGACACGAAGTCTCCACGCAGCCGAGCGAGCTCTGTCTCTCGGCGAATTTGGGCAACCGCCACGAAAGACATTGCGGCGGCGAGTGCGAGCAAGCCGAGCAAAAATGGAAGACGCGATCTGGGCAGTCCGCCGATTACGAGCGTTCCCGCGAGCTGCGGATTCACTCTCATAAAGAGTTGTAGTCCGCCGTATTGCAGAGGCAGGGAAAGGTGGGAGCTCATCGGCGATGTTGCGCCGGGAGCGGAATCAAAAATTCTGTTTCCGTTTGCGTCGGTAACCGCGACAGCGACTACATCTCGATTTCTGCGACCTTTGGTGAACGTCGAAGGCAAGAGGCCCGGACTATCGAGTACTGATCTAAGGATTCCTCGCAGCTCATCCGGATTGTATCTCGCCGCATAAATCATTGTGTCGCCGTAGGTAGTCGGCATCACGGTATAGCTGAGTACACGAGTGGTCTTTCCTTCCCCGACAGCAATCAGCGCAAAGCCGCGGTCAGCCAACGGGGCAGTGCGCACTTGCTTGCTCAATGTGTCTGCAATCCAGCGCTGCTCTGCAACCGGTAACGCGGAACGTTGCACGTGCATGTTCATCATGTCGTCCGCCATGTCATCACTCAGCCAGCCATTGGCGGGATCGCGGTACGTGTTCACAGCAATGTCGACAGCGTTAGAGCCGAGTCGAAATGCGATGAAATCGACGGGCACCGGACCTTGGCGTGGTCGGTGACAATCACAACGCGTATCGAACGGGAGGTAGTGGACAAGGCCACGTGCAGGCGGAACCCCTGATGCCGTGTGCAGATTGTCACCGTGGTTTACAGCACCGAGAACTTCTCGCGCAGCAGCCGAAAGTTTTTCCTGCAGGTGCTGCCCATAGCTCCACGCAGCAAAGCTTGCGAACTCACCTGTCGCGCGCGTGACAACGCTGTTTTGCGCCCGGACAGTCCGCTGCGCATCGAACGCTGCAAACGCGGTAAGCGCTATGCTCGCAAGTAGAACGAGGAGCGGCCAGCGAAGACGAAGTGTGGAAGTGCTATTCGAAGAGTCCATGAGGACGCGTAATCTTCGGCCCGTAGGCCCGGTGAGATCCGAACAACATTGGGTCTCAATGTGTATCGGACAACCGTAAGCACTGTGCGAGAGTTGTGAAATTCAGCTCGTTAGAGGCGCCGGTCGGAATCGAACCGACGAGTAGCAGATTTGCAGTCTGCCGCCTTACCACTTGGCCACGGCGCCGAAAGAAATGCCCGTGCGACACCCGCGCACAGGCACTGGTTCTATTTTAGCCACCCCTCTACGCTGTGGCTACCTCTTGTACTCCAGCGTCGACATTCGGGTCACGCCAGGCCACGGGCGTTGTTCGCCTTTGATCGCTCTCCATAGAATGCGATTGAACAGATCTTCATCGGCCTGATCTTCCTTGTCGAGCGCGAGCTTCCGCGAATCGCGTGCACCGGCGCCCGTTTTCGGATTCCGTTCGTCGAGCGATACGGCCGGCTTCAGAGCTACATAGGGACGTAAATCGGGCGTGTCGTTCCAGATATCACGAAGGGGGCGTCCATACTCGTCGAACTGTGACATGCGGCCAAGGCCAAGAAGCTCTTCGATTGTCGCGAGAATATCGGTGGTGTTTGCAAATCTGTGACTTACCCCGCCTTTCGCGTATGGCGAGATCACGAGCATCGGTGACCGGTGTGAGTCGACGTGATCCGATCCATTCTGTGCATCGTCCTCCAGCACAAACACTGCGGTGTTTTTCCAGAAGCGCGTTTTCGACAATGCTTCGACCATTCGACCTAACGCGAGATCGTTGTCGGCCATGTGTGCGAAGGGTGTTCGGCCGCCCGCCCTGAGACCAACCGTGTGGTCGTTTGGAAGCCGCACGATTTCGAGCTTGGGCATCGTTCCATTTTTTTGGAATGAAGCGAGCTCCCCGATCCAGACATCTGCGCGTCGCTGATCGGGAATGTTCATATCGAAGCCGGGGAAATCGGGATTCGTGTGGTCTTTCAGAAACGGCTTTGTTCCCCGATACACGATGGGCTTCTGGGTGCTTCCCCATTCGACGAACTCCCCGTAGTTGCGGAAGGTGATGTTAGCGTTCTGAGCGAGATTCCAGAGATAGCCTGACCCTGGCTCAGCAACGTCGTCATCAGGAGTCACACCCCGATTGCCGCCTTCATAATCGTAAGTTCGGCCGCGGTCCGAGTAATTCGACGGAACTGTTTTCTGGAGATAATCCGTCGTGTACGCAGCTGTAGACCAGTTGTGTCCGTCGGGACTAACTTCGGCGTTGACGAAAAATCTGTCGAACAATCCGAACCTTGCCGCGAGGGCGTGATGGTTCGGCGTCACGCTTTCCGGGAAAAACAGGAGCGCTGTATCGCCGTCACCTGCTTTCACATCGCCGAAGATCTGATCGTACGTGCGGTTTTCCTTGATGATGTAGACCACATGTTCGATTGGCGGATACTTTCGACTGCGATTCGTGCGCGACCATCCGTTCGCGCTTGCGACTCTGCGCGAGTAGGCGGCAAGATCTGCCGCGGATGTGTTCGTAGTCAGGAAGGTGACTGTTCCCGAGAGCTGACCAAGCGTGAAGGCGGTTGGGTTTTCTCTTTGCGGATGTGTTGGTGATGGTCCGCGCGGATTGGGCGCAGTTCCCTTCCCCTTGCCGTTCGCCACGAACAGCGAGTCTCCCGCGATCGCAACACCCGAGGGATACCAACCAACCGGAATTCTTCCGACAAGACTGTTGCTTGAGAGATCGAACACGGCGACGGCGTTGTTGTCAGCTTCCGCAACAAATAGTCGTCTGCCATCGCTTGAAAACGCGAGAGCATTCGGAGTGCTTCCCTCATGGATATTGCCGGGCGGGTGATCATCGAGGGTAGCGACGACACGTTTCTCGCGAGCGCTGACGATCGCAATTCGGTCTGTGCTTGCAGACGCAACGAAGAGCCGGTTCCCATCGTGTGAAAGCGCAAGCGCTGACGGATGTCTTCCAACTGAGATTCGTCCATCAGCTTCAAGCCTGCCACTCGAGTTTGCGCGAAAGACTGAGACCGTCGAGCCACCCCACGCAGAGACGTAAACCATTCCGTCTTTACTTGCAGCTACGCCGTACGGATAACGCTCTGTTGGAAATCTCTGAATGACTTTACGTGTTGTCGCGTCCACGACAGCAAGCGAGTCCGCGAGGTTTTCCGCGACGTAAAGCATCTTTCCATCCGGAGAGATGGCGATGCCGCCCGGATATCTCGTTCCCGATTTTCCCTTTTCCTTCGCGGCGAGAACTATCTGCTGCGCAAGAGTCGCGCGTCCATTGTCCCAATCATATTCGTAGATCACATCCTCGTTTCCACCCGACGCGTACAGCTTTCTGCCATCCGGACTGAACGTCAGCCCAAGAAATGCGGCAGGTTGAAGAAGACTCTGCACAATTTTTCCGGTCCCGCGATCGAGAACCTGAATGCCTTGCTCGCGCCAGCCGTTGAGAAGGACTACAACACTCTTTCCGTCAGGAGAAAGCGTAATCGCCAGTGGCAGTGATCCGACGTCGAATGATTTGCCGGCCGGATCGAGTCGCGCACCAGTCGGCAGTTGCGTTAGTCTCTCGCTCCCAACGGGTGGAGGAGTTTCCGTGGCTGTTCCGGTGCATCCAACCGAAGCGAGCACGATACCGATAGCAAACCAATGAGCACGCATTTTATTTCCGCCAGCGCGAGTTGTGGTTACGTCTTCAACATTCAAGTGACAAAATGTGGCAACAACGGGAGACTTCTGCCGTGACTTCAATATTGCCTTCAATCCGTATCGCTGCCGCCACGGAGAACGACACTTCGTTGATTCTTTCGTTCATTCGCCAGCTGGCAGAATATGAGCGAATGGCGGAACTGTGCGTTGCCACCGAAGAGGGCGTGAGATCCTCACTGTTCGGAACCCACCCGGCTGCGGAAGTAATCATCGCCTATCTGGACGAGAAACCGGTCGGCTTCGCGTTGTTCTTTCACAGCTTCTCGACCTTTCTCGCACAGAGAGGACTGTATCTCGAGGATTTGTTTGTCATACCCGAAGCGCGAGGTCACCGAGTTGGATACGCACTTCTTTCAGCATTGGCAAACATCGCCGTGTCTCGAAGTTGTGGCCGTATGGAGTGGGCAGTGCTGAAATGGAATCAGCTGGCGATCGATTTCTATCTCGGACTGGGAGCAATGCCCCTCGACGGATGGGAGACATATCGCCTCACCGGTGAGCCTCTGCAAAAACTCGCGCGAAGCAATCCTTCACACGGGGCATAAAGGTGAAGGTTCTGCCGCGAATTGGTGAACACGGTACAATTACCTCATGACACAGCCGGCTTCAGGCTTTACTCGCGCCAGGCAGAATTTTTTCGATCGACGGTTTGCTCCGTTGATCGCAGTGTGGATTGTTGCGGCTGTTCTGGTTGGTCTCATTTACTGGTTCGAGCGCGCGATGCCGGCGTTCGACGTCGTCGTGAAGCCTGTTTACGCACTAATAGTTCTGCTTGCAATAATTTTCACAGCGCGCTGGGTCAGAACGCGCGGAAAAGGTAATCGGCGAAATCATCCAGACCGGCGCCGCACTGATCGGCGCAACACGTCAGAGTTCCCGGCAAAACCGCCCGAGACCTGATCGTGACACAGGAGCAAAGCTCAAAAACATCTGCGAAGGCTGCACGCATTCACTCCGAGCCTGTTGTCGGCGCTCTCGAAGCGCTCTTCGACCGCGGTGCATCGTTACTCGGCGCGCTCGGAATATTCCTTGTCGCCGGCGTCATCGTGGCCGCGTTTTGCACGTGGGCTTTTTCCGAGATTGCGGAAACCGTCATGGCAGGCGGAACGCAGGGGTTTGATGAAAATATTTTGCGGTGGCTTCACGCGAGACACACCCACGCTCTCGATGCCGCAATGATTGAAATCACTGCCCTCGGTACGGGAACTGTCGTGCTGATGATTGTCTGTGTAGCTGCGTTGTTTCTTACGCTCACGAAACACAAATACTCTGCGATGCTGCTGCTTGTAGCGACTGCAGGCGGAATTCTTCTCGATCTCATCCTCAAGCTGCGCTTTGATCGTCCTCGGCCGCATGTGTTCGAGTGGGGAACGAATGCAGTGAGCTCATCGTTTCCATCGGGGCACGCGATGAGCGCCACGATCGTTTACAGCACCGTCGCGTATCTCGCGGCTCGACTGCAAACGCGAGTATGGGCACGGTGGGCGACAATGTTGCTCGCCGTCATTTTGATTTTTCTGATTTGCTTGAGCCGACTGTACCTTGGCGTACACTATCCGTCGGATGTGATCGCTGGTGTAGTGATCGGTCTCGCATGGGCCGGATTTTGTATGGCGACACTCGAGGCCATGCAGAAGTTCTCGCGGCGGAGGGCGCCGGAGTCTATAAAGGACGAACTACCTGCTCCGCAGTAGTGGCTGGCACTTTCTTTAGATGAAACGAGAGTCCGTCCCATAGTACGAAGGGCCGCGCTCCCGCTGTCACGATATCGAATGAGTATCGGTTGGCAAGATCGCGGACTGCATGTTCATCGCCCGCTTCATCGTCCGAGTACGAGAAATTCAAAATCACAAAGTCGCCGCCAGGCTTTAGTACGCGATTTGCCTCCGCGAAATATTGCTCGACGAGTGGCGTCCCCGATTGGACGATGTACGGAAACGTGTCTATAGCAATTGCCGCATCGAAGAAATTGTCGGCATACTCAGCCAGATTGCGTCCCGACACTTTCAGAAGATGAACATTGGATAGCGGCGCGCATCGCTTCAGCGCGGCATTGATCATCTGCGCCGAAACGTCGATTCCGTGCACTTCGCTGACACGAGGTGCAATGTCCACCTCCAACCGTCCAATTCCACAACCGATATCCAGCACTCTACGATCGTGCGACAAAACTTTCCATCGCTCGAGCTGAGCCACTATCTCCTTCGTTGCACGTTCCAGAAGCTCAGCGCTCCCGAGAGAGTAAAGCGCTACGCTTGCTTCTTCCGATTGCTGCACTGACCAATCGAACAATCGTTCACAAAATGCAATCCCTTCGTCGACACTTGGTGCGGGATCTGGTCGATCCATATTCGACCGGAGCATCTCGGCAATTCGCTCACATCCGCGCTCATTCTCTATGACTAGCTGAGTGAGATCGTCGACTCTGTCGCGAAGCAAGCTGTCGCCGGAGCGTGAAAGACTTGCAGCGCGTCGCGTGACGTCATCCACGCCAGCGCGAACCACGGCTGCATCTTCGGTTTCAATCAGCATCTGCATCAAAGCAACAGGCGGCGAGATACTGCCGTCGAGACAACGAGCGAGAATTTCTTTCACGCCTTCGTCGCGCACTCCACTCAACAACCGCTTGACCGCTTCTGATTCCACACCGGCGCGACTCACGGAGACAGCCAGCCGAGGGCCGTGAGAGTTTTCAGATCCTCACGCACAAGCTTCTCGCCGATGTCGATGCGGTAACGCGAGTTTGGAATGACAATCTGCCGAGCTAGCTCATATGCGTTTTCACGCGCGGCGGAAATTGTCTCGCCGATTCCCGTTACGACGGCGATGTAGCCAATCATTCCCGCAGTGACGAGCTGGCCGTCTCGCAATGCGACTTCGCCATAATGAATGGAATCTCGCTCACGTTCACTTGTCTGCTTCAAGAAACAAATCGGCAGACCTTTTCCCAGATGTTCGTAGTTGGCGCTGTATGGAAACGGAGGAACTGTGATTACCACGCCGACTGAAAATCCATCCTGCGTTTGCAATTCCGTGTTCTCGCCGGAAATCATCTTCGCGAATACCTCGTCCCACCGATCGATGTGCAGAGAATCGAGTATCGGGAATCCCGGATATCCAAACCGGCATGTGAATTCCAGTGGCCAGATACCAGCAGTGTTCACGATCGTGTTGAGGTTGATGTAGCCGCAGTAGCCCGATGAGCGCAGCAACGATTCCAGGCGGCCGAGTGTTGCGTCGAAAATTTTTTCAGCACCGCGATAGGTGACGACTGTTCCCATCTCACCTGTCAGCTCACCGAGATCTCCGGGAAAGAATCGCTTGTGCTCCCAATCCAGATTTGCTGGACGAAGAAAGTTCTGTCCGTTGAAGAACGCGCCAACTCCTACTTCGACGCCGTCAACGTGTTCCATAAGAATGAAGCTCACCGGTTCGTCATCCGGCCACCGTCTCTGCGTCGCGTCGAGAATGGCAATCATGTCTTCACCGGTCTGCATTCTTCCCGTATATGTGCTAATCGACGACCAGTTTGTCCCGTTCAGCTTCAGGACATGGCGGCCTCGCTTACGAGAAATGAAATGCCTCGCGTCGTCGAAGCTCTCGAACGCATGAGAATCCGGAGTCGCTATACCAGCCTCGTTTAGCGTCTGCTGGCCAAATGCTCGATCCGCTTCGAGACGATCTCCGAGCCCGCTTCCACCGATGACGTTGAATCCGTCCGCGCGCAACTCGTCCTGCAATTTCCCATCAGAAGCAGTTTCGAAAAGAACGAATCCATTCTTCCCGGCATCGCGAATCCAGGGCAGCTCTTTTTTCCATTCGGAAACGAAATGAAGCATTCCATCCATCACGCCCGCGGACTCTGGATCGGACATGTACACCTTTACTTCGTGTCCGCGTTCAGCGAGACGCAGGTACATATCTCCGAGATCGTTCGTCTCGCCGAAGCCGAGAAATCTCATTGTGTGGGCGGATCCTCATTTGCAGGCTCGCCGTCGCGTCCGTGCAGAAATGCGCGCAACCGAACTTCATCCCATCGGTCGAGAAGCCATGTGCGGACAGCAAATGGAGCTTCGATTGATTCGAGCGACGCGATTCCACGGCGTGCAAATCGTGCGCAAATGGTGCGCACGTGTTTGGCGGCGTCGCTGTTTTCCCGACGCGGGCCGCCGGAGGATCGCGAGAATTCTCCTGCCATCAACAGAAACCCGAACGATGCGGAGCCGTCAGGCGCAACCACACGCAATGTTTCTGGTTGTGAATTCATGAATGCGCCGTCGAGCCCGCGAAGATATTCCTCCACCTTGCCCGAGTATTCGCCATCTGCAATCACCGTGATGAACAGAGAATTCAGTCGGTAACCCGCACGCTCTGCGGCAAGGACTACTTCCTCAGGATCGGAAAGACTGCACCACGAAAGTGCTAACGCTCGCGGCTTGCTGGCGTGCGCAAGCTCGAGAGTGCGCATGATGTGAGCAGTACCTGAAGGACCGGCGCCGGCTTCGACGGCGAGGTTTGTACCTGGCGGCTCGGGAATGTACGGAGGATTACACACCAGCAGATCAGGCTTCTCTCGAGATACAGTGTTCATTGCGTGTCGTGATTTCATGTCGCCACGAATGAACATGGCACGACGTGCAACGCCGAGGACTGCTGCGTTTTCTCTCGCTGTTTCTACGGCTGACTCGTCGACGTCGATTCCAACGAGCTCACTGTGCCGCTCGATACGAAGTAGATGAATTCCAATCAGACCGCTGCCTGATGTCAGCTCGATTATTCGAAGCGGGGCCTTTGCTTGCATGCTTGCACCCGGCAAACGCGCTCGTGCCAGCGCTGCCTCCGATGCAATTACGCAAAGCAGTGTGTCTTCCGGCGAAAAGAAATCGGTGAAGCGAAATGGCGGCTTGAATGCGCGCAGTCGCGCAGCTTCGTTGATAAAAGATGGAAGACGACCCCAGGAATTAGATGGCCGTCCATATAATTCAGGCAACGTTGCCTCTGAGTCGCTGAAGACCGGAAAGGCTCGCCTCTTGCAAAAGATGGTCAGGCGGCAAGTGCCGCCAGTGCAAGCAGCGCACCGCATAAAAGCCTTTCACGCTTTCGTATGACCGCTGAACCAATGTTGCAGTCGATCGAGCTACCGGCTCTGCCGCTGCTTGTGGGAAACACGCTAAGGTTGAACAAAGCTCTGCTTTCCCGCAGGCTCGCTGAGCTTTTCGATGATCCGTCACTCGACGAGAGACTCACGCGCAATCCGAGACTCGAAAAGAATCTGATTGCAACAGCACGCGAGCTTGGAAAACGAGCATATCCCGATAATCAAACGACCGGTCGACAATCCGCTGCGTGGATCGATCACGAATCGCGGGATGAGCTTCACCGCGCACTTCTGTTGATCTATCGGCAGCACGTACAGATCAATCGTGAGGGAAAGCCAAGCTATCAATTCCATCCCCTTAGCTGCCGGTTGATGCACGAGCTCGAGGCTCCGTGGGAGCGCGACATGATGCGACGCGCTCACTCCACTTATGATCTCACTCTCGAAGCGCTGCCGTCCGATCCCTCCGAGTTTGCTGCATGGTATCGCGATACTGCGTTCAGTCATCCGCTTTATGAACATGACCTGTACAGCTTTGTCGCCACCGACGCCACTCGCGCTCAGCTCGAGTGGTTTTTCAGAATGGAATGCGCTGGTGAAGCCGCCTTCGACGATCTGGTTGCATTGGCACAAGTGGGAACGCGCGGCGATGTGAAGATCGAGATGGCTTCGAATTATTGGGATGAAATGGGCCGTGGTCGAAGTCATGCTGTGCACACTCATCTCTTTCACCGATTGATCAGCGGCCTTTCACTTCAGGCTCCCGATGCGGTCGAGCTACCGTGGCAGGTTCTTGCAGGCGTGAACGTGATGCTGTGGAGCTGCATTTCACGCCGCAACGCGTACCGCGCACAAGGCACACTCGGCGCCGTGGAGCTTCTCGCACCACAGCGGTGCACACGTCTCGTGCATGGCGCACGTCGCGTTGGCATCACGAAAAAAACCGTCATTTACTACGGCGCGCATGCGATAATCGATATCGGTCACGCAGAAGGCTGGCTTGCACACGTGCTCGAGCCGCAAGTCAGATCAGTTCCCTCGTCGCGAGTAGGAATTGCTGAAGGGCTGATCGTTCGTGCGGATGCGAGCCTGGACTACTTCGATCATTGCCTGGCGCGCGCCAGGACGCTCGCGGCCTGAGCCGCTTCACATTCGCCGGAGAGAACAGGATGGCTGCAAGAAAAAAATCATCGGGTGGCCGCAGATACGGGAAAGCCGCGAGCAAAAGGGTCGGATCGGCAATGCGGCGACGCAAGAAAGGAACATTGAAGTCAGGACCCGGCGGGAAAGGCGGACGGGTAAAGAGCCGCAAGCAGGCGATCGCTATCGGATTGTCAGAAGCGCGAAAAAAGGGCGCCAAAGTTCCACGGAAGTCGTCGGGGCGAAAATCCTCCGGACGGAAATCAGGTGGAAGAAAATCGAGTGGGAGAAAATCGAGCGGAAGGAAATCTTCGGCGCGAAAACGCCGCTAGCGCTACGGCGCCGCTGATCCAGAAACGACAATCGGGCCAGTCGGAGCAGGCATTCCTCCGGCTGGCTCTTCTGTAATCGCAACCGCCTTCAACGCGTTTCGATCGAGCGGATACTTCGCCTGCATGAATGCATGTCCGGTCGGGTCAGGCTTGAACGTCCCCGCAGAAATTTTGGCGCTGTCTGTGACAAGCCACACCTGGTAAGTCATTCCAGGTTTCGGAGGATGCATCGTGTAAACGACCATCGTCCAATCATTCGACTGTCGATTCCAGAACATTCTTCCCATGCTCGCTTTGGTCGACGTTGCAAGCGGAACGATCTTCACATCGAGTCCCGCCATCGCTGAGACGAGCGCCTCATTTTCCGTCGGCGCTGACGCGGGCGTGGAATCAGGATTAGGCGCAGTGGAACGCGATGCGATCTGTGTACGCAACGCGTCGCGATCCGCAGACACTCGCACGAGCTGCATCGCTGTCGCAACGAGAGCAATCGAGGCCGCTGCCGCAAACGCATATGCCGGCCAGGCCGTCGACCGCCTCGCCGGATTTTGGGGGATAACCTTTCTCACTTCTGCGTCGACGGCGCGCTGGGTTCCCGGCGTCAGCTTGTGCCCGAGGCCGGTAAGACTTGCGACGCCGCGTGCGAGATCCGGCGGTCCCGGTGCTGGGACGGACCGCGCTTCCCGCTCACCGCGTGCGCGAACGAGAAGTCTCTGCCGAATGCCCGCACCGTGACCTGGATTGATCACTCTCTCCGGCACCGCCTGAGCCAGCTGCGCAACGGCGTCATCCATAGCTGCCAGCTCGGGACCACACTCGGGGCACGAGGAAGCGTGCTCACGCACTGCGACGTTGACCTCGACAGACACTGAGTCGAGTGCAACGCCCGCCAGCTCGGAGTAAGCCTCTTCGTGACTGAGCTTGTTCAATCCACCCTCTCGCGGTGCATCGATAACGGTTCCCTGAGTTTTTGCAGCGCCAATCGCATCCTCGTTTTTACGGTCCCAAGCGGCTGACCGGTCATGTCTGCGATCTCCGACTGACTGAGTCCGCGGAAATATCCGAGCTCGAGCACTTCACGCTGTTCATCCGGCAGAGTCGCAAGCGCAGCCAGCACGTGCGACCGTCGTTCAGAGCTTTCCGTTGCCTGCGATGGATCGCCCGCCGGAGTCGCAACATCAGCCAGGTCACGCACGCTCGTCATCGATTCCTCTCGGCGCCGACCTTTTGCTCTGAGCCGGTCCAGTGCGCGACGTCGTCCAATCGTGAGAAGCCATGTCGAGACGGCGCCACGCGACGGCTCGTACGACGAAGCTTTCCGCCATGCCTGCCAGAAAGTTTCCTCGACGACGTCTTCCGCTTCGTCTGCATCCTTGAGAAGATGAAATACGAGCGAATAAAGCGATCGCATCCAGCGGTCATATAGCGCGACCAACGCAGTTTCATCGGCATCACACATTCGCCGGATGAGCGCCACATCTTCAGCGTTCGTCCGGACTTCTTGTGAATACGCCAGGTCGCGCTCGGGTGGATTCATCTGAAGCAGAATCTACATCACAACCGCACTACTGACTGCTGACCAACTGCGCTACGGAGTGCTGAGACGTAGTCAGCAGTCAGTAGTGCAGTTAGTCAGCAGTCAGTAGTGCAGTTAGTCAGCAGTCAGTAGTGCAGTTTGGATCAATACTTTGCCAAATAGTTATCCAGCTCCCACTGCGACACCTGAGTGATGTAATCCTGCCACTCCTGTCGCTTTGCTTCCAGGAAGTTCGACGTGATGTGCTCGCCAAGCGCGTCGGTGATGACCTTGTCACGCTCGAGCTCGTTGCACGCTTCCTCGAGATTATGTGGAAGGTCATCGATCTTGAGACGACGCTTCTCTCGATGTGACATCTCCCAGATATTCGTATTCACCGGCTCGCGCGCATCTGCTTTCGTCTCGACGCCATCGAGTCCCGCAGCAAGCTGCACGGCGAGGGCGAGATAAGGATTCGCCGAAGGATCAGGAATACGAAGCTCGCATCTGGTACCGAGCCCGCGACGATCGGGAATGCGAATCATCGGAGTCCTGTTGCGCATCGACCACGCAACGTTCACCGGCGCTTCGT
>DATLDN010000098.1:0-5965 GCA_035525855.1 Gemmatimonadaceae bacterium
CATCACCGAATTGTTCCGCGCGGTGCACAACATGAAGGGAATGAGCGCTGCAATGGGCTATCAATCCATTCGCGATCTCTCTCACGGATTGGAAACTCTTCTCGAAAAACTGCGACGTGATCAGTCGACGCCGTCGCCGGCAGTGATCGACGTACTGTTCGAGGCAGTCGATCTCCTCGAGAGCGGAGTGGTTCTTGTTTCCGCAAATCCTGATGCGGTTCAGGATGTCAGCGAAATGGTTTCGGCACTGGAAGCTCTCGCGGCCGCCGCTTCGCTCGACGACATCCCGACACTGACGGGAACGATGGAGTGGCCGATACCTTCGGCTGTTGAACCCACTCCGCAGCAAACTCGTCGCTTCACTCCGGCGAGGTCTGCGCGTTTGACGCCAACGAGACAACCTCGATTCACACCACCGCTTGGAACCCGAACTGCGTCTTTCCCCATCGTTGAGGGAAAGCGCAGCGTTCGCGTCGATGCCGAGCGTCTCGACACGCTGATGACGCTTGTCGGCGAGCTCGTGATTGCGCGCGGGAGACTAACCGATCTCTCTCGCAAAGCAAACAACGTCGAGCTCACCGAGGTTGTCGCTCACGCGTCGCGTCTCGTTGGAACGCTTCAGGACGAGATCACGAAAAGCAGGATGGTTCCCGTTGGTCAGGCGTTCGAGAGATTCGACAGACTCGTGCGCGATGCTTCGCACGAGCTTGGCAAGCAAGTGAACTTCGAGCTTCGCGGAACCGACATCGAAGTAGACAAGTCCGTGCTCGATGAAATTGGCGATCCGGTGATGCACTTACTCCGCAATGCAATCGATCACGGGGTTGGAACGCCCGCTGAGAGGAAGGCCGCAGGGAAGTCACCAATTGCAAAGCTCGTTTTATCAGCTGAGCGTGAGCGATCGGCAGTTGTGATCACCGTGCGCGATGATGGACGCGGAGTTGATTCAGCAAAAGTTATTGCTGCAGCACGTCAGCGCGGACTCATCGATAACGACCGCGACAATCTCAGTGAAAGCGAGCTCCTTGATTTGATCGCGCGTCCAGGATTCTCGACTGCATCCGGCGTTACACGAATTTCGGGACGCGGCGTTGGACTCGATGTCGTTGCCACGAAGGTGAGATCGTTGGGGGGATCACTCGAGATGGTCACCGCCTACGGCAAGGGAACGAAGATGATCGTTCGTCTGCCAATGACGCTAGCGATCGTGCAGGCGCTGTTGACGCGAACTGGCGGTGAGGTGTACGCGCTTCCGATCTCTCACGTTGTGGAGACGCTAGTCCTATCGGAATCGGCCGTGAGCTTCGAAGACGGACGTGAGATGATCGAGGTGAGAGGAGAGCGACTGCCGGCCGTGCGATTGCGCGCGAAGCTCGGATACGAGCCCCGGGAGAGGGGACACGTCGCTGTTCTCGATCTTTCGGATCGCCGATTTACTCTCGTCGTAGATGAATTCATCGGACAGCACGAGGTCGTCGTAAAACCGTTCGACCCCGCGCGGGGAATGCCTCAGATCTTCAGTGGCGCAACCATTCTTCCCAGTGGAGCACCGGCGCTGATCCTCGACGCGCGCGGTGTCGCTTAGGTGTAAACATGGAAAACATTCAAATACCCGTGGCGACATTGAGTCCGATTGCACTGCGATCATTTTCGCCGCAGCGACTCGACGCGTTGAAGGAAGTCGCAAGCATCGGAGCAGGCCACGCAGCAACTGCATTGTCGCTCATGACCGGCGCGCGAATAATGATCGACGTTCCGATGGTGAATGTCGGCAATCTTTCCGAGCTTGTTCCGAGCATCGCACTTCCTGACGCCGCAATGGTGAGCGTGACGATGGATATGCACGGTTCCCTGACCGGGCAAACGTTGCTTGCCCTTCCTGTAGCAACGGGCCGCCGGCTTGCGGATTTGATGCTGCGTCGTGAACGGCGACCTGGAGTCCAGGCGTTCGACATGCTCGAGGAATCCGCGCTGAAGGAAGCGGGCAACATCCTCGGCGGCGCGTACATGACGGCGCTCAGTGATTTTCTCGAAATGCAGCTCATGCCTTCGCCGCCGAGGTTTCGCACAGGAACCGCTCGCGAAATTCTCGACGCGTGTGCTCTTGCGGACACGCCTGACGTCGCTGTCTGCTGCGTCGAGACGGAGTTTTCATTCGAAGAAATCGGAGAGCGGTTCCGCGGATTCTTTTTGCTTCTGCCTGATCGCGAATCATTCGGCGCAATTTTTCGCGCGGTGAAGCTCAGCTAAGCAAATGGCGACTCCCGCTCCGCAGTCAGTGAAAGACATCGAGATCCTGCGATCGTTTGCGCGTCGCATAGATTCCGCGGATCCGGGTGCGCAGAACAACCTCGGCGTTCTTTATTTTCGGCGCGGTTTGTTCGACGACGCAATCGCAGCGTTCTCGCGGGCGCTTGCTCTCGACGAGCGTATGCGCGTCGCGCGAAGAAATCTCGAGATTGCATACGCGCAGGCGGGCGCGGGCGAAAACAGGACTCAGCTGCTTGCAGAACGGCTCGCAGCAGCACCCGATGACATCGGCGCGATTGTAGAAAGCGGCATTGCAGACAAGAGTGCCGGTCATCTCGATCAGGCAGAGCAAAAGTTCCGGCGGGCGATGCACCTCGATCCGGACAGCTCGGTCCTGCATTTCTTCCTTGCGGAGATTTACTACAATCGAGGCAACGGCGAAGAAGCCCTCCGTTTTCTGCGTCGCTCGATCGACTTAAATCCTGCGAATCCCGACGCGCATTTTCTCGCGGGCTTCATTCTCGGCGATCTTGGAAGGCTCGACGAGGCGCGTGAAGCAAACCGGCGCGCAATTGCGCTGAACCCACGACTCTCACGCGCTGAAGCCAACCTCGCTCTCGATTCCAAGCCGCTACGCGATGCAGCTCCGTCAAACGGTAACGGTAATGCGCCTGCTGCACCCACGGGCAGTCCGCACCTGACACTGGCGCTTGCACTGCGACTGAAGGGCTATCACGCCGAAGCGATGAAGGAATGTCGTGCTGCGTTGGATGCCGGGGAAGACAAGGCAGTCACGCTCGAGACGATGGGAAGTTTGCACCTCTTCCTCGGTCAACCTCGCGACGGACTCGATGTGTTCGATAGGCGAATTGCATTGGGTGGGGCGGCCCCGCGAATTCACAATCAACGCGGGATTGCCCTGTATCTGCTGGGGCGCAGCTCCGAAGCTGAGCAGACATTTCGTGACTGCCTCGTAAAAACGCCGGGATATGCGGCGGCTGAAAACAATCTCGGTGCGCTACTGTGGGATCGCGGCAAGCTGCGCGAAGCGACGAATCATTTCCGCCGTGCTGCGCGCGATGACAAAACGCTCGAGACATCGCGAATGAATCTGGCGCTCGCGTTGTTCAGACAGAGTCATTTCCAGCTTTCGCTCGACGCGTATCGGGCCGTGATTCACGATCAGCCTGATCATGCACTCGCATGGGCCGGTGTAGGTCGCGTGCTGTTGGAGTTCGATCGCTTTGCCGAAGCGCGTGATGCATGCGTTCGCGCAGTTCAAGCAGATGCGTCGATTGCGCAAGCTCATGCAGTTCTCGCGCGCGCTCTAGCAGGATTGGGCGATGTTGACGGCGCAGCAAGATCGGAGGAGCGCGCAGCGAAGCTCGATCCTCATGCTCTCAGACAGCCGATGATACTCGAGATGGATGCGCCGGAGAGTGGTACGCTGCTGCCTGGCGGCGCGCGCGCTGCGACGGCGGTTCCGGATTACACTCTTGGCCGCGATTACCTGTCCAAAGGCTTACCTGACAAAGCGCTTGCAGAGGTTAGGAGAGCGCTTGCACGTGGTGCTGACGAAATGGAAGGCCAGGTGCTGCTCGCGCGCTGCTTCGCCGAGCGTGGGGACTTCGAAGGGGCAGAGAAGGAGCTTCTCGCGTTAAATGGTGCACCGACCGATGACCAGGTCTCTGTCGAGCTCGCACTTGTACATCGAACGATGGGCCGTCCACGCGACGCTCTGCGCCGCGTTGTCGATCTCCTCAGATCGAATGTCTACCATCTGACAGCGTTGATCGTGCTCGGAGAATCGCTGCTCGACATGAAGCGCACGCGCGACGCTGCGAGAGCGTTCGCTCGCGTTCTCAAGCTCGACCCTAATCACGCGGTTGCCCGTAAATACAGCCAATTAGCTCGGCTCGGGAGCGGCTGATGGCAATCGAGGGACCACTTCAGGACATCGGAATTCACGATGTTTTCCAGCTTCTCGATCTCGCGCGGAAAAGCGGGCAGCTTCGCGTTCATTCGCCTGCGAGAGGGCGCGACGGACATGTCTATTTCCGATCGGGGGCAGTCGTTCACGCAACGATGCGTGACAATCCGCACAGTCTCGGCGTCCTGCTCTTGAAAACAGGGAAGGTGACAGAGGCCCAGTTGCGGGAGGCCACTGCGGCGCAGCGCCGTGGTGACCGCCGGCGCCTGGGTGAGATTCTCGTTGCGCAAGGCTCTGCAACGCGGCGCGATGTCGATCGGACGATGCGGCTTCAGATCGAGTCCGTTGTGTTCGAGCTGTTTTCATGGAAGGAGGGAACGTTTTCCTTCACCGACGGCGAAGCGACCGGAATCGAACCCGATGCAGAGATTCGTGTCAGCACGGAATCACTGTTGATGGAAGGTGCACGACGAATCGATGAATGGTCGCGAATGGCGGACAAGGTGCCGAATGCGCTGGTGGTTCCGTGTCTTGCTGCGCTGGAGAATGGAGGCGAACCCGCGATCGATTTGCGGCCTGGTGAATGGGAGGTTCTGACATTGGTCGATGGCGAGCGAAGTGTGCGCGAGATTGCGTCGTCACTGGCAGTCAGCGAATTCGACGTTGCGAAAACCGTTTACGGAATGCTGTCGACGGGACTCGTCGCCGTACCTGTGGCTGCGGAGGAAATGGTCAATGGATGACCGTGCATTCTGGGCGTTCGCCGAAGTGATCGGTGATGGCGATCAGACGGTATTGTTGCTCGACAGAAACGGAGGGCTAGTCGCCGGCGTGTACCTCGACAGCCTGGGCGCCGACGTCAGTGCAGAAGTCGGCCGCGCGCTCGGCCCGATTGGCGCGGAAGCGAGCAGAGCGATGCGACATCTGCCTCTTGGGAGCTGGCGCGCACTGTCTGTCGAATGCGAGGATGCAAATCTCGCGTTGGGTGCAGGTGGTGAAGGCGATGTTGTTCTTGTAGCAGCGGCTCCATCGGTTCCTGCTGGTTTTGTAATGCGATTACTGGATCATGCAGCCGAGCGCGCACTTGCGTGGCGTGAGGAGGTTGCATGACCAGCGAATACGAAGCTGTCGTAGAGCGAATCGAACGACAGGCCGGTGTGATTGGCGCGATGCTCGTCGGTGTTGACGATGGATTGGTGATTGCCGGAGCGGGATCGCTTGGTGAAGGCTGGGAGCCGGCGGCGGCATTAGCGTCGTCGGTTTTCCGTCGCACGCGTGCGGCGTCCGCAGACGCCGGGCTTGGCGAGGCAGGATTTGTTCGCCTCGAAGCGGATCGCGGGCATCTTTGTGCCACTGCGAAGGGAGATATAGTGCTCGTTGCAGTGACGAACAGAAACATCAACCTCGGGAGGCTGCGTCTCGAAATGCTGAGCGCGGCGGAGCAGATATGATTGCCGGAGCTGTTAGTGCGGCGTGGCTGGATTTGCCACTGCGACGTTTTGTCCAGGACTCACGAGTTCAGCGTGCAATCGTTTTGCGTCCTGATGGAAAAGTTCTTGGACAGTTTGGGTTTCAGAATTCTTCAGAAGTGAAAACGGCGTGCGCGCTCGCCGCGGCGATCAATGCTTCGGGGAAGGAGCTTGGAAATCAGCTCGACGGTCGGCCCTTTTTGGGATTGCATCAAGGCGGTCGCAGCCAGGGCGTGTTCATGGGCGCGTGCTCGGCTGCGGGAAAGGAATGCTTGCTTCTCGCTGCGTTCGATCGCGAGAGCACGCTTGGTCTCGT
>DATLDN010000102.1:0-33676 GCA_035525855.1 Gemmatimonadaceae bacterium
TCGAGAATGATTTGCGCACGCTGAGCGGTGAGCTCGAGCTCGGCCGAGCGGCGGCCGGCGTTGGCGGCAGCGGTTTGCGCGGCGATTTTTCCGCCGTTGAAAATGTTCTGCGATGCGGAGACGCCGAAGGTCCACTGATTCGCCTGACCGAAAGGAAGAGCGCTGAGCGATGAGAATGGGTTTATTCCCGATGCGCAGCGGGCCGCCTGGTCGAGACCTGCGAGACGTTCAGTTACTGATGCTGTTTCGGGTGCGATGTATTGATCGCACGGACCCGGTGGTGAGGTCTTTGTTGTTGTTGTATCTGTCGTTCCACCGAACGCACCTGAGTACTGCGATTTGAGCGTGCGTGTGTAGCTGCCTGATCCATAAAGCTGTGGGAAATACTGGCTGCGGGCCTGAAGCTGTTGTCCTTGCGTGCGCTGGACGCCTGCGCGCGCGATGCGAACGGCCTCACTTTGTGATTCGCCCATGCGCACAGCATCGGCGAGAGAAAGCTGTGTCGTGTTCGCTGCGGCGGGTGACGTTGTTTGCGCGATTGCGGGAGCGGGCGCAAGCAGAGCCAGGACTGCTATCGTTTTGAATGATTTCATAGGGGGCCTACGAGGACAGAGACTGTTTGTGTTTTCCATGGCCGTTGCGCTTGAATCCGACAGCGGCGAGCAAAAGCTGCGAGTAGAGACGCGCTGCTTTCGATGCTGCCGGATACGCTTGCGGCATCATCTCGCGACCCATGGCGTCGTGAAAGATTGCGCCCATTAGCATCGCGGCTGCGGCGGCGACATCGAGATCTGAATCGGCGCGTCCCTGCGATTTCAGCTTGCGGAGATAGCTGCTCAGATCGTGAGCTGCCTGCACTGGTGTTGCTACTGCAGTCGTGATCATCTCCGGGCGCTCTTCCATCTCGCTCATGCATTTGCGAATGATCGAGCGCTTCGATCGAAGTCGTTCCATCAACGCGCCGCACCATTCCGTCAGCTCGCTCTCGGCGTCTTTCGGCTCGAGAGGAAGCGTCAACGATGATACGCCTTCAGATGTTGTAGCGATTGCTTCCTGAAGCAGTGCGTCTTTTGAGCCGAAGTAGCGGAATAGTGTGACTTCGTTCACACCTGCGGCTTCGGCGATGCGTCTTGTAGTCGAGCCGCGCGATCCGTGTTGTGCAAACACAGCTGCAGCGGCTTTGAGTAGCTCGCCTCTTGTATCCATTTTCGGGAACCTAGTCAGGCCCGGAAATGAATGCAAGTGACTACTTACTTACATCAGATGTTTGTTTAGGAGATTTGGAGGAACCCATTTTGTCGCGGAGACGCGAAGGCGCGGAGCAGACAAACTCTATATAGAGGGAACAGCGAGGTCTGAAGAACGGCTACCCGGTTTGTTAACTCTCAATCTCTCTTTTCACTCGAAGAAGAATTTGTCTGCTCCGCGCCTTCGCGCCTCCGCGATAAAATGGGTTCCTCCAAATCTCCTAAAGCTCTCTTTCTGGCCCAATTACCGGACGCTTTACCGGCGCGTTCGGATCCGAGAATTGAACGACCGGCTTCTTCCAGACGAGCGATGGATCGGTCCCGGGCGGACCACCATATAGAAAGCGAAAGCTCAGGAGCTGCTGCGTCTCACGAAATTCAGTCGGATTCGCGGACGCGCGCGATGGGTTGAGCGGCTGTACAGATCTGATCTCATCGAACAGAGCAACGTTCGGAAGTACTTCGCGATAAGTCGTCGTCACTTTCATTCCCAGGATCGCCGGCTTCACGCTTCCGCCTCTCGTCAGCCGGAATTCAGCGCGACGAATCAAGTAGGTCGCACTATCGATAAAGATCGAACCCTCGACGTCGGGCGCGGTGATATCCGTAATCGGTTGGAAATCGATCTGATGAACCGGGATCCTATCCTCACTGGTGATTCCGGAATACTTGAAGCAGTGCGCGGTGAGGAATCGCACATCGGCGAGATCGGTAAGTGTCGGCAAACGCATTACCCGCACGTCACCGAACAATTTATTCTTCTCATCCGACACTACTTTACCCTGCCGATACTTCCAGTCGTCATCGCTGCGGTATGTCATTGTGTCGTAAACAACACGGTGTGTGCTGTCCTTCAAATCGTACGTGTCGTGTTGCTGCGCCAGCTTGTACTCGAACGGATACGTGCGCCGCAACATTCGCTCGCGCTCAGCATTCTTTCGCGCCTCGGTCAATACGACCGACAGCTCGGGATCACCGACAAAACCATTTTCCTCCGGCACGATGCATTTGCGTGGCGGCGCGGTGATCTGCATTTCGGCGAGTGTGGAAGGAATTTTCGACATCGTAAATACAGGCTGCCTGTTCGCCGCTGTCAGCATCATCGTCGTGTCGATCGGCGAGTAGCCGACCTGACGAATGCGTATCCTGTATTTGCCCGGAGCTACTGAGAAGTAAACGAACCGTCCGCTCTGATCGGTGAATCGCTCGCGCCCGATAGGCTCGATCAAAATCGTTGTATATGGTATTGGCTGCCCCATGGCTCCGCTCACCACGCTTCCCTCGAGCGTGAATGTGCCGCTGGCTGTCGTCGGCACTGCAGCGGGCGCTGGCGGCGGAGGCGGAGGTGGAGGCGTGACTTTCTGAGCTGCCAGAATCGCTGCATCGAACAGAAAGAAAAGAGCTGCGATTCCGACGCCTTTCAGTTGAACAAAGTCCAAATGGAAGCTGCCTGCGATGTAGCGAGTTTCGTGATCCCGGGCTGTAAACACCCGGAGCTAGTATTGGGACGAACGACAGATTGCGCCAGCAAAGACTGCAGAAACCGTACAACTGTCAGAATGTCGTAAGACACTCTATCGGCGCGTAACTCAGGCAAACGGGGTTCAGTAATGTCCATACGAAATCCGAACAGACTCAACCAAACTATCCGCTGAGTGCGGCTGTCTCACCCGGTTGTCAACTCAGGCATTCGTAATACACCGCTCCACCGCTGCGGATCAAAAATGAAAAAAATCATCGCCGGCACACTCATTCTCTTCGCCGCGCCGCTCTTCGCGCAGAGTCCAACTACTCTCGCAAGCATGCGTCCGGTCGGAAGCGACACCACAACCACAAAACCGAACAGCGCGGCCAGCGCTCGCATCGCGACGTCGACGAAAGTCGCTGCGGCTCCAGTGCTCGACGGAAAGACTGACGACCCTGCGTGGAAAAACGCGCAGGTGATCGATCAGTTCCTGGAGTACGAGCCCAAGCCTGGTGTCGAAACGCGATTCAAGACGGAAGTTCGCGTCGTCCACGATGACAAATACCTCTACATACTCGGCCGCATGTACGATCCGGCGCCGGACAGCATTATCTCGCTCCTTTCACGGCGCGATGTGAGAACGCAGTCCGAGCAGCTGAAGATCATGATCGATTCGTATCACGATCGCCGCACCGGCTACGAGTTCTGCGTGAATCCCGCCGGCGTGAAGCGCGACTTCTACGTCTATAATGACAACAATGAAGATGCGAGCTGGGATGCAGTGTGGGATGTTGCGACGCGAATCGATTCCGTAGGCTGGGTTGCAGAGTTTCGCATTCCATTCAGCCAGCTGCGTTTTCCAAACAAGGACAATCTCACATTCGGCTTTATGGTTGTGCGTGATGTTGCGCGCACTGCTCAGCGCATCAGCTGGCCGCTCTATCATCGCGATCAGCAGGGATACATCTCGCAAGTCGGCGAGCTGAATGGAATCAGCGGCATCGGTCAACCGAGCAAGCTGGAGATCGCGCCATACGTAGTGACCAAGAATGAGACGCGTCCTTCCGGCAGTTCATGGACGCATCCGCAGTCGTTTGCAGCAGGAGCAGATCTCAAATACGGACTTTCATCGAATCTTACAGTCAACGCCACAATTAACCCCGATTTCGGCCAGGTGGAGGCTGATCCCGCCGTGTTGAATTTGTCGGCCTTCGAGCAATTCTTCGAAGAGCGGCGGCCCTTCTTCTTAGAAGGATCGGGGATCTTTAAATCGTTCCGAACGAACTGCGGTGACATCGATACCGGATGCACCGGACTCTTTTACTCCCGCCGTATCGGCCGGTCGCCGCAGCTTGGCGGACTCTACGGAGACGAAACCAGTCCGCTGAACACGACTATCCTCGGCGCAGCTAAAGTTACGGGACGCATTGGAAAGGGAATGTCTGTCGGGTTTCTCGATGCGCTGACGCAGCGTGAAGTTGGCGTTGCGGATCAGACAATCGAGCCGCAGACCAACTACGCTGCCGCGCGCGTTCAGAAATCGTCTGACGATAGTCAGACGGATTTCGGTGGGATGATCACCGGTGTGAACCGGAATCTGGATTCAAACACCGATGCATTCCTCCGTCGCTCCGCGTACACCGGCGGATTGGATCTGCGACATCGTTTCTTCAACAAGAACTACGAGCTGACGGCGAATCTGTCGGGAAGTGCTATTTACGGAACCGCTGACGCGATCGCGAGCACTCAGCGCGATGGCGTGCATCGTTATCAGCGTCCCGATGATGACGTCAGCTACGATCCGACCCGTACATCACTCATCGGTGATGCCGAGCGTTTCACCGTCAGCAAGTTTGGCGGTGGAATTACACGATTCCAGAGTGTGTTGCAGCGAATGTCCCCCGGATTCGAGATCAACGACCTCGGATTCCAGTCACGCGCTGACGAGATGATGTTCAGAAACTGGTTCTCGCTGAACTACAATACGCCTACCAAGCTGTTCACTCGCGCCGCGTTGAATTTCAATTCGATGCAGAAGTGGACTACCGAAGGACTGCCAACGACAGTTGGGTTGAACACGAACTGGCACGTTCAATTCACGAACTGGATGTGGGGACACATCGGCGCCAACGTGAACGATTTCACGGCCGTTTACGCAGATCGTGAGACACGCGGTGGCCCTGCACTTCGCAAGTCAAAGGAGTATGAAGGCTGGACCGGTATCGAGAGCGATAGCCGCAAGCCGTGGTATGTCAGTGCCTTCACGGGTGGATGGAGAGGCGATGAGGGCAACTCACACGGATGGTGGTTCAATCCGGGTGGACAATTCAGGCTTTCCAGTCGATTCAGTGCCTCCGCAAGCTTGAACTACAGCCACGACTTCAACGACAAGCAGTGGAGAGCGAACTTCGGAACGTCTGGAAATGACACGACGCACTACACGTTCGCGCGACTCGATCAGAAGACGCTCGACTTGACCACGCGGCTCAACTTCACAATGACGCCGAGTTTGTCGCTGCAGTTTTATGGAGAGCCATTCGCATCGTCGGGTCAGTACTCGAACTGGCGCGAGCTCAAGGATCCGCGCGCCGAGAAATACGCGGACCGGTTCAAATCATATGCTGGCGATCCGGGTGGGTTCAGCTTCAAGCAGTTCCGATCGAACACCGTACTGCGGTGGGAGTACAAGCCAGGCTCGACGATGTTTCTCGTATGGGCTCAGGGGCGTGATCTTTCCGGAGATTTCGTGAACGACTTCAGTGCCCGTCGCGATTTCCAGGATTTATTTCGCCAGCATCCCGATAATACTTTGCTTCTGAAGGTGTCGTACTGGATTAATCCGTAGTACTTGCAGCCGTCAGCCGTCAGCTCCCAAAGTCAGCAGTCAGCAGTTGGTTGGTGGACCACTGCTGACTGCTGACCTTGTGAGCTGATGGCTGATGGCTGCCTTATCGATCTAGTCCTTACCGTGCCGCGAGCTGGCTCCAAATACCGCGCCAAATCCGATAATTAGAATACTGAGGAGCGGCACGACCGGCGTACTCATGTGATGAGTTGCGATCATCGCGGCAAGAATTAATCCGAGCACCGCACCGATCGTCGCCGGCCAGAATCGCTTTGTCCCGAGTATTTTGCGCGCGACTGCAATCTTTGTCGCCGCGACAACGCCAATAATTCCACCGATGATCGCCCCGACGTTGGTACCCGTCGTCTTGCTCACTCCATGACCGAGAACGGAGCCGAGGAAAAGGCCGATTCCGGCGAGTAAGCAGACGAGGATGAAGAGAATCGCGGCTTTCCGGGTCATCTGTTGCCTCCGGTAAGATTACAAGCTAACTCCGCAAAGCGTTCGAACGCTTGCAAATTCGTCCGGTGTGATGAAATCTTTGTGCCCCGAATATACGCCCTGCAAGAGGCTCCAATGCAGAAGGGCTTTTCTCTCGAATTCACTCGCCGATACTGCATGGGCCACCGGCTACTGGCCGGTCTGGCACCCAAGTGCGCCTTTCCTCACGGGCACAACGAATACGTAAGAGTGCGTCTCGCGCCGCGGACGCACGCTGCGCTGGACGGCGTTGGCAACATGGTCGAGGAATTCGGTGAGGCAAAGCGCATGTGGCATCGATGGATCGACGACTCCGTCGATCATGCGTTCCAATTGTCCGAGCGCGATCCGCTCGTGGAATATTTTCTGGAAAACGAGCCGGCTGCGGTTCCTCATCTTTTGATAACACCAGGCGATCCCACAACCGAGTGTCTCGCAGCCTGTTTCATGGAAAAAATCTCGGCGTTTTTGCGATTTCAGGAATCGCAGCTCCGGTGCACATCGATCAGGATCAGTGAAACGCCAACGAATTCGGTGACGCTCCATGCGACGGAGAAGAGTCTCCTTCCGGAGGTTGGTTACACACCGTGGTGGCAGCGCGCGGACCTGTCGATCAACGACCTCGGCGATTCTCCACTTGCAGCACTTCGTAGGGAGTCGAGCGAAACGCAGCGCGTACGGTAGTGCATCGTGGAAACTCCCTCGCGTCTCGCGATTGTTGTACCCGTAAAAAACGACGAGCGTGTTTTCAGACTGATCGACCGGCTTGCCGATTCGAAAGCAATCGATTCGTGCGAGGTGATTGTCGCGTGTAACGGCGCTACATCCGACTTTGCGGAACGTGTACAACATCGATTGAAGGGATTTCCGCGAGCGGGGTGCATCACTGATTCAGTCGCCAGTCCACCTCGTGCAATCAACTGCGCCGCGCGCGAGGCGAAGAGCTCACATCTGTTGATTCTCGACAGCGACTGTGAACCGTGCGAGGGCTACATCGATTGCGTCCTCGCGGCGATCGACAGTCATGCGATCGCGCGCGGACAGATCATCTTCACAGGAACAACTGCGTTCTCGAGAACCAGCGCCCGCTGGCGGCAAAGCTTCTACGATCGAGTTGCGCGTGAAGGCAGATTGTATGCTCCAAATCTTTTGATCGAGCGCGAGACATTTCTAACGCTTGGCGGATTCGTCGAATCGTTGAGGCATGCATACGATTCCGAATTTTCCGACCGCGCGTTGAAGTCGGGTAAGGCCGCGTTCTTCCTTTCGTCGGCAATGGTCGTTCATGAATGTCACGCAGACATACGGACCGAGATGAGGATCTGGTTCAACTACGGCTGCGGCCGCTACTATAGAATGAACGGCGCCCGCACGATCGGCGCTTATAGCCACGCCCTGCTTGGCGACATTCCGTGGAGCACGCTCGACAACGCTCCGATTATTTCTTATGCGCTCGCATATGTTGCCGTTCGTGCAGCTGGTTTTGTTTTCGCCGCCGCCGGAATCGCACGTTGATGGCGGGTGAGATTGTGAGACTTGCCGATGGACTCGTTAGAGGCACGACGATCGTTCCACTGTTCAACCCCAGCGGGAAACCGGAACGGCAACGTCAGATCGCTGTTTCGATAGTTCTCTGTCCGCGAACCACGAATCAAGCAGTGATCGAGAAAAACTTCGAGCGATTGATGTCGACATTCGTGCCGCTTCTGACGTCGCAGCGGGTCGATTCGATTGCAGGCAAGGACGATCTCGAGTCTTTAGCGAGCTGGCTGGTGGCGCGATTTCGGAATCGTGGAATTGGTGCGGCCCGGCTCGAACGTGTCGAGCTCATGGATGATGCGGGGCCGTCTTACAGCGTTACTCCAACGTTTGTTCATCGCTCGAGAGAAGAGGCCGATTTCGTTTCATTGCTTCAATCGTGCGAGCTCGTCGGACACTTCGCGGAAGGCGAGCGGTACAATACGAAGTCAGACGCTGACGCTATTCGCAAAATGGTCGACGCGGGCGGCGACAAGCCCATCCCGCTCGCGTGTTTTCTTTGTCCGCCGTATGTCGGCGAATTCACAGAGCGCGGCACTGTTCGGTACGTTGGCGTGCACGACGAGTTCGATGACGATCCAGCGTCGTACAATTTCGATTATCACTATCGGGAGTACATCGATTGCCTACGGCACGTTGCACAGTTGGCGGAGACGCGTGCAATTCGGATTGCGCCGGTGATTGTGTTTAGCGACTGGGGTCTGATTGCAATTGACGAAATTCGGAAAACGCTCGGCAGCGACATGACGATTGTTTCGCGGCTCGATCGATTTCGCAACGGAATGCACCGCTATTGTGCGTCATCCTCACCGCGTGTCGAAGTCACGTCTTTTCGCGAGCTCGGTGTTCCGGATCATTTGCCGCTTGGTCTTCCGATGGACGGAAGAGAACGCGAGACCTGGCTCATCGAGCGTGCGCGTACGTCGCAGGATTCGACGGCGCTGACCGAGCTGCTTTCTTATGCGCGAGAGCCGGACCGGTTGAGACAGCTACTCGACTGGCGGGAGTTTGCGACGATCCCACCTTCAGACCGTGCAGTCGTAATCGATTGTCTCAAGGTTTACCACAACATCTGTCGATTGCGATTTGCTGCATTGAGCTCTGCGGAGCAGCAGCGAATGCAGGGAATCGAAACGGATAATGCGACAGAGCTTCGCTATGACGCGTTTGTAGACGCGGTTCTTCGCATGGTGCAGTACCAGCTCTATTCGAGGTTGTTTGTCGAGAAGTTTGGACCGGGCATCTGTTGTTATCAGGATCCGGGCTTTACTGCCTGCGGGAATCTTTTTCGCCGACTATCGTTTCCAGTTTTGTTTCTCGATCCTGAACGCGTCCTCGCGACATCGTGACCGAGCGAAAGTTCTCATTCGGTGTTTTCGGCGACGGGCCGTACTTCCCGGAGGAACAGGACCGGTTTGAACGATTGCTGGAGGATGTCCGACGATCTGATATCGATTGGTGGATTCACATTGGCGATTTGTTGTGGAATCCATGCACCGATGACGCTCTGGAGGAGCGACTTGCACAGCTCCGGTCGGCAGCGAAGCCGTTGGTTTATACGCCTGGCGATAACGAATGGACGGACACTCACGACGAGCGCGTAGGCGCGCATGATCCGCTCGACCGTCTCTCCGGCATCCGCCGCATTTTCTTTTGCAACCCCTCGCTTGAGGTTCGTGGCGAGGCGGTCGAAGTAAGGTGCCAGAGCAGTGACGAGCGATTCCCGGAATTCTGCGAGAATGCCCGCTGGGAATACGGCGGGTTTGTATTTGCAACCGTGCATGTCGTCGGGTCGAATAACGGAAGAGCGATGTTCGCATCACGCACGGCAGCACACGACGAGGAAGTAGAGAGACGCACAACGGCGGCAGTGCAATGGATTGACGATGCTTTTGCGACCGCTGCGCGTGGCAACGCGCGAGGGCTGGTTCTCGCGATGCATGCGAATATCGGCTTGGAGCGCGATGGCTCGCGCGGCGATGCATTCGATCGAATTCTGGAAGACCTCGAGAACAATCTTTTGTATTACTCGAAACCCGTTCTCGTCATACATGGTGATTCTCACACACATCGTACGGATAATCCGTTCAGGGATCGATCCGGCAGAATCATGACGAATCTGACAAGACTGGAAGCGTTTGGATCACCTGACATTGGGTGGGTGCGCGTAGTAGTCGCTGCCGATGGTATAAAGGAAATCGAGCCACGTCTCATTTTGGAGGAGTGATCGAGCGACTAAATGGTCAGCGACTTGACCCATCGAGTATTGAGTCAATGGTTCTCGGCAATCGGCTTTCGAGTAATGAGTCGTCGGTAGAACTCAAAACTGAAAACCCATGAGCTGACTGCCGAGAACCATTGACCCAAAACTCGACGGGTTAATCTTGCGCTTTACAAATGCTGTTTACGTCATCAGTCCAATACTTCCGAGGAATCGCGCTCAGACCGTGCTGGGCGACCCCTCCTCAGAGTAGATCTTGCCACCGACAACCGCGGCAATGATCAGCGTGATCAGCCAGAAGAGCGCGCTTTCCCACCATAGACTCCACGACATCATTCCGCTCTGTAAAAAGCCTACCGCGACAATCGACGCAACAAGCCAGAACAGGAATGCGACTGTGACTGCTGTTCGCGGACCCGGTCCCAATCGCGGCCGAACCGCAGCGTATGTGTATATCAAAAGCAGCCCCATCACCAAATTCGAAACCACAGAAACCGTAATGGCGTTCGAAGACATCATCGCGTCCGCCATCCCTGGCTTGAAAGCATCCGCCTCGGCCTTCATCCTATCGGCGAGTAGCATCCCATTGACGAGGTACCCGACAACATTGATCACGATGCCTGCGACCAATCCGCCTGCCACGACTTTCCCGTTATTCAGGGCCATGCTGTGCTCCGTTGAAAGGGTTGAACGAGAGCTTCCGCGCCGCGCATAATCGATCCTCGGCGAACAGCATACAGCGGAACTAGTTTACTACCGCCAATGAGAAAATGTTACAGCGGATTGTCCAGCCGTCCTCTCGATTGACATGGAATCCCCGTTGCAAGCAATCTGACAAGATGCCTTCTACGTTCGAGATACGTCCGCTTGAGTCGCGCGATCGCGCCTCGATCGCTCGAATTGTCGAGTCGGTCGGAAATTTTTCAGCTGAAGAAATTCGCGTCGCGCTCGAGCTTGTCGATGCATGGCTCAGCCAGGGTGAAGCAAGCGAGTACATATGCGATGTGATCGAAGAAAAGCAGACAGTTCGCGGCTATGTCTGCTTCGGCCCCACACCACTCACCGAAGGCACATTCGATCTCTATTGGATCGCTGTCGAACGATCATCGCATGGGAAAGGGTACGGGCAAGCGCTTTTGGAACATGCTGAACAGCAGGCGAAACGGCGCGGTGGCCGAATCGTTCTGATTGAAACCGCATCGCAAAACGGTTACGCCGGCACGATCGAGTTTTACAAGCGCGCCGGCTATGGGGTGGTTTCCAGGATTCCCGACTTCTATAGAGTAGGGGATGACAAGCTGACTTTCTGGAAAAGGATCCACTGACGGGCTTGCCCGTTTCGCCCGGGGTCTTCATCCTATCTACATATGGCGTCGCCACCGCCGCCCCCCGACAATGCAATTGCGATCACGGACGAGATTGTCACTCGGCCCGACGATGAGGATTTGGACCTCTTCGGTCTTACACACACAGGCAAGGTTCGCAGCGAGAATCAGGATCAATTCCTCGTCGCCACAGTTCATCCGCAGGTTGTAGTACACGGCACGAGCTTGCCAAATGCTGACGCACTTCCGTTAAGGGGAACCAGGCTCGCGACGTTGCTTGTAATCGCCGATGGTGTAGGCGGCGCAGCCGGGGGAAGCGATGCGTCGCGTGTTGCAACCGAGGCAATCACACGCTACGTGTCATCCACGCTCCGGTCGTATCACGCCGCCGGAACATCAACTGAAGAGGAATTTCTCGAGTCACTCCGCGCCGCCGCTCTCGAGGCACATTCCGCGGTGAAGTCACATTCGGCGACTCGTCCCGATGCAAAAACAATGGCGACGACATTGACGCTAAGTATCATCGTCTGGCCATTTATGTATGTCGTGCAAGTCGGCGACAGCCGAGCATACTTCTGTTCGGGCGGGTTGCTCCGGCAGCTGACTCGTGATCAGACAATCGGACAGGAACTGGTCGACCAGGGAATTCTTCCCGCTGAGCGCCTTCCGCTTTCTCCGTTCCGTCACGTCTTATCGAGTGCAATCGGTGCAGACGCTGCGCTCCCCGTAGTTACGCGTGTCGATATTACGGAGCGCGGGTCGCTCATACTTCTTTGTAGCGATGGGCTGACAAAGCATGTGCCCGATCGGGAGATCGAGAATGCATGCAAGAACATCAAGTCTTCAGAGCAGCTTGTGCGTGACCTTCTGGATCTTTCTCTCGAGCGTGGCGGGACTGACAACATCACCATCATAGTTGCGCGCGCGCCGCGGAAGAAACGGCACGTTAGCGCCTGACCGCGTCTACCATTTGATCGTACTCCAGACATTCGAATAATCGTCTGTCCACGTTCGCGCTCCTGTCGACTCGAGAGCGTGCCATCGCGGATCAGTCGTTAGAGCGCCCAGATCTTCAGGCGCCCGCGCAATCGCCACCCAGTCGCAGCTGTAATCCAGCTCACGCGTCTCTTCCCTCGGCGTCGCATCATGCTCCCCGATCAGCGCAAACAACCCGGCATCCTTTGCAAGCGACGCAATTACGGGGCGGAGATCAAGATGCCGGTTGCTGATGTGCACGAACAGAATTCCGCGACGGTCGAGCACACGGCTGTACAGAGTGAACGCCTGCCGAGTGAGCATGTGAACCGGAATTGCGTCGGAGCTGAATGCATCGATGATGAGCATTCCAAATTTCCGGTCGGGTTGCTTTGCGAGCGTCAACCGCGCGTCCCCTATCACTACACTCGGCTTTACAGCACAATCGCGAAGAAAACTGAAATATCTGGCATTCTTTGCGATGCCAAGCACGAGTGGATCGATCTCGAAATAAGTCCACTGTTCTCCGGCCTTCGAATAACAGAGGAGGCTACCAGCGCCGAGCCCCACGACGCCGATACGCTTGTCGGGAATGCGATCACGCAACGCAGTGAACAGCTGTCCGGTTGGTCCCTTCGGATGGTAATACGTCGCCGGTACCAATCGTCTCGCTGAATCCTGAAACTGCGCACCGTGAATCGTGCTGCCATGAATCAGAAAATTCGCAGGTCCACTGCGAAGGATTTTGTATGCTCCATAGAACGAACGATCGCGGTGCAGGACTCCTTCAGACCCTCGCTCCACCACAAATGAGACCAACGCGAGCCCGGCGATACTCATACCGAAAACCACTGGACGACCACTGACCATGACGGCGGCTAAAGCCACAATGATCGAAATGATCAATGAAGTCGGAACTCCCAGAACGTGATGCTCGCCGAGCTTCAACGCGCTGCTCGCTGCGAGAATTATGATCGGGATGAGGGCAATGCTGGACGAGAAACGATGCGCCCGCAAAATTCGCATCGCTGGTCGAAAGAAACACGCGAGCACGACGACAAGCTGATACTCTGTGACCGATTTGAAGACGAGAGGCGCAATCAACGCGTTGAACACGCCGCCGAGTGCGCCGCCGAATGCCATCAACAGATAGAACTCGGTTAGATATTTATTCGCGGGACGCGAAGCAGCGAGCTCGCCGTGAAGTACGAGAGCAGTCGTAGTAAACACGCCTAGGTGCAGCGCGTATTCCCATCGGAAGTCGAGATCGGTGTCCCAGAACAACACGAGCACCAGCGTCGTGACAAGCACGGCGTGCGCAACTGCAAGTGGAAGGTTCGTCGAGCGACTTTGGCGCGCAAATACGACAATGAATGTTATGAGATACAGAGCGAGTGGGATCACCCAAAGCAGTGGCATCGCAGCCACGTCCGTACTCAAGTATGTGGTGACGCCGAGCAGAAGACTCGACGGGGCAAATGCGAGAGCGATCCATCGGATGCGATCGCGCAATGTTGGAATTGCGCCATCAGTGTTTTGCACCTCAGCAGTGACTCGATTCGATCTGCGCTGAATAACCAGCGCGCACGCGCCGAGAAGTATTAACGCCACCACGTAACCCACGCTCCACAATTGCGTTTGTGTGCTGAGGCGCAGATTCGGCTCGAGAATTATTGGAAATGCGAGCAACCCAATGAGACTTCCCGCATTGCTCGCCGCGTAGAGCATGTACGGGTTCTCGGCCGCGGGATGATCAGTGCCACTCAGCCATCGCTGAAGCATCGGCGCTGTTGCAGCCAGCAAAAAGAATGGCGCGCCTACTCCGACCGTGAGCAACGCGATCAGCCATCCGATGACGTGCCCGGACTCCGGCGGTGTCCACCCGCGCCGAATTCCGATCGGCAGTGCAAGGAGAGCTACCCCGAGAAGCACGACCTGCAACCAGGCTTGCCACCGCGAGCTCAAGTATTTTGCGCCGAGGTGTGCGTAGAGATACCCGAGCAGAAGCATCGCCTGGAAATACATGAGGCATGTATTCCAAACAGCCGGCGACCCGCCGAGTAATGGAAGAACGAGCCTGGCGAAAAGTGGCTCGACCCAAAAGATGAGCAGCGCGCTCATCAGAGCGGTCGCGGAAAAGAGCGCCAGCATGGCCAAAAGCTAACTGTAACCGCATACAGAGCGGTGCCGGCGCTTGGAGCGCTATTACATGCGGTTAATTAGCGACCTGACCGCGTTTCAGCTGATGTTCCGCCGCTCGCTCCGAAGCTTTCGATCCGTCATCAGCTCGATGAGCCGATGAAATTCCTCGTCGGAAAAATTCGAACAAACCTTCCTTAGTCGAAGCTCCAGATCGGCACGGATGACTTTTCGTCGATCACTCGGAAACTCGCCTGAGTCTGGTGAAAGGTTATTCGCATTGTCTACTGCAATCATATCCCATCACGGTTCTTCTTTGTGTTGGTCGTGGCAGAATTCACGCCACGTTCGGGATTTTTCCGCTAGTTCATGGCATGTCTATACCTATAGGCAATCCCGCCAATCACGTCGCGGCACGCTGCTCTCCTTTCAGCTTTCGATCGGTCATCGTGTCTACGAGTTTATCGAATTCTGCGTCGGAAAAATTCGCGCAGATGGGTCGTAAGCGGCGCGAAATGTCATCGCGAACCTTGTTTCTCCGCTCTATGTGGTGCGTCTCTTCGTCACCACTTCTGCCGTAGTAAAGCTCATATGGCGTCACAACTACCTCCCAATGTCTGTTACCGCACAATGAGGGCCACCTTGTTGATTTGGAAAAGAGTCGTCGAGCATTCCTTGTAGTTTGTACGGTGTGGGTCTATAGTTGCGAAGCATAGGCAGCACACCAGAGCGCCGGGGTCAATGCGGCCCTAAACCTTCTGGCGGTCCCCGCTACGAGAAGGTAAATGCCAACCAGTTCAGGCCTTGCGCTCGTCGCGGGTGATGGTGTCGGTCAGCCCGCCTCTACCGAGAATATTCTCCTCTCTCTGCTTCCTGAAGAAGAGAGCGCAGTGATCGTCGAGAATGCCAACAGAGTATTCCACGATCTGCGTGACCATCTCTTCGACGTGGGTGACACGATCGAGCACGTCTATTTTCCGATCGGTGGGATGGTGTCTCTCGTTACGACGCTGTCCGACGGCACTTCGATCGAAGCAGCGACAGTGGGACTGGAAGGATTCGTCGGTCTCCCGCTCTTTCACGGCGTCCAGGATCATAGAACGCGCGGAATATGTCAGAGCGAGGGCGAGTTGTATGAGATTTCAGCAGAGACATTCCGCAAGCGGCTCGAACCGCTGCCGGCGCTGAACTCGTTGCTCCATCGTTATGCTCAGTTCTCCAACGAAGTTGTAACGCAGTCCTCGGCGTGTAACGCTACACACTTGATCGAGCAACGTTGCGCGCGCTGGCTTCTCACTACCGCGGACGGCATCGGAAAAACAAAATTTCGTCTCACGCAGGAATTTCTGTCGCAGATGCTTGCCGTGCGCCGGCCTGGAGTTACGGTCGCGATGGGCGCACTCGTGCGGCAAGGATTGATCGGCCATACCTATGGCGTAGTCGATATCGTGGACGTTGAAGGACTGAAGAAGACTGCCTGCGAATGCTATATGACGCTTCGTGCGGCGCAGCATGATTTGCTGCGCGTTACCAGGCCCGCAACGAATGAAGTTTGAGCTGATCCGGCTGATCCGTTCAACCTTCATTCGTTGCACCCTTTGAAGAAGAGGCCTTGACTTTTGCCACTGAGTGTTGAAATATCAGCATGACGTTGATTTTTCAGCACTGCGCGGTTTCGAACTATTCGCTTCCATCAGGCATCCAAGGGTAACGAGCTCGTGAAACACACAACTCTCCATCGGAAGTACAGCTCATGACCGTAACCGCTTTCCTTTTGCTCGCCGTGAATCTTCAAGCGCCGCAAACTGCATCCACTGCACCGATCCCGACGGTCTCGAATCCCCCCGTTGTCGCCGCGCCAACCGACAGCACCGCAACAGCGGTTCGCGCTTCGGATGCGCCAACGATCGACGGTAAAGGCGACGATCCGGTCTGGACGAACATCCCGGTGATTACCGCCTTCAAGCAATGGCGACCAACCGAAGGAAAAGCGCCACGATTTAGAACCGAAGCGAAGATCGCCTACGATGCGTCAAATCTTTATCTCTTTCTTCGCGCATTCGACCCGCATCCCGACAGCATAAAGAAACTCCTCGAGCGGCGCGACAGCTTTACATCATCCGACATGTTCTGGGTCTGGATCGATTCATATCACGATCGCCGCACCGGTTACGAATTCGGTGTGAACGCAGCGGGAGTCAAAACCGACGCAGCAATGTACGACGACGGTAACGAAGACTTTGCGTGGGACGGCGTCTGGGACGTCGCGACACGAATCGACTCACTAGGCTGGACCGCCGAGTACCGCATTCCACTCTCGCAGATGCGGTATGGAAGAGATCGCGAGCACACGTTCGGCATCAGCATCGATCGCGATATCTCCAGATACAACGAGCGCGAGAGCTGGCCGCTCATCAGGCAATCGAAGCCGGGATTTGTTTCTCAATTCGGAACGCTGGCGGGACTCGACAATCTCGAAGCTCCGCGAAAGCTCGAAGCAATTCCGTACGTCGTGACCAAGAGTGCGACAAAGATCATCAACAACTCATTCCAGCAGAAAGCGAATGTCGATATCGGCGGTGACTTGAAATACCGCGTCGCACCGAACGTTACGCTCGATGCAACGATCAATCCCGACTTCGGTCAGGTCGAGTCTGATCCGGCAGTGCTCAATCTTTCAGCATACGAGTCGTTCTTCGACGAGCGTAGACCATTTTTCGTCGCGGGTCGGGGATTGTTCAGACGCGACGTGAATTGCAGCGCGGTCAACTGCAGTGGCGAGACGCTGTACTACAGTCGTCGCATCGGACGAACGCCCGAGCTCGCCGGCATCTACGGCGACACTGTACCGCTGGCACCGATCACAATCCTCGGTGCTGGAAAGCTCACTGGCCGTCTTCCGAGCGGCTTGACCGTTGGAGTGCTCGACGCGCTCACGCAGCGTGAGACCAATAAGGGCGATACCACCTACGATCCCAGAACAAACTTCGCAGTCGTGCGCGCGACGCAGGATTTCCGAAAGGGAGCGAGCGCGATCGGTGCAATGGTAACGACAGTGAATCGCAGCCTCGATCAATGGTCTCGTCCGTATCTTCCGTCGAGCGCGTATGCAGGAGCCATCGACTTCCGTCATCGCCTGTTCAAAAACATGTACGAGGTGTCCGGGTCACTCGACCAGAGCGTCGTGAACGCAAGCCCAACGACGATGATCTCGCTTCAGAGAAATGGAGTGCACAACTTCCAGCGTCCCGATGCAGACCTTCCGCTTGATTCCAGCCGCACTTCTCTCAGCGGAAATGCAGAGGAGTTCAAATTCGGCAAGATCAGTGGTCAAAATCTGATGTTCGAGAGCGCGTACTCGCGGCGCTCGCCCGGTTTCGACATCAACGACATCGGCTTCCTTCGCCGCGCCGACCAGGTGTCATGGAGCACGTGGGCGGGATTGTTCGATCGCAAGCAGCGGAAGTACACGAACCGGCTTCAACTCAACAACAACTGGTGGCAATACTGGACGTCGGATGGATTGCCTCTCGAGCGTGCATATAACTTCAACACGCACTCGACCTTCAAGAACAATTGGGGTCTGCACTTCGGCGGAACGCTCGGCCAGCTCGGTACGACTTTCGACGATCGCGCAGCGCGAGGCGGCCCGGCGGTTCGCCAGGATCGCTACATGAACCCATGGCTTTCCATCGGCGGCGATGATCGCAGGTCGGTGACGCCGTACTGGAACATGAGCTACTTCCGTGGCGCGGACGGAAGAAATCACTCTTTGAGCCTCGATCCCGAGATCAACTACAAGATGCTCGGCAAATTCAGCTCGTCTTTGTCGATGAGCTGGAATCACAACGTCACCGATGATCAGTTCTACGGACGATTTTCCGATGCGTCCGGATTGCATTACACATTTGCGCATCTCGATCAGCACACGACGTCCGCGACGCTGCGATTCAACTACACATTCACGCCCGACGTTTCGCTGCAGACATACTTGCAGCCGTTCGTGTCGAAGGGGACGTACAGCAACGTCCGCCAGCTGTCGTCGAATCCTCGCGCGGATAATTACGACGATCGTTACGCGGCATTCAATAATCCCTCGGTAACGAGCGATCCGGGCGGATTCAATTTCCGTCAGCTTCAGTCGAACGTTGTATTCCGTTGGGAGTACAAGCCGGGCTCGACGTTGTTTGCGGTATGGAACTCAGGACGTCAGGGATTCCTGCCGCATGAAGGTGACGAGAATTTCAGGGGAGATCTCGGGGATCTGTTCGACCTTCATCCGGCGAATACGTTCTTGATCAAGGTGTCGTATTGGTTGAATCGATAGCGCTCTGATTAACCCATCGGGTTTTGGGTCAATAGTTCTCGGCCGTCGGCTTTCGAGTAATCAGTAGTCGGTAAAACCCCACTACTGGAAACCCGCTAGCTGACGGCCGAGAACTATTGACCCAAAACCCGATGGGTTAGTCCGTAGTCGTTCGTCTCCCCTATCCGCGTCGCAGGATTCGATTTCGCGGGACCTCCTTTTATTGAAGGGGTATAACACATAGGCAGTTCAAGCCCGGATCGTCGCAAGTCCCGCGTACTCCCGATGAGCGCGGTGTGATCAGCACCCCTTACAACGTTTTCCGGTAATCCCACATGACGAGATATTTCCGTTCGTCCGCGGTGGCGCTCGCTGTTGCAGCAGCCGCATGCGGGAAGGACAAGAACGAAAAAGTTGCGACGGTCCCCACAGTCGATGCTCTCGCGCAAGACACGTCACTGCAGCTCGCTCCCACGCCAACGGGAGATCAATACCTCGGTCCGCAGGACATTATGAGGGTAGCTGCGCCAGCTGCTGCGGCAGCGGGAACCTCCACATCTTCAAAGCCCGCGAGCCCCAAGTCTTCCAACCGCGCGACGCTCGCTTCTCAACCCGCAGTTCGATCTACACGATCGAGTCGTGCATCACGACGAATTGTTCGGACCACCACTCGTGTCCGAGATGCTTCGAGGTCGCGTCGAGTTGCGCAATCATCGGGCAAATCCACAGGGTCCACTCGTCGCGCTCGCACGAACGCGAGAACAAGCGCTCCGTCAGACATCGTCTCAGCCGAGTCCGTTGCTTCGTCCGTTGGCCCGGCGCAAACGCAATCGTCGAGAAGTTCTTCAACACGAAGAGCTCATGCTTTCATCAGCTCGGGCTCTGAGCTAACGCTTGCGTCATCGCCGAAGGTGTGCACAAACAAGGCGAGCGTCGGCGATCGATTCGAGACGCATCTGGTGAATGATGTTGTTGGCTCGAATGGAGCCATCATTCCAAAGGGTGCGACCGCGACCGCGGTTATTTCTTCTGTTGCGCCGCGCTCACGTGACGCGAACGACCTTGGAATGGGACTGGAGATCGAATCCGTTTCGTTCAGCGGTCACACTTATCCTGTGAGCTCTCGCGTTACGTCTGCACAATTCGACAAAGTGCGCTCGAGCTCTCGCGGAAGTGATCTCGCGAAGATAGCGACTGGAACGTTGCTCGGCGCAGGGGTGGGTCGTGTTGCTGGACGGAATACGCGATCGACTGTTATCGGCGCTGTTGGCGGAGCTGCTGCTGGTGCGGTTGTCGCCAGTCAAAGTGGAAACGTCAACAAGTGTGTGCCGAGTGGCGGACTAATTACTGCGCGGCTCGTCGAGCCGCTCGAGATCGCGTCAGCGGATTAAGCATAGTCAACGCGCCTCCTCAGAGAGGCGCGTTTTGATTTCGCCTTATCTTTTCTGAGACTCATATCGGATTTTCATATCTCAGACGACGATCAATACCTCGACGAAGAATTTCCTACCGGCGACGGGACCGCCGATACGTCGGCCAGTGCCGTATGCCCATATTGCGGTGAATCAGTAGCAATTTCCGTGGATCCGGGCAGTGGAAGCTTTCAGGAATACGTGGAGGATTGCGAAGTTTGCTGTAATCCGTGGAACGTTACCGTGCGGTTCGTGTCGGGAATCCCTGTGGTGTCGGTAACCCGGCTAAACGGATGAGATTACTACTATATGAATGACGAGTCGTCGGAGCCGCTCGAGGCCGGAAAGCGTGAGATGCTGCGGCACACGCTTGCAACTATTGCCTATCGCGCGCGAAAAATCTTAACGGGTGCGCCTACAGGTTTTTCCATGTTCGGCGTCGGCGAGACGAGCCGCACGCCTGGGCAAATTCTCGCGCACATTTGCGATTTGTACGATTGGGCGAATTGGCTCGCGCGCGGGGAGCATAAATACGCAGAGTCTCAACCCGCTCACTGGGACGCGGACGTCGCGCGATTTTTCGCCGCACTGGCGAAGCTCGACGCATATGTCGCTTCGGATGCGGTGCTTGGCAGAACACCCGAGCTAATATTTCAGGGACCGATCGCAGATTCGCTTACGCATCTCGGTCAGATCGCATTCTTGCGCAGGATCGCCGGAGCCCCGGTAAAGGGCGAGAGTTACGCGAGAGCGGAAATAACGGTCGGGCGAGTTGGTGAGGATCAGGCGCCCGCAGTTTGGGAATTCGATTAGCGCAAATCACCGTGCCGCCGCGCGCTCGGGCACACTTTCGACCCGCTGGTTGATAGTCATACCCTTTAGGACTTGAGCCGCGTCACCCGGGTAGACAGTGAAGTCGCGTTACTAAACGCCGATCCGAGACGTCCAGCGAACATGAAGCGCATTCTTCTGCTGGGGCTAATCGTACTGACGGCGTGCGACAACAAGCCGGCCGATTTCAAACCGCGCGAACGGATGAGCCAACGCGAAAAAGACAGCGTGCTCGGCGCCTCCTCACTACCGGGAGCGCCCGTTGTGACGCGCGCACTTGGTGCATCCGATGCCGGTGCAACGCAGGCAGCTGCGCTCGACTCAGCGAGCCAGGAGAACTAGCTCCTTCCCTTCCATAACGCTGCATCCAGAACCGACCAGAGATGCACCGCCCAGCCCAGGAGGAAAAACCACAGTATCCCGGCAAGCACGAACTGAGTAATCGCCATCAGAAGACGCCCCTGCAGCAGCTGCCCTAATCCCGGCACAAAGAAGCTGCACAGTGCGGCAACAACGTTTCCGGTAGATCCCTGGCCAGCCATACGCGCCTCCTTTTCCTGGTAGCCTCAATTTTCGGCGTCTTACGCCGTTTGAAATCTCAACGGTTCGACTCGCCAATAAGTTACACATCGCCATATCCACTCGAACGGGCCGAAGCGATAACGCGACAGCCACCACTTGCTCACCACCACATCGAGAAGAAACAAACTCACGGCGAGAGCCCATCCCACGAGCGGATGAATCCGGATCCCCAGCGCATACTCGGAAAAAAGGAGATCGATGACCGCGATCTGAATCATGTAATTCGTCAACGCCATCCGCCCCGCATAACCGAAAGCAGATAACCGATCGAGCCACCGCCGGTCACGCGCGACGAGTAACAACACGGCGCCCATGTAGGTGAACGTCAGCCACATGGTGCGAAGCAATCCGTATCCATCGTTCACAACCCACCACGTCACCGCCCACGAGACAACCCCAAACATCATCAAACCCACAATCAGTCGACGGTGTTCTTCCGGCCGATCGAAGATTCCAAGACGTAGCCCGAGCAGACCAAGTAGAAAAAGAGTTAGAGTATTTACCGGAAGAAATGAAAACCACTGCGCGTAAAACCAGCGCATGTGCTGAAGCCGCGCGCTGAGCACGGCTGCGTAACTTTTAGACTTCTGGGCCGCAGTATTCTGTTCAAGAAACCGTGAATCGCGCGCGCGAATTGCATCCCGCTCGGCTTGGTAAGCGATCGCCCCCTTCGTTGCACCGCCGTAAAAGTTTCTCGCCAGGCCATAGATAGTCCCTGACGACGCACTCAGGATCACCGCGACAAGCAGCGCGCGCACCGACATTCTCCGAAAGAGAATCAACGGAATTCCCCACGCCGCATATCCAAGAAGAACGTTGAATCCAAACACGCCGTGCGCGATGAACCCAAACACAGCGAGCGCCGCCATCCTCCTCAAATACTTTGCGAAATACCGGTCACCACGTACTTCCGCGCGGCGGAACTGGATGGCGAATCCAACTCCGAAGAGAATTCCGAACATCGCCCAGAATCTCTCTTCGAAAAAGAGGTAGACGATCCATTTGTAGATGTCACCTACGCCGGTCGTATCGTACGATCGCTCACTGAAGTGCACGAGAAACATTCCGAGCAGCGCGATCCCGCGCAGAATGTCGAGAACGCCTAACCTGTCAGTCTGTGTTACTCGCTGATCGGCGATCGATGTTCCCTATAGGGTCGCGCGTGACTTTTCGAGCGTTTGCTCGAATTCTTTCTGGAGGTCGGCATTCACGGTTCCGAGCGCATCCACCACCTCCTTCGCCCACTTGAAGTACTTCTCGCGGCGCTTGTTATCCCAACCTTTCGGCGGATCACTCGCAATCTCACGCACGTTACTGATCTTGTCCGCAATCTTGATCAGTTTGGCACCAGGTGACAAATGCGGCGCATGCTCGACCTGAAGTTTTTTGCGTTCGCCTTTCTTCAGTGATTTGTCATCGGTCACCTGCACGACGAAATCGGTAATTCTCTCACCGAATATTTGAGCCAGCTCCTCACGTGTTGTCTCGGTATCCTCGAGCGTGTCATGAAGAATCGCCGCCGAAAGAATCGTCGGGTCGTCGCTCTTACCTATCTCCGCGATCATGCGCGCGACCTCGATGCAATGACCGATGTACGGGCGCTCACTCTCGCCTTTTCTTCGCTGATCCTGATGCTTGAGCGCCGCAAATTCGGCGGCCCTTAGTACGAGCGCCATGTACTCCGGGCGTCCCGCACGCTGGCGATGTTCGTACTCCATTACTGTTTCTCCGATTTTATGCGATGCAAAGCTTATGCGCCTCCGTTCCAGAGAACCATAGGCGCTGTTACTATCCTCAAGTCATGATTTGTCTACTCCATGCCTGGCTTCTGGAAGGATCGGGAAGCAATCTCTGGACACGCTCGATAATAACGGCGCTCGCAAAGCGCGGTGAAACAGTTCATCTCGTTTGTCAGGAGAATCATCCCGATCGTTACGAAGCGATCGGCGAAGCTTACCGGCACAAGCTTTCAGGTGCAGTCGAGCAAACGTTCAAGCGGGATACACCGTTTAGCGGTAACTGCATTCTCCATCAACCGGAGATAGGCAGCACACTTCCCGTTTTCGTCCGCGACAAATACGAGGAATTTGAAAACGTCGTCCCAATGATGGAACTGAATGACGCCGACATCGAGCTGTACATCGAGCGGAATGTCGCGGTGGTTCGACGGATCGTTGCCGACAATGACATCACAGCAATTCATGCAAACCACGCGGTGCTGATGCCCGTTGTCGCGCAACGCGTGAGTCGCGAAACCGGTATTCCTTTCACGATCATGCCGCACGGAAGTGATATCGAGTACGCTGTCAAAAAAGATGAGCGCTTTAAACACTACGCATCATCTGCACTCGTCGATTGCGCCCGCGTATTCACGATTGGCAAGGAAATGCGTGATCGCATGACCACCGTTTTCAGTGAGCTTCCAAATATTCAGTCGAAGTTCGTCGAGTTGCACCTCGGCGTGGATACATCGCAGTTCGATCCGCTCTCACATGAGAAGCGGGCGCAGGAGATAGCACTGCTCGAGAAGGCGCTCGACGGCTCGCCGCGCGCAGCCGTCGGTGAATACGAATCGAAATTGCCCGATGCGGATCTCGAGGAAAAACTGCGAAAAGTGAAATGGATCGACGATCCCGTTCTTCTCTTCACCGGCCGTCTCATTTCCGCAAAGGGAATTCAGCACGTCGTGGAAGCGATGCCGAAGCTCCTCGAGGAGGTTCCCGATCTGCGTTTGATAATCGTGGGACATGGACCGCTCCGAGGGCCACTGCAGTCACGCATCCGCGAGCTCGTGATTCCTGAAGACAAAGTCATCTTCACCGGATATCTCACCCATCGCGAGCTCCGATTTCTATTTCCCTGCTGCGATGTTGGTGTTTTTCCGTCTATGGTGCGCGAAGCCGGCCCCCTTGTCTTCCTTGAATCGCTCGCGTCGGGTTGTTTTCCACTCGGTACCTATTTCGCCGGAATGGCGGCAAGCATCGACGCAGTCACGAAAGATCTTCCGCCGGAAGTTGGCGAAACCATGAAGCTCGGTGTTGAGACGACTACTGAAGATCTGGTGCGTCAGGTTCCACGCGCGTTGCGAATTGCACCGCAGTACAAAGAGGAGTTAGCGCGCATCGCGCGCGAGCATTACGACTGGGTGAGCGTCGCTCGAACATTCCGGAGCGAGCTCGATTCTCTTTAAGACAAAAACCTTAGTGAGACATCCCGTCGACAACTTTCACAACAGCCTTGACGACGGCATCTACGTAATACTGCGGATACGCGGGCATCACCTTCGCCGACAACACGCGAATACCTGCCGTATTCTTTCGCACGTCACGGACGGTGATTTTCACGGTGACGGTGTCACCGGTACCGGAGTATGACGGAGTAACAACAAGGTCCCCATCGCCGTCTCCATCTACGAGTGACAGCGCATCCTTGTCGGCGAGCGCGGCACGCAGAGCGTCATTGAACGCTTTCGAATACGTGTTGACGTTTGCCTGCTCATAGGCAGCCGGCGTTGCAATCGAAAGCCGGCTCTTTCCCGCTGGCGCGGGAGTCGGTGCGGGTGCGGGAGCGGGTGCTGGTGCAGGCGCAGCTGCCGCGGCTGCCGCTGCAGTGGCAGCGATTTGATTCTTCGCCGTGGTGATTGAATCCGCGATCTGCTTCGCAACTTTTGCCTTCATCGCCTGGTCGCTGATCACAGGCGCAGCCTGACCGGATTTCTTCGCTTCGGCAGCCGCCGCCTTCAGGATCTGCTCGCGAACTGCGTTGGCGATCCTCATTGAATCGGCTGCGGTCATTACGGGAACCGCGACGGGTTGGGCTGCTGCTCCACCGGCCCCGCCGACACCACCAGCGCCACCCGCTCCGCCCGCTCCACCCGGCGCATTCGCCGCGAGCTCGGTATTGGCCGGCTGCCTGGCTGAAGCGGCGGCGTTTGCCGAGCCGCCGCCACGTTTAGTTAGCGCGTAGCCAATCCCGGATACAATGATGAGAAGCGCCAGCGCAGCAAGGACCCACTTGCCTTTTCCGCCACCGGCCGCCGGCTCATACTCCTCTACTTCTTCCCTCTGCTTCTTTTTCTTCGAAGTCTCGACTGCAAGGGTCGGGGCGAGCGCAGGATTATTTTTTTGTACCGTCGGAATTTGTTTCGTCGGTACCCGATGTTCTCGCGTTCTCACTTCGCCTGACGCGGTTGCAACCGTGTCGAGCATGACCAGCACTGCGTCGGCATTTGGCGGACGATCGTCAGGATCTTTCGCGAGACACTGATTTACGATCTCGGACAAACGCTTCGGAACGTCCTTCCGGACTTCGGTCAGCGGCTTCGGAGTAAGCGTAAGCAGAGCAGCCATCACTGCCGCAGGCGTGGCTCCGATAAACGGCGAATGTCCACTCAACAGCTCGTATGCGAACAGTCCAACCGCGTAAATGTCGATGCGATGATCTGCGCTTGGATCGCCGGCAAGCTGCTCCGGCGCCATGTACGCTGGCGTACCAATCGCCATTCCGGTCGACGTCATTCCCGACGACGGCATGGAGGCGTTAAGAGCTTTCGCTACTCCGAAGTCGGTAACGAGCGAGTGGTTTCCGGACTTGAGAATATTTGCCGGCTTGATGTCTCGATGAATGACGCCGTGCGCATGCGCGTAGCCGAGTGCGTCGACAACGTCGTACAAAGTTCGGATGACGTCCTTGACCGACTGCGGTCCTCGCTCGAGCGCGGATCGCATGGACTCGCCCTCGATGAACGGCATCGTGTAGTAAATGATATTCCCATCATCGCCGGCCGACAAAAGGGTGACGATATGCGGGTGCTGAAGCTGCGCAGCGACCTGGACCTCGCGCTTGAACCGCTGCCGGTTGACACTTTCAGTCAGCTCGGGTGAAAGGACCTTAATGACGATCTTTCGGCCGAGCGACCGATCGGTCGCAACGTAGACGCGGCTCATGCCTCCGCCACCGAGCTCGCGATCGATATCGTAAGCGTGGGATAAAGACTCTTTTACCTGCTCTTCGAAGCTGGTCATGGCGCCCTAAAATACGTTCCGGTACCGGATAGAGGTAGTGAATTTTTCCGGCGCTTGCCCGATTGTTGCCTCTAGGAGCCTTCCCCAAGCACCGTACTCTTATGAAACGGCATTTCCTGATTTCCGCGTTCGCCGTCGTTGCCATCCTGGCGACTGCCTGGTCCCTCGTAACTCCATGGGCAGCGGGGTTTTTTCCGATTCGGCCTGATCACTATGACGTGGGTCTTTTTGGAGTGAAGCACGTGTCTGACATGACGACAAAGTCGACGCAGACGAAGTGCACATGGAACCAGCGACTCGACGCGTGCGCTCCCGCGATTGGCGGAGAGGACAACTTTGTGAAGCTCGCGCGCGCAAAGTGGTTCATCGTTGCTGGCCTTGCGTTCACGACGATCGGGATCGCCGCCCTGCGCATGCGCACCGCCGGCGTTTGGACCGCGGCGCCTTTCGTGATAGCCGCATTAGCAATCGGTGCTGGGATTACCCTCGTCCGGTCGAACGCCGGTTCCGCGCTCGCGGCTCTAGCCGGAGCACGCGTTGATCTCACCGGGTCAGGTATGCTTGCCGCGGAAATCGCGGCGGGCGCCTGTTTTCTTGCCGCTGTTGTCGCCGCGATTCCCGCTTCGCACAGTCACAGCGGAGTCGGAGCTCCGAAAACTTAGGTCAGGGGCCTGTCCAGCCGGGGCCACGGACAACTTTCCCCGGCGTAGCTCCCGTATGACGTCCGTCGCTGAACACCGCGACACCATTCACGAGAACGTGCTTTACGCCAACCGATAATTGGTGCGGCTTCTCGAACGTCGCGACGTCGCGAATGGTTGCAGGATCGAACACCACAACATCTGCATACAAACCTTCGCGCAATAATCCACGATCGCGAAGCTTCAATCGGGCGGCGGTAGCTCCTGTCATCTTTCGCACAGCGTCTTCCAATGTCAGCAGATGGTCAGTCCGCACGTACTTCCCGAGAATGCGCGCAAACGTCCCGTACGCGCGAGGGTGCGTGAGACCACGTGCACTATCCGGGTTCTGCCCGCCCGCATCGCTGCCAATCACGACCCACGGCTGCTTCAGCTGCATCGAAACATTTTCTTCGGACATGCTGAAGTTGATCTTCGACAACCGGTTATTCTCGGCGAGCGTGAGCTCGATCACTGCATCAGGCCCACTGATCTTCATGTCATTCGCCACCTGAGTGAGATTCCATCCCTCGTACTTCTTGAGCTCGGGCTTTCGGAATCCAACAATCGAGATGACAGCGTAACGCTCCGGATCGCACAATCCGTTCTTGACCATCTCGTCGACAATTCGTTTTCGAATCGCAGGATCGCGCAGATTCGACATCAGCTTTCCATTCTCCGCAGCCCAATCAGGAAAGCACGAATCGAGTCCGTTCCCTGACGCTGCGTACGGGTACATGGTCGCCGCGACATCCAATCCTGCATTTCGCGCGGAGTCGATCTTTGCAACCATTCCCTGAGCCTTCGGCCAATTCGCGCGACCTGCCGCCTTCAGATGATAAATGTCGAGGGAAATATTTCCTTCACGCGCGATTCGAAATGCTTCGTCCATCGCCTGAAAGAGCGAATCGTCTTCCGAGCGCATGTGCGTGATGTACGATCCGTGGTACGGTGACATCGCTTTTGCTTCTTCGATCAGCTCAGTCGTTGTCGCGTAACTCCCCGGCGGATAGATGAGCGCGCTCGACACGCCGAACGCACCGTCCGCCATCGCGCGACGCACCACTGCGCGCATCGTGTCGAGCTCGGCCGCAGTTGCAGGGCCGGCCGCTTGTCCCTTCGCATACGCACGCACGGTTGATGCGCCGAGGTACGAACCGACGTTCACTGAATTTCCGTGCGCGCCCATTGCGTCGAGCCACGCACCGAATCCATGATCGCCGTGAAATGTCTTATGAAGCGCAGCCAGACGAGTGAGCGTATCGGGAATCTCTTCGAGCGAATCCATGTGCGCGTTTAGCGGCGCAGGCGTCGTCGATTCGCCGAGTATCTCCGTTGTGACACCCTGTGCGACTTTTCCGATCACTCGCCCGTCACGCCAGAGAAGTGCATCCCACGAGTGGCTCTGGATATCGATGAATCCGGGGGAGACGACCATTCCGGTTGCATCGATTCGTCGTTTCGCACTCGCATTTTTCAGCGCTCCGAACGGAGCGACTTTCGCGATGCGGTCGCCGGTGATCCCCACATCGCCGAAAAACCATGCGTTGCCGGTTCCATCGACGATTTTGCCGTTTTCGATGATTACATCATAGGTCGAGGATCCCGTTGCATTGGGCGTCATTCGCCCCGCGCATGCTGAGATAGCCAGCGCTACGACCGTTATCCCAAAAGTTTTTCTCATAGACATTGAAGGTGCTCCAACGGCATCTACGACGGAAGGTTGTGCTAAGGAACGAAGAGAGCCCCGTGCGGCATCGCCATCCCCTTGATTCCATTGGGCCACGCGTCTCGGCGATAACTGACACCCGGCTTCGACGAGCCCGGATCACGAAATTTCTCGTCAAGCGACAGGCGTCCTGTCGCGCGGTCGAGGTGCGCGACATAAATCATCGGTGGACCATCACCCTGCTCGGTGAAAACGACACGGTCGCTGCGCGGATCGGCGGATATCCAGTGGGGATAAAACGTCGAATCGGTTTTGAACGATGCGACTTCCTTGGGATGATCGGGATCCGAAATATCGACTGTAGCAAAACGATGAGCGTAAGCGATGGGCATGATCCAGAACTTTCCCGAGATGATCGGGACCGAGCATCCAATATTTTCGGGCGCCTTCATCGTCATCACACGCGTGACTTTCGGAGATCCACTGAGATTCGTGAGGTGATAGAATCCGCACATGTAGGTATTCATCAGTACCGATCCGTCGTCCAGCGTTCGCGCCTCGAATGGATAACGCTGCGCTGAATCGCCACTCATCTTCTCGAGCTGAATCGTGTGCAACAGTTTGAGATCAGAGAGACGCCATATCTGAATCACATCCGCAACAACCTCATTGTCCATTGGTGAGCTCGTCGTCACAGCCCGATCGAGCTTCGGCACCAGCGTAAGTCCATAAGTGCGAATACGCGCAGTTGGAAATGCGGCGTCACGGGACGACGCGCTGCGAATGAGCTTTCCCTGGGCATCAAATTCTGCAATTCCGCCTGGATCGCCGGTGATTTTACCGTCGCCGAATTGGTACGTGGAAATGATATGCCCGTTAGGCATCCGCATGAACGTGTGAAACTTTCTTGCGCCTTCGACCTTCGCGACGCGACCCATCGATCGCGGATGCAACGGATTGCTGAAGTCGATCATGAACGATTTGTTGCCAGTGAAATCGTTCGCGAACAGTGCACCCTTCGCCGGAAGCACGTACTCAATGTGATGAGGCATAAATCCAGAGTCGACAACCTGCGCGGCGAGAACGGTTCCATACGTCTTGCTATCAGGATTTGCATCGATGACGGTCATCATGTCCACACCGGCGTGAAGCGTATCCATCGAAGTGCCGGCCCATACATAGAGGTAGCGCGACGGAATCCGCTGACCGGCACGCGCAATCGAGAAAGTCGAAATCGCAATCAGCCCGAATAGACCGATTGCCGAACGGGAGAGCTTTCGCATTTTTTTGGAAGGGAGGTGGGCCGCGAATATACGTCAGCCTTTCCCGAATGCCTATCGGACGAGTGCGATCACCGCAGCAATGAGCGCGAGCACGGCGGCACCGCCGCCGAGCAGAATCGCAACCTGCGCAGATTTTTGCCAACGAGATTCAGCGGCTTCAATGGCGCGCATCAGGCGATCTTCACTCGACTCGGCTTCTTCAGGAAAAAGAGATTGCTGCATTACTCCCTTCCCCGCGACAACCTCCTCCATCGCACGCTCGAGCTGGGCCTGAGTTATTCGCTTCGTGTCATTCATGCCAGGTGACGCCGCTGCAATGGTCGCCGCTTTCAAGACGGCGTTCTTGATATCACCGCCGCTCACGGCATATCGCTCTGCCAAAGCGCGAAAATCCACGTCATCGGCGAGCGGTGTTTTTGACGGATGAATCTGTACCATCCAGATCTTCTGCCGCTCCTCTACGCCAGGCATCTCGAACAACACGTGAGTTCGAATGCGACGCTCGAATGCGGGATCGAAATTCACCGCCAGGTTCGTTGCAAAGATCACGACGCCATTGAACGCTTCCAGTTCTTTCAATAGAACGTTCACCACGGTGTTCGACTCGCGCTGGTATCCCTGAGTCGATCCAGTCGATCGGCGCGAGGCAATTGCATCGGCTTCGTCGAAGAAGAGCACTGCGTCCTGCTCACCCGCCATTCTGAAAACAGCAGCGACGTTCTTCGGTGTCTCCCCGGCCCACATCGATTCCATTTCGGAATACCGCACCGACAACAACTTCTTTCCAAGCGCCGTCGCAATAGCCTCGGCGCAAATCGTTTTTCCGGTGCCAGGTGGGCCTGCGAAGTTGAATGCGAGGCCCAGACCGCTCGAATGACGCTCGCCGAGTCCCCATTGGGTGAAGATGAGCTCGTGGCTGCGAACGAGGCTCAGCGCTTCATCGAGCGCTGCACGCGTACGTGGAGGAAGAATGACGTCAGCAAAGCTGCGTCGCGTTTCTATGGTCTCCACGGCGCGCCGCCCGCCGCTGATGCGGCCGGCGATGAAATCTCTGATCGGAGTAGGCATGCTCTATCTCACAGTACGAGTCAATATGCATACCCGTGTCACTCTCAAATGAATCAAAGCCTTAATCAATGCCGGTTTGAGGCGTCTAACCTGGGAATGTCGGTATTTGCCCAGTTTCTCCGTAGTAACAAATGAGCCGGGTTTTAAGGGAATAGCGTCTACCAAGTGTTGCCACTTAGGGTCAACAGCAACACCGATTGCCGCGTAGTGAGAGAGAGCATTAATCGCATGAATATCCGCAAGGTTGTTGCAGTCGGATGTCTTGCTGCCGGAGCTGGATTAGCTGCCGGCTGTGGAACTGAGATCATCGATCCCGTTCCACCCGTACCTGTTGTGCCAATCGTTGTGCCAATCGCCACATCCTTCAAGGCAGTCCCGCCAGAATCTCCGGATAACGTTTTGTCGGCGCAAATTATTTTTGACGTCGCAACAGCGCCGGACTCCATTCGCATCTCCTATCAGGGGACTGGTGGCAACGTTCTGTACTCTCCGGCGCGGCCGGGACATGTCGGCACCGACACGATCACGCTGCTCGGTCTCAAGCCTGCCGCGACGTACAGTTATCTCGCGACATCATACAAAGGTGGCGTCGCAAAAAACTCCGAGAGTGCGAGCTTTACGACTTCGCCTCTACCTGCTGATCTCGTCGGGTTCAGGCTCGAAGTGATAAGCGGATCGACAGCGCTTTATACAGCGACCGCGACACAGGCGAATAACAGCTCCGCGTACGCTGTCATCTTCGATCCGACTGGCGCCATCGCGTGGTATCACCACTTCGAGACTGACGGGCTACAGGTGTCGAACGTGGTGATGCAACCCAACGGAAACATTACAGCGTTCATCGGAAACACGAATGGATTTCAGCCACTTCCCGGCTATTACGTCGAGGTGACTCCGCAGGGTAAGGAGATTCGCAAGTATGAAGCGCCGGCCGGCTACTACATGGACGACCATGAATTTCGTCTGAGTGAAACCGGCGCGAACATGAAAGCGAGTTTTTTCACGTTCGATATGCACGAGACAGATCTCACATCGCTCGGCGGAAGCGAGAGCGTTCAGCTCGCCGGTCATCAGCTCGTTCGCCGGAGCGTTACCGGCGGACCTGAATTCGTCTGGAGTGCATGGGACAACATCGGAATCGATGAATGGGTCGGCGATGAAGGTGCAAAAGCCACGCGGGATCCGACTGACTTCGATCATCCGAACGCATTCTCGTTCGATCTGAATGGCAACTATCTCGTGTCATGGAGGAATCTGGATCAGATAACGGACATCGACGCGTCGACCGGAAAAGTTCTATGGCGGATCGGAGGCGCGAAAGGCGACTACACCTTCGTCGGTGATCCTGACAACGGATTCAAAAAGCAGCACTCGCCTAAAATCCTGTCGAATGGAAACCTGCTCGTTTACGACAACGGCACTGGTAAGGATGACCAGGAAACACGCGCAGTCGAATACAAGCTCGATCACGCTGCGAAGACCGCGACGATGGTGTGGGAATACCGGCACACCCCGGCGATTTATACGCCCTTCGTCGGCTGCGTGGACAGACTAACGACTGGTGATACCTGGGTCGCCTTTGCACTCGCGGGCCGGATTGTCGAAGTGAGTCCTGATGGGGCCGTTGTTTGGGAGAGTCAGCTGAAAGTCGGCGATAAGAACGGAACCGTATATCGCCTCGTCCCTCTGGCATCCTTATACGGATACAGCGCTCCCTGAATTGGGGACTGCGATAAATCTTTCGCACGTTGGAGGATACATATGTATATTGACGGCTACTTTCTTGCCCTAGAGACGTCTTCTCCAACCGAAAAGACGTCTTCCTTTTTATCAGTGCTGGAATGGGCTCAGGTCTCGCCTCAATCGCCAATAAAAAATCGATACGTTTGCTTGCGATCGCCGTCGGTGCAATCGCCGCATTTGCGTGCTCGGGAGACAAGCTCACAAATGCATCGGTCGCCTCTGCCCCCGACGACGCACCGGTCACCAGGCCGAACATCATCTTTCTCCTCGCTGATGATCAGCGATCGGATGTAACCGGGTCCGCAGGCAACACGATAATTCAAACGCCCAATCTCGATGCACTCGCGAGACAGGGCCTTTCCTTTAGAAACGCGTATGTCACCACTCCCGTTTGTGCGATTAGCCGAGCGTCGATTTTTACAGGTGAGTATGCGAGCCGGCATGGCATAATCGATTTCACAACGGACTTCACGCCGGCCCAGCTAGCGCAAACGTATCCTGCATTGTTGAGAGCAGCAGGATATCGCACCGGTTTCATTGGAAAATTCGGCGTGGGAGAAAATCCTCCCGCCGACATGTTCGACTACTGGCGGGGATTTCCGGGTCAGGGCGATTACATGACCCGTGATAGCGCAGGAAATCCGATTCACCTTACGCGCCTGCAAAGTAAGCAGGCGATTTCATTTCTCGATACTCAGCCGAAGGGAAAGCCCTTCGCGCTGTCGATCAGCTTCAAGGCGCCGCACGTAGAGGACGATGCTTCGGAGCCGTTCGTTCCCGAAGTAAGCGACATGGGGATGTACGCAAACGTGACGGTTCCCACGCCGGTGACCGCAGACGAC